>JAAZFE010000129.1 GCA_012511885.1 Lentisphaerota bacterium | reverse complement strand
TACTGCGAACCCCGAATAACGCCGCAGACGGGTTGGAATCGTCGCGCCGAAGGGCAACAGGGATGAAAAATAACTTTTTCATCCAAATATCCGCATCATACTGCCCCGCAGCAAATAACAATTTTTTCATCCATGTTGATGAATTATTCAGGTTAGGGTGTTTTTGGCGATTTTTGGGTGCAAAACCGATGTTTTTTTTAAATTCCCTGCCGTAACGTCACCCCTCGGCGAGGGTGCTGACAGATTGGTGATGCCGTTCGATTTGTTGACCGTCACGTCTTATCGGACGCGAACCCACCGCGAGTGCGATATTCGCTACCCCGCTGGTTCGGTGATTATCATACTCCGCTGATCTTTTTGTACGCCATTTCGCAAAGGGATGCGAATCTTTTCACATCCGTCTTATCCGGCTCAATGTTGTACACGGCCTCGCGCCACTGCTCATCGTATCGCGTCATGGGGATATTGGCCGACTTGGCTTCCTTTTCGGTCAGCTTAAAAAAGAAACCGAATGTCTTTGAGCCATAAAACTTGATCCCGAAGGCATTGAAGAAGCCCGCTTTATATCCGCAGTAGTGCTTGTTGTATTTGGGTTCAAGTTTCCAGCCTTTTGTCTTCACGAGTGCCGAGAGTTCCCTTGTGTAGCGCAGGAAGTCGTCTACGCTCTTGTTGTTATAGAGGGTCTTGTAGAATGCTTCGTCATAGACCGGTTGGCCGGTGACGGGTCTTGTTGCTTTCTTCGGCTCTGGTTCGAGTTTGTTGACCAATAGTATCTCGTTATCAGCCTCGACCCATCGCTTAACTTCAATCAAGTCAACCGGGTAGTTGATTTTGACAACTAGGTCGAGCGTTGACCGAAGAATGTTGGGAGCGATGATCAGGATTCTGACTTGGACATTCTCCCATGTGAGCACCATGTCGTCGGGGCGATTATCGCATTCAAGCCAGAGGGATTTGATGGAGTCTGGATTGTTTTCGGCCCAGAATGCATACTGAAGAACTTGCGGTATGATCGACGCATCAACCGCGCAGTTCTTCATTTCGATGATACAGATGTTGCCGTCGCTATCTATGCCAATGATGTCCGGGATGCCGGACTTCGACCCGCCGCGCACTTGGCGCTTGAGGAGGAATATGTCTTCGAGCAGCTCCGAGTTCTCGAATACGATCTTCTCCAGCTCCTCTTCAGTTTTGAATGGGGTAGCGAGTAGCGCCTTTGCACCTTTTGTCGTCTTCCAGAAGAGGTTGGCCATTGTGTTTCCTTTCTTTCACCAAAGGTCAGTGACGAGGCTGAGGCGGCTTGCCGCCGATAGCCTTGTTCAACTTCTTCATTGTCCACGAATTTCGCCTTTGAGTCCAGATAATTGGTGTTTGATAATTGGTGTTTTGGCGTCGAAAAGGCTGGTTTTTCGGATTTTGGGGTCATTTTGAGGTGTTTTAGGCGCTTTTGGAGCGGTTTCTGGTGTTTTTTGGGCACGATTTGGGCGGAACAGCCACACGACGCCGCTGGCGCGGCGAGCATGAAGCATGGGAGCATGGAAGCGGGGAGGGGCGCTGGGACGCCGCTATGCGGCGAGAAAAAGGTGCGAAGATGGGACGTTTTTTGGGCGCTCCCGCGCCTTGACCGGGGAACAACCGGCAGCTGCCGACGAAGGGTGGGCGGGCTCGCCGAGCCCGCCTACAGCGCGCGACGGTTGTCGCGCGGGAAAAGGCGGAAAAAGAGCCGAAAATTGGTGAAAATGGGCGAAAACTGGCCCCAAAAGGGCGAAAATGGCGTATTTTTCGGATTTTGGGGTGTTTTGGGCGATTTTTTGGGGAAAAGGGGCGGTTTCTGGTTTTTTGGGCGGTTTTTTGGGGCGATTGGGGAGGGGACGCCTTGACGCCGTGAGGCCGTGACGCCGGTTTTCGGGGAAATGTCGGACGGGTCGGAGGGTGGGCTGACGCGGCAGGCTGGCGGGCTCACCGAGCCCACCCACAGCGCGCGACGGTTGTCGCGCGGGAAAGGGGCGTCGGGGGCGCTGGGGCGGCAGGCGGGCGGGCTCACCGAGCCCACCCACAGCGCGCGACGGTTGTCGCGCGCAAAAGAAACGCAAGCGAGGGATGCGCGGGGGGATTGTCAATTGTCAAGGACTGACCCCGAGGGGGTGTGAGGTGGGGGGCAGAAGGTTGAATGTCATTGAACGCGGGGGGCGGGGGGGGTATGGTGGCCGGTCAAATTCACAATTTTTGTATTGAGGAGATTTCATGGCGTATCCGCATGCAGACATTGAGGCCCGTTGGCAGGCCTATTGGGAGAAGCACAAGACGTTCCGCACGCCGGACGAGGTGGATCCGACGCGGGAGAAGTTTTATGTGCTCGACATGTTTCCGTATCCGAGCGGTGACGGGCTGCATGTGGGGCATCCGGAGGGCTATACGGCGACGGATATTCTGGCGCGCTATCAGCGGATGAAGGGCGTGAACGTGCTGCACCCGATGGGGTGGGACTCGTTCGGCCTGCCCGCGGAGCAGCACGCGATCAATACGGGGAATCATCCGAAGGGGAAGACTTACGAGAATATTGATACGTTCCGGCGGCAGTTGAAGATGCTGGGGTTTTCCTATGACTGGGACCGGGAGATCGCGACGACGGATGACGAGTATGTGCGCTGGACGCAATGGATTTTCTTGCAGTTGTTCAAGCGGGGGCTGGCCTATGAGGGGGAGATGCCGGTGAACTGGAGTCCGGACTTGTGCGCGGTGCTGGCCAATGAGGAGGTCGAGGAGCAGCGCGCGAAGGGCTACCGGGTGGAGCGGCGCGCGATGCGTCAGTGGGTGCTGAAGATTACGGCCTATGCCGAGCGGCTGCTGGCGGATCTGGACGATTTGGACTGGCCCGAGAGCATCAAGGAGATGCAGCGCAACTGGATCGGGCGCAGCGAGGGCGCGGAGGTGGACTTCGCGGTGAACGGCGAGACGCTGCGGGTCTATACGACGCGCCCGGACACGCTGTTCGGGGCGACGTATATGGTGCTGGCGCCGGAGCATCCGCTGGTGGACCGGATCACGACGCCGGAGCAACGCGCGGAGGTCGAGGCCTACCGGACGGCGGCGGCGGCCAAGAGCGATCTCGAGCGCGCCGAGCTGACGAAGGAGAAGACGGGGGTGTTTACCGGGGGCTTTGCGGTGAACCCGGTGAATGGCGAGTCCATTCCGGTGTGGATCGCGGACTATGTGCTGTGGGGCTATGGCACGGGCGCGATCATGGCGGTGCCAGCGCACGACACGCGCGACTATGAGTTCGCCGAGAAGTTCGGGTTGCCGATTATTCAGGTGGTCGAGCCGCCCGAGGGCGTGGATTGGCGCGGCTATGTGGACGACGGCGTCGCGGTCAATTCAGGCGAATATGACGGGTTGCCAACGGAGGAGTTCAAGCAGCGCATCACGGCCTGGCTCGAGGAGCGGGGGGTGGGCGAGGCCAAGGTGAACTATAAGCTGCGCGACTGGCTGTTTAGCCGTCAGCGTTTCTGGGGCGAGCCGTTCCCGCTGCTGCATTGCCCGAAGTGCGGGGTGGTGCCGGTGCCGGAGGACGAGCTGCCGGTGCGGCTGCCGGAAATGAGCGATTATCGGCCGACGCCGGATGGTCAGCCGCCGCTGGCACGCGCGGAGGAGTGGGTCAAGGCGGTTTGCCCCAAGTGCGGCGGACCGGCCACGCGCGAGACGAACACGATGCCGCAGTGGGCGGGGTCGTGCTGGTATTATCTGCGGTTTATTGATCCGCGCAACGACCGGGCGCTGGTGGATCCGGAGAAGGAAAAGTACTGGATGCCGGTGGACCTGTATGTGGGCGGCGCGGAACATGCGGTGCTGCATCTGCTCTATTCGCGGTTCTGGCACAAGGTGCTCTATGACTGCGGCGTGGTCTCGATGGCGGAGCCGTTCCGGAAGCTGGTGAATCAGGGCATGATTCTGGGCGAGATGGAATATACCCTTTTCAGGGATGCCGCGACCGGGGAGCCGGTCTCGTATGACCAGACGACCGCGAACGGTCAGTATGAGCAAGTGCGGCTGACCGAGGCCGAGGTGGATAAGGCGGGTGACGGCTTTGTCTGGAAGGCGCAACGCGAGATTGTGGTGAAGGCGCGCGCGGACAAGATGAGCAAGAGTCGCGGCAATGTGATCAATCCGGACCACATCGTGAAGGAGTACGGGGCGGACTCGCTGCGACTTTATGAGATGTTCATGGGGCCGCTGACCCAGGTGAAGCCCTGGAGCATGAAGGGCGTCGAGGGGGTTTTCCGCTTTCTGAACCGGGTCTATCGGCTGGTGGTGGTGGAGGAGACCGGGGAGCTTTCGCCGCGCCTGAGCGATGAGACGCCGACGCCCGAGCAACTGCACGCGCTGCATGTGGCGATTCAGAAGGTGACGGAGGACATCGAGCAGATGGACTTCAACACGGCGATTTCGGCGATGATGATTTTTGTGAATGCCGCGCAGGGGTGGGAGCGGCTGCCGAAGAAGCTGCTGGAGCCGTTTGTGCTGATTTTGAGTCCGTTCGCGCCGCATCTGGCGGAGGAGTTGTGGCACCGGCTGGGCCACGAGGAGACGCTGGCCTACGAGCCGTGGCCGGCGGTGAACCCGGAGTATTTGAAGCGGGAAACCATCGAGATTCCGATTCAGGTGAATGGCCGGTTGCGCGGGCGGGTGCAGCTCGCGCCGGACAGCCCCGAGGCCGAGGTGCTGGCCGCGGCGCTGGCCTGTCCCGAGGTGCAGGCGCATCTGGCGGGCAAGGAGCTCAAGCGGAAGATTTACATTCCGGGTCGGATGGTCAATCTGGTGGTGGGCTGAGGGCGCCGGGGAGCGGGAGATGGGCAGGCTTACCAACGCGTTGCAGGGGCGGCTGAATGCCGACGCCAAAGCCGGCAAGAGCCGGCGCAAGGGCGGCGATGACCTGCAACTGGACCTGTTCCTCTCGCTGAAGGACCGGGCGGATGAGCGGCCGGGGCCGCCGCCGGTGACGCTGCCGAAGCCGGAGCCGGGCCTGATGTCGGACGATCCCCGGGACATCGAGATGGTGCTGCCGCCGGCGGGCGAGCCGGTGGATGTGGTGGCGGAGGTGCGCGCGGCGTTGTCGGAGTCGGACGGGGGGGGAGGCCTGCCGTCGGGCGAGGCCGCGGAAGCGAAGCCGGTGTTGAAGACCGGGATTTACCGGCGGCCGCGGATGCGGTTGGCGCCGCCGCCGAAGAAGACGCGTTCGCGGTGGCTGAGCGGGATGCCCTTGCGGCGGGCGTGGGACGGTTTGCGCGACTGGTTGGCGGACGCGGAGCTGAGCTGGCCGGTGGTGGCGGGGGTGGCGGCGCTGATCGTGCTGGTGGCGCTGCTGGCGTTCTGGTCGGCGCGTCCGGGCAAGCCGGAGCCGGGCACCACGGTGGACCTGCGCGAGATCGAGCTGTTTGCCCTTGCGGAAAGCAAGGGGGAGGGCAAGTCGCCGGGCGAGCCGGCCAAGTCGCCGGCGAAGACCGCGACCGAGGCCGCGCCGAAGCCGGTGGCGGCGGATTGGAAGGTGGCGGGCGCGGAGGTGACGGTGGCCGGCGGGGTGTACCGGGTCAAGTTTACGGAGCCGGTGTTTGTGTCGGCCAACTATTTGTCGGCCGGGGGCATCAAGGGGCTCAAGGCGCTGGCGGCCAAGCTGGTGACCATGAAGGCGGGGGCGCGGGTGGTGGTGGTGGGGCATACGGATGACGTGCCCCTGAGCCGGCCAACGGAGCAGTATCGCAACAATCAGGAGCTGGCGGCGTTGCGCGCGGAGGCGGCGCGGGAGTATTTGAACCACTACGCGCGGGCCAACCGGGCGCTGACCTATGAAACCCGCGCGGGGGCGCTGAGCGACGCGCCCTATCCGAATGATTCCAGCCAGAACCGGCGGTTGAACCGGACCGTCACGGTCGAGATTCATCCGGCCAAGCCATGATCAAGAGGGCGGCGCGCGTGCAGGGCGGGTGGCGGGGCAGGAGTTGTCAGGGAAAGGCGGGCGGGCATGTCGGGTGAGTATATTTTTACGCTGACGCACCTCTCGAAGCAGTATGACCGCTTGACGGTGCTGGATGATATATCGCTATCGTTTTTCTTCGGGGCCAAGATCGGAGTAATCGGGGGCAATGGCGCGGGGAAGTCGTCGCTGCTGCGGGTGATGGCGGGGTTGGACAAGGAGTATCTGGGGCAGTTTGTGGCGGCGTCGGGGATTCGGGTGGGCTATCTGCCCCAGGAGCCTCAACTGGACGAGAACCTGACCGTGGCGGACAACGTGGCGGCGGGCGCGGCGGCGGCGCAGGCGCTTCTCGACCGCTATGACGAGCTGTGCGGCCGGCTGGGCGATGCCGCGTCGCCCGAAGAAAGCGAGAAACTCAACAACGAGCTGGGCGATCTGCAAGACATGATTGACGCGCGCGACTTGTGGAATCTGGACAATCAGATCGAGCGGGCGATGGACGCGCTGCGCCTGCCGCCGGGCGAGGCGGGCGTGGCCCGGCTTTCGGGCGGCGAGAAGCGGCGCGTGGCGCTGTGCCGCCTGCTGTTGTCGAATCCCGACGCCCTGCTGCTGGATGAACCGACGAACCATCTGGATGCGGAGTCGGTGGCCTGGCTCGAGACCTATCTGCGCAAGTTTGCCGGCACGCTGGTGGTGGTGACTCACGACCGCTATTTTTTGAACAATGTGACCGAGTGGATTCTGGAGATGCAGGATGGCCGGGGGATTCCATACAAGGGCAACTATGAGGCCTGGCTCGAGGCCAAGCAGGCTCTGTCGGCTCAGCAGAACAAGCAGCACGCGGCGCACCAAAAGATGTTGCAGCGCGAGCTGGAATGGATTCGGCTGAATCCGGCGGGGCGCCAGACCAAGAACAAGGCGCGTCTGTCGCGCTATGAGGAGCTGGCGGCCAAGACGGTGGACACGCGCGAGGATTCGTTCGACATCCAGATTCCCTCGGGCAAGCGGCTGGGGAATCTGGTGGTGCGCGCGGAGGGACTGCGCAAGGTGTACGGCGACCGCCTGATCATGGATCGGGTCAATTTTGATCTGCCGCGCGGGGGGATTGTGGGGGTGATCGGCCCCAACGGGGCGGGCAAGACGACGCTGCTGCGTATGATCATGGGCGAGGAGCAGCCCGACGGCGGGCAACTGACGATTGGCGAGACCGTCGAGGTGTCCTATGTGAATCAGTTGCGCGATGAGCTGAACCCGGAGAACACGGTGTTCGAGGAGATCAGCGGCGGGCAGGAGACGCTCGATTTGGGCGGCAAGCCGATGAACGCGCGGGCCTATTGCACCCGCTTCAATTTCCGCGGGGCGGACCAGCAGAAGAAGGTGGGCGAGCTGTCCGGAGGCGAGCGCAACCGGGTGCATCTGGCCAAGCTGCTGCGGCGGGGCGGCAACCTGCTGCTGCTGGATGAGCCGACCAACGATCTGGATGTGACCACGCTGCGGGCTTTGGAAGAGGGGCTGCAATCGTTTGGCGGTTGCGCGGTGGTGGTGAGTCACGATCGCTGGTTTCTTGACCGGATTGCCACGCATATTCTGGCGTTTGAGGAGGATGGCACGACGACGTGGTTTGAGGGCAACTTTGAGGGCTACAAGGCGCAGCGCCGGCGTTTGCTGGGTGAGGCGGCGGATCAGCCGCGGCGGGTGCGGTTCCGGCCGATATGAGGCGGATGAAGGCTTGGCATCAGATGGTGTGCGGTCTGCTGGCCGGTTGGCTGGCGGCGGGGGGGGCGTGGGCGCAGGCGCCGGGCGGCGGCGCGGTCGCGCCGCGGGCGGGGCAGGCCTCGATTTATAGCGCGGACCGGCGTTTTGTGGTGTCGGGGTTGAGCGCGGCCGAGAACATGGTGATGGCGAAGGGACTGGCGGATCTGGCGGCGCAGATCGAGCGTCACACGGGCATGGCGCTGCCGATGAGCCGGGATCAGGTGCTGGGGGTGATGATCCAGAGTTCGTCGGGACCGGACGCGCAAATCCTGAGGATGCAGGGTTGGGATGGAGGGCGGTTTTATCAGCGGGTGGTGGCGCCGGAGCGTCATCGGCTGGACGGCGAGGATCTGCTCGAGGCGGTGGCCTGGCTGCTGCTGAACCGCTACGCGGCGCAGCACACGCCGCCACCGCAGCAGGCGGGGATGGGGGCGGTCGTGCCGGAATGGATTTCGGCGGGGATTGTGCAGAACACGCAGGCTGCGCTGCGGTCGCGCAACCGCGACTGGGTGGCGCGCGAGATGGCGGACGGCCGGCACATGAGCCTGGCCAAGATCATCCGCATGGAGACGATGCCGCCGGGTCGCTGGCGCGAGAAGGCCTATGCCGCGGCGGCGGTCGAGTTCCTGTTCCCGGAGGAGGACGCGCGGGCCTGGGGCGAACTGTTCCAGGCGGCGGGCACGCGGCAGGCCATTGACGCGGCCTGGGTGCGCGCGAATTGCGCGGCGGTGGCGGGGGGGCATCCGGAAACGGCCTGGCGCGAGTTTTTGGGCGAGCGGGCGCGGACGCGGACCATCGAGGCGTGGAGCGATCGCAGCCTGCAACTGGAGAACGCGCTGCTGGCGTGTCTGACTTTCCGGCCGCGGGCGATGGTGTCGGGGGTGCCCTTCGAGGTGCCGGATGAGCTGTTTGCGCGGGACTTGATCGAGTATCGCGGGCAGGAGTGGGTCGCGCCGCTGGCGGCGGCGTTGTCGCTGCAGGTGCAGGGGCTGCGGGTGGGCGCGCCGGCCCGGTTGCAGGAGGTGCTGGCGGGGTACGCGGCGTATTTTGACCAGTTTGGGAAGGCGCCGGTCGAAAAAACCGGGTGGTTGCGGCGACGACGCGCCTCGGCGGAGCTGCGCCCCCTGGATGATGCCACGTGGCAGGTGGCGCTGAATCAGTTGTGGTTGCGGGCGGAGAGGGTGCATCAGCAGTTTTTGGAGGAGTTGCAGGCGCGGAAGCGGTATGTGGATGGATTTGACCGGCCGGGGGGGGAGGTGCCGGTGGCGGTGGAGGTGGAGGGGGGTGGGCCGCGGACGCAGTGGCAGCGGTATGTGGATGAGGTGGAGGGGCGAGGCGGCGGCGGGCGGTGAGTGGGGGGGGGGAAGGGGGAGGGGGGCGGCAAAGGATTTTGAAAAACGAGGCGGCAAAACCAAGGCCCGTCTTTTCCGCCCTGGCACGCCGAGAACGACCCTTGCGGATATTCATCCAGCAAGGGTCGTCCGCGGCGCGCCATTATCGAAAAATTCGCGCCTTATTTTGCCGGGAAAGCCCCTCGTTTTGTCAAAATCCTTTGCCGCACTGCCACGTCCTGCGGACGGCAAGCCATGAACGCCTCTCGTTTTGTCAAAATCCTTTGCCGCACTGCCATCCCGCAGGCGCGGGACGCACGGCGAACCGGGTACGCATCAAATTTTGAGGACGGCGTGCGCGAATGGGGTGGGGGATAAAAAAACGCCTGCCGCGGGGCGGCAGGCGGGGAGGGCCGGGATGGATTAATTTTTGCCGCGCCCGCCGACGCCGACGGTGCTGTGGCGGGCTTTTTCGCGCGGTCGCAGGGCCCGAACCGCGGCGCCGGCGCGCCACATCTCGGAGTCGCCCATCTTGGCGAGTTCGGCGTCGAGTTTTTCTTTGTAGTTGGCCGCGCCGCACACGCGGATGACGCGCTTGGCCTCGGCCTGGCTCTTGACGGCCTTGTAGAGGTCCTTGAAGACCGGGGCGACGGCCTTTTTGAACTTGGGCTTCCAGTCCAACGCGCCGCGCTGGGCGGTGGCGGAGCAGTTCGAGTACATCCAGTCCATGCCGTTTTCGTCCACGAGGCGGATGAGGCTCTGGGTGAGTTCTTCGACGGTTTCGTTGAAGGCCTCGGAGGGGGAGTGGCCGTTTTTGCGGAGCACGTCGTATTGCGCTTCCATGATGCCGGCCAGCGCGCCCATGAGGACGCCGCGCTCGCCGACGAGGTCGGAGGTGACTTCGTTTTCGAAGGTGGTGGGGAAGAGGTAGCCGGAGCCGACAGCGACGCCGATGGCGAGGGTGCGCTCGACGGCGTTGCCGGTGGCGTCCTGAGCGACGGCAAAGCTGGAGTTGATGCCGACGCCCGCGAGGAAGTTGCGGCGCACGGAGGTGCCGGAGCCCTTGGGGGCGACCAGGATGACGTCAACATCTTTGGGCGCCTTGACGCCGGTGAGGTCGCGATAGACCCAGCCGAAGCCGTGGGAGAAGTAGAGGGCCTTGCCCTGGGTGAGATGGGGCTCGACGCGCCGCCAGATGTGCTTGAGAGCGCCATCGCTGACGAGCATCATGATGACGGTGCCTTTCGCGCAGGCTTCTTCGATGTCGAAGAGGGTTTCGCCGGGTTTGAAGCCGTCTTTGACCGCGCGCTTCCAGTCGTTTTTGAAGCTGGGGTCCTGGCCGACGATGACGCGGATGCCGTTGTCGCGCATGTTGAGCGATTGGGCCGGGCCCTGGACGCCATAGCCGATGACGGCGACGGTTTCGTTTTTGAGGACGCGCCGGGCCTTGGCGAGAGAAAACTCTTTGCGGGTGATCACTTCTTCGATGACGCCGCCAAAATCAATTTTTGCCATGACTATTCTCCTTGCTTGATAGGTTGACTGGGGGAGCATAGGTGCCTGCCGTGCAGGGGGCAAGTGTTTTTGGAATAAAAATTAGAAGATTAGTACAGGTCGAGCTGGAGGCGGAAGAAGCGGAAGGGCGGTTGGTTGGTGTCGGTGAAGAGGGCGGGGGCGTCGCTGCCGGGAATGTTTTGGCGGAGGAGGATCCAGTTGTTGGTTTTGGATAGCTCGCGGGTGGCTTGGATGTTGTAGGAGCGGCCGGAGACGGTGTTGAAGCGGAAGGCGGGTTGGGCGCCGTGGTCGAGGCTGTTGATACGGAGGCAGGATCCGGGGTCGGCGGGATCGGTGCCGGCCAGGAATTCATGGAGGTTGCTCAGGCCGTCGTTGTCGGGATCGTCGCCGGCGCGAGAGCTGTCGCCCTCCTGTCCGGTGGCGTGGTCGAAGTAGGCCAGGGTCCACCAGTCGGGAATGCCATCGCCGTCGGTGTCGAGGTCCGCAATTTTCTCCACCGACACTCCGGACACCCGCGCGTTCTCCACCTGCTTCGGCCGGAACTCAATCTCCAGCCGCGCGCTGGCGACCGTTGCCGTATAGGTCAGACTCAACGGCAGCCGCTGACCACCCGCCAGTGTGAAGATGTCGCAATCCTCCTGCGCCAGTTCGCCCTGGATATAAATGTCGAACAACCGCGCATTGGCCTCGTTGACCCACGTCTCCGTCTCCAGCAACTCGATCGCGTAGAGACCTGGCGGACAGTCGAACAGATAGCGGAAGCTCGTCGAATCGTTGCTGCTGTAGCGCTCCCGCTGATACAGCGACTGCGCCTGTTCGCACACATTGTCAATCGTGTCGCCGATATGCCCTTCGCTTCCGCCCTGATATCCGAAGCCGCCGAGGGTGTACTCCTGGTCCGCCATCCAGATTTGCCCGTCGCAATTCGTCACCGCGCTGGGATTGCCCGCGCTGATCCGCCGCACATAGTCCGCCGGGATGTTGAAGAACCGCACCGTCGCACTCGCGGTGGTGGACACATTCCCCGCCTCGTCCCGCGCCCGCGCCTGAATCTGGTGCGTCCCGTTCAGGAAGCTCTCGCTGTCCAGTGGATACGACCAGCTTTCCGTGCCGTATGCTGTGACCCATGCCTGGTTGTCCAGACGCACTTCCACCCGGTCCACTCCCACATTGTCGCTCGCCGTGCCGGAAATCAGCAGTCCGCCGCTTACTTGCTCGCCCGCTGGCGGCGTCAGCAGTTGAACCGTCGGCGGAACCGTATCCTCAACCGGCGCTGTGCTGGCGACAAAAAAGGTTTCAAACGACGCCGTGAACGAGTTGCTGCTTTCGGGAGAGTAGGCCGTCGCCGCCAGCCTGACCCGATTCGTGCGCGCGCCGAATCCCGCCGACGGCGCAAAGGTCATCTCCGTCTGGTTCGCCGACCAGCTGAAACTTCCGGCAACAAGCGGCTGAATGCTGAACGCGCTTTCCACCGATGCCGCGTCCATTGGCTGGCTGAATGTCAATGTGATGGGCGCTCCCGCCACCACATTCGTGCTGCCGTGCGCCGGGCTCTGATCCTCGACCACGGGATCCAGCGGCTTCCACAGATGGCGCGCGATAAACATTTTGGCGGAGGCGCCGGGCATGGTGACGGAGGGGAAGCCGTCGTTGCCAGAGGTGACGGTGAGGATTTCATTGGTGTTGAACAGGTTGACGAGGACGGCGCCCGGGGCATAGGTCGTAGGACGCGCGGCAAGGGTTTGGGTGCTGGTGGCGGTGTTGAGGACCACCACGATTTCCTCGCCGCCCAGCCGGCGCGCGTAGGCGAAAAGCCCGGGACCGGATGGGTTGTTCCAAAGGTTCACATGCGTGCCGCGGGTCAGCGAGGGATACAGCCGCCGGAAGTTGTTGAGCTGCGCCACATGGCGGAACAGCGGATGCGTAAAATCAAAGTTGTCCCGGTTCGCCGACGGCCCGGAACCGAAACTGCCCCAGAACATGTCTTCGCGGTTGTTCGGATCGCCCGCCCCGCTGAAGGCCTGCTCGGTGCCGTAGTAAAGACAGGGAATGCCGCGCGAGGAATACAGAAAACTGAGGGCGGCGACGAGGCGGTTGGTGTCGTTGTTGGCTTTGCCGGCACTGAGAAAACGGGGCACATCATGGTTGTCCAGGAACGTGACGAGGCGGTCCTGTGCCGCCGGCGCGAAGTTGGCGGGAATGTTGGCGTAGTGGTCCTGAATCTGTTTGGTGTTGCCGGTGCCGAGGGCGAACACGCTGTCCGCCCGGTAATACAGCGGAAAATCCAGCGTCGAATCCTGGCAGTACGCCCCCCCCGCCTTCGTTCCCGTATAATAGCCGCATTTCTGCTCGGAACCGTCATAGACCTCGCCGAACTGGAAGAAGTTGGTCTTGCCGAGGGATGCGGCGTAATCGCGGATGGCGGGATTGAAGTGCTGCCATAAACCGATCTCCACATGCTTGACGGTATCAATGCGGAAACCGTCCACATCGGCTTCGCGGATCCAGTATTTGTAGATTTCGACGAGGTTGGAGCGGACATAGGCATCCTCGGTGCGGAGGTCGTCAAGGCCGCTCAGCTCGCCGAGAATTTGTTCGGGGTCGGTGTAGTTGCCGATGTTGCCGTAGTTGTGGAAGTAGGACAGATCGTTGAAGGGGGGGGGATAGCGGTTGGTGTCGCGGGTCCAGCGCAGGTTGTAGCCGGAAGGCTTGTAGGCGGGATAGCCGGAGTCGCGGCTGCTGATGCGGTCGCCTTGGTGGTTGCAGACGATGTCCACGATGACATAGATGCCGCGCGCATGGGCGGCGGCGACCATGTTGGTGAGGTCGGCCATCGTGCCGAACGGCGGCGACAGCTCATAGAAGTTGTGCGCGCCGTAGCCGTGATAGGCGGAGCCGCCGACATTGAGGACGATGGGGGAAATCCAAATGGCGTTGACGCCGAGGGAGCGGAGATAGTCGAGTTTGAGTTCGATGCCCTTGAAATCCCCGCCGTGAATGCTTCGGGAGTCCGTTGGCCTGTAGCGCGCGTCGGATTGCGCGTTGTTGTTGGAGGGATCGCCGTCGTAAAAACGGTCGGTGAAGATTTGGTAGATGTTGAGGTCGCGCCAGTCGTCGGGGGAGGGGAAGGCGGCGGGGGCCTGCCGGGCGGCCAAGGCGAGCCAAGCGGCCGCGAGCGCGCGCAGGAGGATTTGCCGACGGTGACGCATAACCCGCACCGTAGGCCTGACGGGGGGGGCTTGCCAACCCCAAACCGGCGCGGGATGATGGGAAAGCTGTCGTGGAAAAGTTTGCCCCGGAGGGGGGCGGGAGGGTAGAGTCGGGTTTTTGCCATGGTGCAGGAGGATGATGAGGATGAGCATGCGGACACATACTTGCGGCGAGTTGCGCGCGGCGGATGCCGGGGCGCAGGTGGCTCTGTGCGGCTGGGTGGATAGCGTTCGGGATCATGGGGGGCTGATCTTTATTGATTTGCGCGACCGTTACGGGCTGACGCAATGCGTGTTTGATCCGCAGGATTCGGCGGCGGCGTGGGATGCGGCGCAGAGCTGCCGGAGCGAGTTTGTGGTGCGGATTGAGGGGGAGGTGAGGGGGCGTCCGGAGGAGATGGTGAATGTGAAGATTGGCACGGGGGAGATTGAGGTGCGATCGCTCGCGATTGAGGTGCTGAACAAGGCGCTGACGCCGCCGTTTCCGCTGGAGGATCGCGAGGCGGAGCTGGTGAGCGAGGATTTGCGCCTGGAGTACCGCTATTTGGATTTGCGGCGGACGGGGATGCAACGGGCGCTGATGGCGCGTCATCATATTTTGCAGGCGGCGCGCACGTATTTTGATGAGCAGGGCTTTGTGGAGGTGGAAACGCCGATTTTGACGAAGAGCACGCCGGAGGGGGCGCGGGATTATCTGGTGCCAAGCCGGGTGATACCGGGGATGTTTTTCGCGCTGCCGCAGGCGCCGCAGCAGTATAAGCAGTTGCTGATGGTGGCGGGGCTGGATCGCTATGTGCAGATCGCGCGCTGCTTCCGTGATGAGGATTTGCGGGCGGATCGCCAGCCGGAGTTTACGCAGATTGATGTGGAGATGTCGTTTGTGGACGCGGATGACGTGATGGCGATGGTGGATGGCATGCTGGCGCGGGTGATGGCGGCGGCGGAGTTGCCAGCGCCGCAGCTGCCGCTGCCGCGCATGACGTGGCGCGAGGCGATGGAGCGCTTTGGCACGGATAAGCCGGATTTGCGTTTTGGCATGGAGATTGTGGATTTGGGGGAGGTGTTTTCCGCGACGGCGTTCAAGGTGTTTGCCCGCGTGCTGGAGGCCGGCGGCGTGGTGAAGGCGGTGAATGCCAAGGGGCTGGCGCAGGCGACGATTAAGACGGTGGAGGAGGATTGGACGGGGCTGGCGCGGGAGGGCGGGCTGGGCGGGTTGGCATATATCCGGGTGCAGGAGGACGGCACGTGGAAATCGCCGATTGTTAAGTTTTTCTCGGACGCGGAGAGGGCCGGGCTGCAGGAGGCGCTGGGGATCGAGGCGGGCGACCTGATTTTGTTTGCGGCGGACAAGGCCGAGAAGGCGCTGCCGGTACTGGGGCGGATTCGGTTGTTGGCGGGGGCGCTGGCTGAGGCGATTCCCGCGGATGTGTTCCGGTTTACGTGGGTGACGGATTTTCCGTTGTTTGAGCGCAATGACGAGGGGCGGCTGGTAAGCGTGCACCATCCTTTTACGGCGCCGCTGGCCGAGGATGTGGAGCTGCTGGAGACGGCGCCTGAGAAGGTGCGGGCGCAGGCGTATGACATCGTGCTGAATGGCACGGAGCTGGGCGGCGGCAGCATCCGGATTCATGATCCGAAGTTCCAGGCGCGCATGTTCAAGGTGCTGGGGTTACCGGAAGCGGAAGTGCAGAGCCGGTTTAGCCACTTGCTGCGGGCGCTCGAGTATGGCGCGCCTCCGCACGGCGGGCTGGCGATTGGCGCGGATCGTCTCGTGATGCTGCTGACGGGCGGGCACAGCATTCGCGACGTGATTGCTTTTCCGAAGACCCAGAAGTCGGTTGACTTGCTGATGGATGCGCCCGCCCAGGTGGATGACAAGCAGTTGCGGGATATTCACATTCGCCTGGCGGTGACGCCGACGGCGGAGGGCGGAGGGGCGGCCGCCAAGCCGGAGTGAGTATGACGCCGGGCGTCCTGGAGCTGCGGGGGATCGAGTTTGCCTATGAGGCGGGCGGCTGGGCGCTGCGGATCGCGGAACTGGATTTGGGCAGGGAGGGGCTTTGCGCCATCGTGGGGCCGAACGGGGCGGGCAAGAGCACGCTGCTGGAGGTGGCGGCGGGGTTGCGGCGGCCGGGCCGCGGCAAGGTGCGGCTGGAGGGGAAGGGTCTGGCGCGGATGAGCCGTCGAGCCATCGCGCGGCGGCTGGGCTATCTGCCGCAGGAGTGCCCGGCGCTTTTCGATTATACGGTGGCGCAGGTGGCGGCGATGGGGCGGCACGCGCACGGGGGGAGCCTCGAGCTGGAGCGCGCGGCGGATTGCGCGGCGGTGGAGCGGGCGCTGGCGGCCGCGGACATGACGGCCTTGCGGAGGCGGCGGCTCTCGCAGTTGTCGGGCGGGGAGCGGCGGCGGGCGTGGGTGGCGGCGGCGCTGGCGCAGGAACCGGCGATTTTGCTGCTGGATGAGCCGACGCAGGCGCTGGATACGAGCCAGGCGGCGGCCATCATGGGGGTGCTGGCGGAGCGGGCGGCGGAGGGGCTGCGGCTGGTGATGGTGCTGCACGATCTGAATCTGGCGGCGCTGTTCTGCGAGCGCGTGATTTTGATGCAGGCGGGCCAAATTGCGGCCGACGGCCCGCCGGATGCGGTGTTGACGGAGGAACGGCTGCTGGCGGTCTATGGACGCCATCTCGAGGTGATCCGGCACCCAACGACCGAAAAACCGGTGATTTTGGCGAAAAAATGATCAAAAACCGTAAAATTTGGCTATTTTTGGCCGTTTTTGTGCTTTTTGCGGTGATTTTGCCGTTTATTGGGGCTGAAAAATTGGATTGGCGGGCCATTTTTGCGCGGGGGGGGGCGGGGGGACCGTACGCGCGGATTTTCTTTCAGTTGCGGCTGCCGCGGGTTTGGCTGGGGCTTTTGGCGGGGGGGGCGCTGGCGATGGCCGGGGCGGCGCTGCAGGTGACGTTTCGGAATCCGTTGGCCGAGCCGTGGACGCTGGGGATGGCGGGAGGGGCCGGCCTGGGGGCGTTTGTCGCGCGGATGTGTCCGGGGCTGTGGGTGGAGGCGGGGATTGTGAACACGGCGCAGTTGCTGGCGCTGATCGGGGCGGGGGGGGCGCTGGCGCTGGTGCTGGCGGTGGCGCGGCGGCAGGGGGGCGGCACGACGACGATGCTGCTGGCGGGGGTGACGGTGGGGGTGATTAGCGGAGGGGCGATCATGGCGGCCTCGGGGTTGGTGTCGCCGGACAAACTGGCGGGTTTCCACCGGTGGCTGCTGGGGGGGCTGGACGCGGCGGACTGGCGGGCGGTGGGGGCGCTGGCGCTGGTGGCCGGTCCGGGAGTGGGGGTGCTGGCGGCGCTGGCGCGGGAGTATAATCCGTTGGGCCTGGGCGAGGCGATGGCGGCGGGCCAGGGGGTGGAGGTGGCGCGGGTGCGGCAGTGGACGGCGGTTGGGGCGGGGCTGGCCGCGGCGGGCGTGGCGGCGGTGGCCGGGCCGATCGGTTTTGTGGGGCTGCTGGCGCCGCACGCGGTGCGGCGGGTGCTGGGGGCGGATATGCGGGTGGTGCTGCCGGTTTCATTTCTGGCGGGGGGGTGCATACTGGCGGGGTGCGACGCGCTGGGGCGGTGGGCGGCCGCGCCCGTCGAGGTGCCGGTGGGGGCGCTGATGGCGCTGGCGGGAGGACCGGTGTTCCTCTGGCTGCTGGCGCGACGCCGCTGATGCGGCGAGCGGGGGATTGATCGAAAAAAAGGTAGGGACGCATCGCCGAGGCGTCCGATGTGAGGGAAGATCATTCCTTATTGGTTTTTGGAACCACACAGAACACAAAAAACACAAAGAAAAGGCATTGTCTCTCGCCAAGACGCGAAGAACGCCAAG
>JAAZFE010000128.1 GCA_012511885.1 Lentisphaerota bacterium | reverse complement strand
GCGCTTTCCGCCACTGCCGTCCGTAGGACGTGGATATTGGCGGTTTCTTGAAGAGATTGGCGGGATTTCAACGCGGAAATAACCGTGGGAGTTCCTGGATGTGCCGCTTCCCTGTCCTCCCCGTTTCACCAAAGACATGAGCGCTCTCCCGTGCGTAGCACGTGGATGTGCGGCAAAGGATTTTGAAAAACGAGGGGCTCCACCGGCAAAATAAGCGCCCGGATTTTTCGATGATGGCGCATTGCGGGCGACCCTCGCAGGATGAATATCCGCGAGTGGTCGTCCTCGATGCGCCAGCGCGGAAAAGACGGACCTTCGTTCTGCCGCCTCGTTTTTCAAAATCCTTTGCCGCCCCTCTCCACACACACCCCCCGCCACCCGACGCCTCCCTCCCCCCCCGCCACCCGACGCCTCACCCCCCCGCCGCCACCCGCCGATACACCTCCCACGTCCTCCCCGCCACCTCCCCCCACGTAAACCCACCCGCGCGCTCCCGCCCCGCCGCTCGCAACGCCGCCACCCCCTCCCCCCCCGCCACCACCCGCTGCACCGCCGCCGCCCACACCCCCGCCTCATACCCCTCCACCCACATCGCCGCCTCCCCCAGCACCTCCGGCAGCGAACTGTTCCTCGCCGCCACCACCGGCACCCCCTGCGACATCGCCTCCAGCGGCGGAAACCCGAACCCCTCATACAGCGTCGGAAACACAAACGCCGCCGCCCCCGCATACACCTGCCCCAGCGACGCGTCATCCAGCCCCGGCAGCACCACGATCCGCTCGCGCCGCGGCGACTCCTCAATCGCGCGCCGCGCATCCTCCGTCTTCCAGCCCCAGTTGCCGGCAATCACCAGCCACAAATCCTCATCCGCCAGCCCCTCAAACACCTTCACCAAAAACGGAAGGTTCTTGCGCGGCTCGATCGTCCCCACCGTCAACAGATACTTCCCCGCCACCCCCGCCCGTGCCGCCGGATTCTCCGCCGATGCCGGCTCGGGAAACGGCGTCAGCCCCAGCCAGATCGGATGCATCTTCTCCGCCGGCACGCGCAGCAGCTCCACGATCTCCCCCGCCGAAAAATCGCTGTCCGTAATAATCGCGTCCGCCCGCTGGGCCGTCCTGTGAATCTGCGCGCGCAGCCACGCCAGGTTCTTCGCCTCCGTGGTCTCCGGATGACGCAAAAACGAGACGTCATGAATCGTCACCACCGACCGCTTCCCCCGCGACAGCGGAGGGCAGATGAAATTCGGAAAATGATAGACATCCGCCCCCCCCGCCAGCCAGTCAAACGGCGGCCAGCCCAGCCGCTTCCACGCCGCCTGCGCCACCCGCCCCGGCAGCCAGCGGCAACCCCGCAAAGCCACCCCCTCCGGACGGAAATCCAGCCCCCGCCGCTGAAAATCAAAAAAGAAGGCCGACAGCTCGTCTTCGCCCGCCAGGGGTCCCAGATGCTTCACCAGTTCGCGCACATAGCGCCCCACCCCCGCCTGCTGGCCCAGCGCCGCCTGAATATCCATGCACACCTTCATGCCCCGCATTGTACCCGCCCCGCCCGCCCAAGAAAAGCCCCGCCTCCAGTATTACGATTGTGTACAATCGTAATACTCGCCAAGCCGCCCCCTCTCCGTCTTCAATCGCGCTTGAGTTTGCCGCCCGACTCTTCCATCCTTCCCCCATGGTCAATTCCCCGGACACATCTCCATCCAACCGGCCCGGCGGCAAGCCCAAGGCCATCCGCCTGACCCGCGCCGAAGCCCACGCCATGACCCTCGCGCGTCCGCGCCGCCGCCGCGCCGGCTTCATTGTCGGCGCGCTGATCGTGGCCGCCCTCCTCGGCGGCGCGCTCTGGCACTACCGGGATTGGTGGCTGCCCTACTGGGCCGAACAGGTCAGCAACCTGCCCGACTTCAACCCCATCCCCCTCGCCCCCCCCGCGCCCGGCACACCATCCCCCGCGCCCGAACAAGCGCCCGCGCCAACCCCGCCCCCCCCCGCCGACGACACCCTCGCCTATCTTTCCGCCGCGCCCTGGGACCACCCCCAATTCCACGAAGCCGTCCACCTCTTCAACCAGGCTCTCGACCGCTACCGGGAACTGCCCCCAACCGCCACCGCCCACGATCTGGTTGCCGTCGCCAACGAGGCCATTGCCGCCGGCCGCCTCTTCGAATCGCTTATCCTCGAAACCCCCGACGACTTCTCCCTCGACAGCCATATCGCCACCGTCAAACTCCTCGTGCGCGACATCCGCGAAACGCGCCAAACCCTTGCCGCCCGCCCCCCCGAAACTCCGCCCGTGGCCGCTGCAACTCCAACGGCTCCCGCCGTGCCGTCACCCGCCCCGGCCGTGCCTGCCGCCCCCCCCTCCTACCGCGACACCCCCGACTTCCAAAAAGGCGCGCGCCTCTTCAATCAGGCTCTCGAACACTTCAACGCCTTCAAGCACCACCCGGGACAGCTCGACCGGCTCGACACCGCCGAAGACCTCGCCAACCAGGCCGCCAAAACTTTCGAGAGCCTCAAGCCGCAAACCGATCCGGCCCGGCACGCCGAGCTGGACCGCCTGATCCACCAATGCTACGGCATGGTTTCAGCCTGCCGCGGCGCGCGCCTCGCGGGCAACCCCCGTTCCGGCGACGCCCCCTCCGCCCGGCGCAAAGCCGGCCCCAGGCGCCGCCCGCCCCTCCCCGCCCCCGCCCCGTAACCTGGCTCAAATGCGCGTCCCGGCGGGAATCGCCGCGTTCTTCGGAATCACAATCACCCCGTCCGACACCGTATACGTGTCGGTCACGATGTCCGCCTTGCCTTCCGCCGCGATGTAGCACCCGTCGCCGATCCGCGCGTTCTTGTCAATGATCGCGTCGCGGATGAAACAGTCGCGCCCGATCCCCATCGGAATCTGGCCCTTCGGCAAATTCGGCCGGTCATAATAGTCCGCCCCCATCACCACCGTGCGCTCCACCACGCTGCCTTCGCCCACCTTGGCGCGAATCCCGATGATCGAATCCAAAATCCGGTGCCCCGAAATAATGCAGCCGTCGCTCAGCAGCGCCCGGTTCAAATCGCAGCAGTTGATCTTGGAAGGCGGCAGATAGCGCATATGCGTGTACAGCGGCGCCCCCGTCCGGTACAAGTTGAAGTTCGGCAGCGGATCCGCCAGCTCCAGATTCGCCTCCCAAAATGCCCGGATCGTTCCGATGTCGCGCCAGTAGCCCTCGAACAGAAAGCGGTACATCGCATGCTTCTCGATCGCCCCGGGAATAATGTGCCGGCCGAAATCCTCGCCCTTCTCCTCGAGCATCGTCAGCAGCACATCCGTGTTGAACAGATAAATCCCCATGCTCGCCAGATAACACTCCTTGTCGCCCGCCTCCGGCACGCGCAGCTCGTCCAGCAGCGGCGTATCCCCCGGCTTCTCCACGAACCGCACAATCCGGCCCTTCGTGTCCGCCTGCATGATGCCCAGCGCCCCCGCCTCCGCGCGCGGCACCGGCTTGGTGCAAATCGTCACCTCCGCCTGATTCTCGATGTGCTCCCTGAGCACATCGCGAAAATCCATATGGTACAACTGGTCGCCCGACAGGATCAGGATATAGTCCGGCTTGTAATCCAGGATATAGCGCTGGCTCCGCCGCACCGCGTCCGCCGTCCCTTGGAACCACGCCTCGTGATCCGGCGTCTGCTGCGCTGCCAGAATCCTCACATAGCCGTTGTGGAACTGGTCGAACACATAGGTGTCCTGCACGTGCTGATGCAGCGATACGCTGTTGAATTGCGTCAGCACGTTGATCCGCCGGATCCCGCTGTTGATGCAGTTGCTCACCGGGATATCCACCAAACGATATGTCCCCGCCAACGGCACCGCCGGCTTGCACCGGTCCCGCGTCAACGGCTGCAGCCGCCGTCCCTCGCCACCGCCCATAATTACGCCCGTTATCTTCATCGCCCACCTCGCTCCATATTAGACCACGCCAAAAATCCTCGCTTACGTTTCAAGTATAGCCGATCCCCCCCGCCCATCAAACCCAAAATCCCCCCCACCACCCTCGCTTCACCAAAAACATGATCGCTCTGCCGTCCGTCCCGCGCCTGCGGGATGGCCGCCTCCCCCCCCCATCCACCCACCTGAGTTCCGAAATGGGACACCCGGGAAGCTTGCTGTTTTTGGACGAATAGATGCTGTTCAATTGAGTAAAACAGCAAAAAACGTCTCTCGTAATGAACATCAGGAGCGCAAAGGTGAGAAAAG
>JAAZFE010000127.1 GCA_012511885.1 Lentisphaerota bacterium | reverse complement strand
TCGGGTGTTGCTCCTTTGTTTTTGTAGATGATTCCGATGGTATCGGAAAAGGAAGCCAACACCCACTCTGTCTCCCCTTTTCAGGGGTACCGGACACCTGCCCTAATAGTAATATGTGAGAATGAATGGGTCGAAAGATACAACCTGAATGATTCAGGCTAACCCAGCGAGATCCCCATTTTGTTCATGCCGGGCGACAAATCTTTCGCCCCGGCCATTCCACTTTCCACCTGGAACTTTATACCGCGCTGGAGGCGTCCCCCCCCGGCTCCCCCGGCGCCAACTGGCGAATCCGCTCCATGACCAGCGCGCCCACCGCTTCGTAGTCGCTTTTTTTTCCCGGCATGACCGCCCGGATTTCCTCCGGCGTAATCACCGGCCCAAAACGCGCCGAAATGCGCGACTTCCGGAACCGGCTGGCCCCCTTGGGAAATGCCTCGAACGAACCGGCTATGTGCAGCGGAACCACCGGAACCCCGCTTTTGGCAATCAAAAAGCCGATCCCTCCCTTGGCTGTGCGGATGCGTCCATCCGGTGAACGGGTGCCCTCCGGGAACAGGCCCACCACCTTGTCCTCCTTGAGCGTGGCAATGGCCTTGCGCAACGCGCCTAAATCACCGCGAGTGCGGTCCAGGGGAATCACCCCCACCCGCCGGAAAAACCAACGCGCCACAAAATTCGAGAGCAGCGTGTCGCGCGCCATGAAATGCACCACCCGGCGATGCGCGCACACCGCCATGATCGGCGGATCCAGATAGCTGCAATGATTGGCGGCGACAATCAGCCCCCCCCGACGGGGCACATGCCGCCGCCCGCGAACCCGCAACCGGTATTTCAACCATAGCCATATGCCCATTACCCCGCGCGAGGCCCAGTACAATGGCTGTCGAAAAAACTCTTCGCGCATCATGGGTCAGCCGGCCACGCCAGCTTGTCGCAAATCGGTCACGATGGTGTCCACCACCTCGTCAATGCTCATTCCCGTGCTGTTAATGATCTTGGCGCCCAGCGCGATTTGCAACGGCGCCGTCGCCCGGTTCGAGTCCTTCTGGTCGCGCCGGCGGAGCGAATCCAGCACCTCGCTCACGTCGCCCGCGCCCTCGGTTTGCTGAATCTCCGCCGCGCGGCGGCGGGCGCGCTCCTCGGGGTCGGCATCCAAGTAATATTTGTAGGGCGTATCCGGAAACACCACCGTGCCGATATCGCGCCCTTCCATCACCAGATTGCCAAAGCGGGTCATCAGCCGCAGCTTTTCGACAATATACACGCGCACGGACTGCTGCGCGGCGATGTCCGCCACGCGCTCGCGCACCGGCTCCGCGCGGATGTCCTGACCAGGATCCTCACCGTCAATCAGATACCCCACCGCGTTGTCCCGCAGCACCAGCTCCATGTTCATGCGGATCAGCAGATTGGTCACCGCCTGCGCGTCCTTGACGTCAATGCCTTCCTTGACGCATTTCCAGGTCACGCCGCGATACACCGCGCCCGAATCCACATACACAAAACCCAGCGCCTGCGCCGCGCGCCGCGATACCGTTGATTTCCCGGAGGCCGAAGGGCCGTCCACCGCCACAATGATTACTCTATTCAACTTTCACTCCCAGGTTGCTCAGTTGCTCCCAAAATTCCGGATAGGATGTGTTCACACAGGCGACGTTGCCGATGCACACCGGCTCGGTCGCAAAAATGGATAGGATGGACATGCTCATCGCCACGCGGTGGTCGCCATAGCTGCGCACGCTCTTGGCCGGGGTGATGCGCGCCGGGCCGGTCACCACCATGCCGTCGGGGCGCTCCTCGACCTCTGCGCCCAGATTCCGCAGGTTCTCGACCATCACCGCCACGCGGTCCGACTCCTTCACGCGCAGCTCCTCGGCGTCCCGGATTTCCGTCTGCCCCCGCGCCAGCGCGCCCAGCACCGCCACCAGCGGCAGCTCATCAATCAGATTGGGAATTTCCGCGCCCCCCACCCTGGTGCCCGTCAGGTCCGCGCCGATCACGGTCACCGTGCCATACACTTCGGGGTCCGTCGGCGCCGACGTGCGCACAATCTCCACCTTGGCGCCCATCCGGCGCAGCACGTCCAGCAGCGCCGTGCGCCGCAGGTTCAGGCCCACGCTTTCGACCGTCACGCTCACCCCCGGCATGGCCGCCGCCGCGGCCAGCCAGTAGGCCGCCGACGAGAAATCGCCCGGCACCATGTAGGGCCGCGCCATGAACCGCGGACCCCGCTGCCCGAAGCCCTCCACCGAAATATATTCGCCCTCGACCCGGATTGGCGCGCCCACCGCCCGCAGCATCCGCTCGGTATGGTCGCGCGTGGGGATGGGTTCGCGCACCGTGGTGCGCCCCTCGGCATACAGCCCGGCCAGAATGCAGCAGCTCTTGACCTGGGCCGAGGCCGTTGGCAGGCGGTACTCGATCCCCCGCAGTCCCCCCCCGTGGATCGTCATCGGCACCGTCCCCTCCGGGGTCAGCTCGACCTTGGCGCCCATCAGTTCGAGCGGCTCCTGAATCCGCCGCATCGGCCGCGACTGCAACGACTCATCCCCCGTCAGCGTCACCGTAATGGGCGCGCCGGCGCAAAGCCCGGCCAGCAGGCGCATGCCCGTGCCCGAGTTGCCCACGTCCAGAGGCCCAACCGGTTCGATCATCTTGCCCCCGGTGCCCTGAATCGAAAGCACCCCGTCGTCGTCAAACCAGGCCCGCGCCCCAAAGGCCTCCATCGCCTTCAGCGTGTTCAGGCAGTCCTCCGCCTGCAAAAAGCCCTGAATTTCCGACGTCCCCGACGAAATCCCCGCCAGCAGGGCCGTCCGGTGCGAAATACTCTTGTCGCCCGGCACCCGCACCACGCCGCCGGTGAATCCGCCCGGATGCACAATCTGGGTTTGCATCTGCACGTCCATGCCGTTCACATCCAATCTACGCTTGTTTTTCAGGGCGGTCGAAACCGCCATGGCCTTTCAACAACTCCGTGCGGGCCTCGCGCGCCCGCTCCAAAAAAATCGCCACCTCGTCAAAGCGACCAGCTTGCAGGTCATCATATACCCTCTCGACCTCCATCTTGAAAGCCTGCAATTCCTCGGCCACCGCCGGCGCGTTGGTCAGCAGGATGTCCTTCCACATCTCGAGCGATCCCGCCGCCAGCCGGGTGGTGTCATAAAATCCGTTGCCACAAAACGCGCCCACCTCGCGGGCGGCGTCGCGGCCGATCGCCTTGGCCAGCGCCGCGGCGGCCATGTGGGGCAGATGGCTCGTCCGCGCCAGCAGGCGGTCGTGATCCTCCGCCTCCATCCGGCGCGTGCGCGAGCCCGCCGAATGCCACAGCCCGGCCACCCGCTCGACCGCCTCCTCGGGCGTGTCCAAATGACTGGTCATCACCGTCAGCGCGTTCTCATACAAATCCGCCGACGCCGCCTCGAGCCCCTGCTTCTCCGATCCCGCGATCGGGTGGCTGCCCACAAACACCCCCGGCGGCAGCATCCCGGCCATCTGCCGGCAAATCCAGCTTTTGGTGCTCCCCACATCCGTCATCACCATGCCCGGTTTCAGCAGCGGCTTGAGTTCCGCGGCCAGCTCCACGCACGCCCGCACCGGCACGCACAGCACCAGCAGCGACGCCCCCTCCACGGCCGCGTCCGGATCCCCGAACGCCTCATCCACCACCCCGCGCGCGACCGCTTCGGCGCGCGTGGACTCCTTGCGCGCGTAACCCGCCAGCCGCCCCGCATAGCCCCGCTTGCGCAGCGCCATCGCCAGCGAGGCCCCCATCAGCCCCAGCCCCAAAATCGAAATGCATGGTTCCTTGGTCATGAATTCCACCGTTCGTCCATCCGCCCCGTCCTACACCAGATTCCGCCCCACCGCCCGCGCCACCAGCTCCAGCGAGCCCATCAGTTCCTTGAAGCGTTGCGGCGTCAGCGACTGCGGCCCATCCGACACCGCCTGCGTCGGATCCGGATGCACCTCGATCATCACCCCGTCCGCGCCCGCCGCGATGGCCGCCCGGGCCATCGGCGCCACCAGATCCCAATGCCCCACGCCGTGGCTCGGGTCCACCACCACCGGCAGGTGGCTCTCGCGCTTCAGCACCGGCACCGCGCTCAGGTCCAGCGTATTCCGCGTAAACTTCTCAAACGTCCGAATCCCCCGCTCGCACAAAATCACCTGCTCATTGCCCTCGCTCATCACATACTCGGCGCTCATCAGCAGCTCCTCGAGCGTGTTCGCCAGGCCGCGTTTAAGCATCACCGGCTTCTGGCAGCGCCCCAGCGCCTTCAACAGATTAAAGTTCTGCATATTGCGCGCCCCCACCTGCAGCACATCCGCAAACTCCGCCAGCATTTCCACGTCGCGCGTATCCATCACCTCCGTCACCACCGGCATCCCCACCACCGACCGCTCCTCCACCAGATAGCGCACCCCCTCCACCCCCAGTCCTTGAAACGCATAGGGCGATGTCCGCGGTTTGAACGCCCCCCCGCGCAGAATATGCGCCCCCGCCCCCTTCAAAAACGCCCCCAACGCCAGCAGCATCTCGCGGCTCTCCACCGAGCACGGCCCCGCCATCACCACCACCCCCGGCCCGCCGATTGTCAACCCCCGGTCCCCGTGGCGCACCGGCGGAATCTTCACCACCGTCCGTTCCGGCTGAAACTCCGCGCTCACCCGCTTATAGGGCTTATGCACCGCCATCACCCGTTCCACCCCCGGCAGCATCGCCAGCGACTCGGCGTTCATCTGCGCCTCGTCGCCAATCAGACCGATCAGCGTACGCTGCGCCCCCGCGCTAACGTGCGGCTTCAGACCCCACGACGTCACCAGATTCTGCACCGCCTGAACCTGCTCCGCACCCACACCTTGACGCATCACCACAATCATGACCGCTGCCCGACCTTTTTCCTGACCATCGAAACGTTTTTCCTGGCGTTCTACTCAAACCATCACTCTACCCCCATCCCCCCCTCCATGGCCATACCAAAATCCCTCCCCAAACCAAAAATTCCCCCCTCCCAAATTTCCCCGCCCAAACGCCCAAAATCCCGAAAAATCAGGCAAAAACACCCAAAAACTGACCATTTTTCACCCATTTTTGCTCATTTTTGGCCTATTTCCGGCAACATTCGTGTCCATTCGCCTTCATTCCCGGTTCAACCCCATTCTTTGGGTTTCTTGTGTTCTTTGTGGTTCCCAAAATAAATCGCCCAATCCCGCATTCCCGCAATCACGCAATTCTCCTCCGCCGTTTGTCGGCAGTCGCCGGTTGTTCCCCGCCGTCGCCATGGCGCGGCAGCGCCAAAGGTAGGGACAGATCGCCGAGCTGTCCGCGCCGTGGCCCCGCCACGGCGTAGAAAACATCATCCCGAAACCTTACGCAAAACCTGAACGTTTCACTTCCCGCGAAAACTTTTCAAGCAACTTTTTTTCGCCACGGCTCCGCCGTGTCGCGGACGCCTGCGGCGAGGCGTCCCTACCTTTCCAAACTGACAAAATCGCCCAAAAACACCAAAAACCGCCCATTTTCCTCAAAAACCGCCTGTTTTTGCCCCTTGTTAGCCAGTAGCTATTGCAACACCAGGGTTTTGTTCTAGCGTTTCCTCGCCTTGGGTTGCTACTCGGGGTCAAAGTGGCAGGATTTGGGCTGTCTGGCAAGCCTAAGCGGTGGTTTTAG
>JAAZFE010000126.1 GCA_012511885.1 Lentisphaerota bacterium | reverse complement strand
GGGGGGAGGGGCGGGGGGGGGGGGGGGGGGGGGGGGTGGGGGGGGATGAGGGGTGTCGGTGTCTTTGGTGTTATAGGCTTCGAGCATGTCGAGGGAGCAGGGCAGGAGACCGGTTGCGAGGGCGTTGCGGATGCGGCGGCCCTGGCCGGGTTCGAGCATGGCGTGCATGAGCAGCACGAGGTTGTGGGCGTCGGGGGCATCGAAGATGTTGTCGCGCGCCTGGCGGGTGGCGTTGACGCCCATGTCGGTGAGGGCGGTTTGCACGGTGGCGGCTTCGGCGTGGGTGTTGACGAGGATGGCGATGTGCTGGGGCTGGACGGGGGCATCGTTGATGGTGGTGGCGGGATCGGTGAGGAGGCGCACGGTTTCGCGCGCGACGAAGTTGGCCCACTCGGCTTGGTTGTCTTTGGTGAGGGTCCAGATGTGGAAGGGTTTTTCATCACGCGCGTCGTTGAGGAGCAACTGTTTGGCGGAGGTAACGTCGTTGGCTTGGAGAGTGCCGGGGTAGGGGATGTGTTCGTTTTGGAAGGTGAGGGCGGTGGGATGGTCGGCGAACAGTTCGTTGATGGCGGCGACGAGGGTTTTTTCGGAGCGGTAGTTGGTGTCGAGGGAGTGTTGGTGGGAGGTGGCGATTTGTTCTTTGGCGCTGTAGTAGGTAAAGATGTCGCCGCCTCGGAAGCCGTAGATGGCTTGTTTGGGGTCGCCGACAAAGACGAGGGGGATGCGGTGGGCGGCGAACAGGTCCCAGAAGATGTCATATTGGACGGGGTCGGTATCTTGAAACTCGTCGATGAGCGCGGCGCGGAATTCGGCGCGGAGGACAGCGCGCAGGCGGTCGCCGGTGTCGGGGTCGCGCAGGACATCGCGGACGTTGGTGAGCATGGCGTCGTAGGTGAGGACGGACTGATCGCGGATGCGGCGCTGGATATCGGCGTAGAGTTGTTTGGCGATGGCGGCCTTGAGGTTCAGCTTCAAATTTCCGGTGGCGTTCTCGGCGATGTGTTTGACGTGTCGCACGAAAGGTTTGGCGTCGCCAGTATCGGGCAGCTGGGCGAGGGTGTTCAGAATGGACAGCCAGGCTTTGGCGAGTGGGGGGTGGTCGGCGGGGGGGGCGGCTTGTGCGGCGAACCAGATGTCCCATTCGACCTGGTTAGCTTGAATGGTTTGCTGGAGGGGGGCGAGGTTGGCGGTGTCTTTTTTGGCTCGCGTGATGAGTCCGCCGGGTTGCCAGATGAAGTTGCCCCCCATGTTGGGGAAGGCGGCGAAGACAGTTTGGCAGGCGGCGATGGCCTCGCGCATGGCGGGGGTGTCGGGCAGGGATGAGCCGCGGACGTACGCGGTGGGGTGGCGGCAGACGACCTGAACGAGTCGGATGAGATCGTCGATTTTATCGAACGGGAGGGGGGGGGCGGGGGGGGAGGGGGCATAGGCGTTTTGACGCCACCAGTCCTGGCAGGCCTCGCGGATGATGTGGTTGTGTTCGGGCATGAGTTCGGCGTCGGGGTCGTGGCCGCATTCGAAGGCGTAGTGGTCGAGGACGCGCTTGCAGAAGCCGTGGATGGTGAAGATGGCGGCGCTGTCGAAGTCCATGAGGGCGAGTTGCACGCGCTGTTTGAGGAGGGTGGGGTCGAGGTGGCGGACGAGGTCCACGGCGGTTTTGGCGCGCTGTTGTTCCGGGGTGAGGGTGGCATCGGGGGTGGGGGGGGCGTCGAGGATGTAGCGGCAGTCGAGGAGAACGTCGCGCAGGCGCTCGCGGAGTTCGAAGGTGGCGGCGTTGGTGAAGGTGACGACGAGGATTTGGCGGACGGTGAGGCCCTGTTCGAGGATGAGGCGCAGGAAGACGTTTTGGATGTTGTAGGTTTTGCCGGTGCCGGCGCTGGCTTCGACGAGCTGGGGCTCGGTGAAGGTGTGGGCGGGGGAGAAGACGGTGGTGGAGAAGTCGCTCATGGCTGTTCCTCCATGTTGAGATGACGCCACATGGGCAGGATGATGCGCTCGGCGGCGGTGCAGAAGTCGTCGAAGGGCTCGAAGGGGCCGTCGGGGCCGTAGAGGCGGGCGTAGAAGGCGTTGGCTTCGCCGGAGTAGGCGAGACCACCGTAGGGGTTGTGCCATTTGCCTTTGGCTTTGTCGATGGCGATGGCGTCGGGCTCATTTTTGCGGAATTTTTGTTCCAGGAATTCCCAGGCGGTATCGGGGGTATAGCGCGGGGGGGGGGCGGCCTGGAAGAGGAAGATGTCGAGGTAAGTGGCGAGAAGGGTTTGAGCGGCTTCGGGGGAGGTGAAGGGGTGGAAGATGGCTGCGTCGAGTTTGTTTCTGCCGCGCAGTACGCTGAGGGAGGTGGGGTGGGCGCTGGCGGTGACGGCGTTGGCGAGGAGGTGGGCGAGCCAGGTGGCGATGCGTGCGCTGGCAGTGGGGCTGGAGGGGCGGAATTTCACGAGGCCGTACTTGGGATGCAGGTGGATGTTGCCGGTTACTTGCACGGTGACGCCGTGGACGGGCAGGGCGACGACGAGTTCGGCGGGCTCGAGGGTTTGCCGGTCGCGCAGGATGTCGGCGAGGGGGGGGAGGTCGGGCGTGGGGGATTCCTGGATGAGGGTGGCGGCTTCCTGGGTCAGCTTGGCGAACCATTGGGCGCCTGCGGTGCCGAAGGGGGAGAGGCCGTCGGCGGTGAAGGTTTCGTGGATGCGCTGGCGGGCGGCGTCGTCTTCGCCTGCGACGAAGGAGTCAATGAGGCGTTGGCGGACCTGCCAGTTGAGGAGGTGGGAGGCGTCGAAGAGCTCGGTGTCGTCGAGCATGATTTCGCCGTCAGGGGAGGGGGAGGCGTTGAGGATTTTTGTGAAGTAGTGCTTGGCGGGGTGTTGGAAAAAACTGATGAGTTCGTCGAGGCCGACATGGATGATGGGGGGGGATTGGGCAGCGGTGGGAGCGGCGGTTGAGCCGGGGGCGGGAGCGGACGGTTGGAGGAGGGCTTGGGCGGTTTTGCAGGCGGTGGTGGAGTAGGAGAAGAGAGGGGAGCCGGAGGTGAAGTAGGCGGGGTTGTGGGCTTGCAGGCGGTGGGTGAAGGTTTGGATGGGCGCGGGGGCATCGGGGGCGGGGGCGAAGCGGCGCTGGATGTATTCGGTGAGTTCGCGGACGGCGACGGATTCGATGGCGCGGGCGTTGTCTTCTTCGGAGAAGGCGGGGTAGAGGATGAGTAGTTTTTGTCGGGCGTTGAGGAGGACTTCGAGGAAGGCCTGGCGGTCTTCGATGGTGGGGGAGCGGTCGCCCATGCGGCGGGTGGCGCGGAGGAGGTCGTAGGCGGGGCGGTCGTTGACGCGCGGGAAGAGGGAGTCGCCCATGCCGAGGAGGGCCTGGATGCGGCGGGGGGCGGTGCTGCTCGGGCGGAGGGAGCTGAAGACGACGGCGTTGCGGTGGAGGTCGGCGCCGCCGGCGGTTTCGTTGAAGTGGCCGGAGAGGAAGTCGCGGATGATGTCCACGGAGACGGCGCCGGCGAAGTCGGAGGCGTCGGCGCTGGTGCGGAGGAGGCGGATGGCGCTGCGGAGGACGGCGATGTCGGCATAGGTTTCGTTGTCGCTGACGAAGAATTGGGAGAGGAGGGCGTCGAGCTGGTCCGCCCAATCGGCGAGGGGGTGGGGGGCGGCGCAGAAGTCGGCGAATTGCGTGAGGGCGTGGTAGAAGCGGGCGAGGTGGCCGAGGCGGATGGCGTTGTCGCCTTCGACGGCGTCGCAGGGGATGAGGCCGGGGAAGGGGGCGGGGGGGGGCGTGCTGCCGAGGGCGTAGCCGAGGAAGAGGCGGTCGAAGCCGGCTTGCCAGGTGGTGGCGGCGTCGAAGAGGGCGTTGGTTTTGTGCTGGCGGTGGCGCTGGTTTTGGCCCCAGCGGATGCCGGCCTGGTTGAACCAGGCGGCGGCGCTGGCGACGTCGTCGGGGGAGAGGTGGAAGCGGCGGGCGATGCCGGGATAGCGGAGGAGGTCGAGGATTTCGGGGGCGGTGAAGCGGCTGTCGGCGAGTTCGAGCAGGTGGCGGAAGGCTTCGGCGGCCTGGCTTTCGCCGGTGGCGACGCGGTCGGCGATGACGAAGGGAATGGTGGTTTCGGCGTCGAGGTGGGGGGTGGAGAAGACGGCTTCGATGTAGGGGGCGTAGTCGTTGAGGTTGGGCATCTGGACTTGGATGTGGCGGGGCTGGAGGGCGGGGTCGTCGTCGAAGCAGCGGAGGAGCTGGTCGCGCAGGATTTGGACTTCGCGCATTTTGCCGTGGCACTGGTGGATTTGGATGGAGCCGTCGGCGGGGAGGGGGGTGCGTTCGAGGGAGGCGTCGCAGTCGGTGATGGCGCGCTGGAGGGCGGCGAGGACGGTGGGGAGGGCGGCGGGCGGCGGCGGGGCGGGTGCGGGGAGGTCGTGGATTTCGCCGCCGGTGAGGTCAATGGCGGCGGCGGCCATGTCGCGCGAGCCGCGGCCATAGGCGTCGAGGAGGGGGTGGCGGAGGTCGAGGAGGGCGTCGTTGTCGGCGGGCCGTTCGGCGAGGTTACCGGAGAGGGCGCGGGCGCGGAGGGAGTCGCGGTCGAACCAGTCGTGTTCGGGGGCGGGGTTGAAGAGATAGAAATCCACGGGCAGGATGCCGCCGAGGAGCTGAAAGAAGTGGAGATGGACCGGGGGCATCATGGAGGGGGCGAAGACGAAGACGCGGCGGTATTTCTGCTCGATGCCGCAGTCGCGGAGGTGGGCGGCCATGCGCTGGTAGAGGGCGAGATAGGTGTGGTTTTCGGCGCCTGTGATGATTTGCCGCCATAGCGCGGGCTCCCAGCGGAGCTCCGGCGGGAGGTCCGCGGGGGCGCCGCGGCTCCAGTCGAGCATCATGGCGGGGCGGTAGGTGACATATTGGTCGAAGAGGGCGGAGAGGCGGCCGGCGAGCTTGAAGCATTTGCGCGGGTCGCGCGCGCCGGTTGGGTTGGCGGAGTTGGGGGCGGTGGTTTGGCGCGAGCGGACATATTGGCGGAGCGGGTCGAAGTCGCCGTCGAGGGGATCGCGGAGAAGGAAGTCGAAGATGCGCCAGCGGGTGCTTTTGACGGAGAAGGAGTGTTTTTCGGGGTCGGGACGGCCGGGCTGGTTGTCGGGGGAGATTTGGTTGAGCCAGTCGTTGATGAAGAGGGAGAAGGGGGGGAAGTCGCAGTTGGCGAGCACGTGCGGGGTGCTGCCGCGCGGCATGTCAAAGAGGAAGTGGTGCTGGAGCCACGCCTGCTGGATGCGGTTGGGGACGACGATGCAGTCGCGCCGGGCGAAGATGTCGTTGATGCCGGTTTGGGCGCTCTTTGCCGTCAGTTCCCCAAACAGGTGGTCCGCGAAGTCTTCCAGACTGTTGCCCCAGTGAACTGTCAGTTGCGCCATGCTTATGATCCTTTACGCCGAATTTTGCTCATTATACCGGATCGCAGGCGGGCGGAAAAGGCAAGAACGGAAAGCGGGATTTTTGCGACCTTTCAGGCGGCGTCGCGAGGCGCGCTGAGAGGCGGCGAGACGCCCCCTGGGGCGGACCCCGGGGGTGGATGGAGCTTGCGGTGGTTAGCGTCGATGGCGGGGCGGTGGGGGTCGGCGCGGCGGAGGGGGGCGGTGATAGTGGGT
>JAAZFE010000125.1 GCA_012511885.1 Lentisphaerota bacterium | reverse complement strand
GATGAAACCCTCTACCTCCAAGCCCTCGCCCGACGCGGCTCGCCCCTTTGCGCCCTCATCGACACGTCTGCCCAGGTGGCTTGAAAAACAAAAATATGATTGACGGACATCCTCAGAGGTCTTCGTCCCCCAAAAAACAGTCTCACGGCGTCACGGTCTCACAGCGTCCTCCCCCGCTCCCCCCCACTCATCACCCCCGCCCCCCCCATCCCTAACGAAAATTTCACTTCCAATCGCACAACCGACCCACTACCCTGATTCTAAAACCAAAAACACACCATGAGGCCAACCATGAAAACAACCACCCGCGCCCTCCTTCTCACCACCCTGCTGATCTTTACCCTCCTGCTCCCCATCACCACCCCCGCTGCGGTCCTGGGCATTGTCGAAGTCCGCGGCATCAACAACCTCGCCGACACCGCCAGTGAATTCGCTACAGCCATCCAGCAACCCTTCGATCAGGACAGCATCAGCGAAGCACTCTTTGGCTTCCTCCAAGCCCCCGAAGGCAAGGGCCTCGAACCCAACGGCACCTTCCGCTTGCTCTGGCTCAATACAAACGGAGAGGAAAATGAAATGGCCATTCTCCTGCCCGTGCCCGACGACGGCAGCGACTTCATCGCCCAACTCATCGAAGCCGGTTGGACCGTGCAAAGCGATCCCGACGAAACCCCTCTGCGTCTGGATGCTCCCCAAGGCGCATTTACCGCGCTCGGCACCGAACTCTACTTCATCCAACGCGACCATCTCCTGATCCTGGCCAATCAGCGTGGAACCGTCCAGTTGGCGGCCGAGGAAGTCGACGGCCTGCCCGGCATCCTGCCCGTCGAAGGCGTCGTGGCGGCCCAGCTTTATCCCGCCAAAATCCTGGAAATCCTCGGCGAGAGTCTTGTCGAAAACATGGAGAAAACCATTGACGCCATGCAGAGCGATCGCGATCGTGCCAAGGCGCTCAACCAACTCTACGCCCGCGGCTACATCGCTGTTGCCCGCCAGCTGGAAAGCTTTGCCCAGGGCCTCACCGTTGCCAACGACAACCTCGCCCTGCACACCCACGCGGTTCCAGTTGCCGACAGCCTTCTGGCGCGCTGGTGCGCCACCCTCGAATCGCCCTCCGCCACATCCGCCGTAGCCAACTTGCCCGGCGCCCTCCTCAGCGTCGCCATGCATCAGGGCGACATCCAGCTGCTCACCTCGGCCTACCTGCGCTACTATGAGGCCGTCATGACCATCATCGCCGAAGAAGCCATGGCCGAAGCCGGCGCCGAATACCTCGAGATCCTTCGCGAAACCCAGGCCCTGGGAATCAGCGAAGCCGCCATGGCGCTCCTGCCCCCCACCCGCAAGACACCCGTCAACCTGGTGCAAGTGTACACCTGCCAGGACACCGCCGCCATGCGCCAGCTCAACACCCGCTCGACGGAACTCGCCACGAAAACTGTGCCCAATGACCTCTTGAAGGCCGACCTTCCCTTTGAGGTCACCATCCAACAGGACACCCCGCGCGAATACCGCGACATTCCCATCGACCGCACCACCTGCCGCATCACCTTCACCGACGCAGCCGACTGGATCGGCGGCGCCGGATTCTTCCTCGATATCCCCATCGAGCAAGCCTGGCTGCCCAAGGCCGCCATCTCCACTATCGGGGGCGGACCGGCCGTCACCGAACAGCTCATCGATCGAGCCCTCGACGGCACCGCAACACCCATTTCCGACATCGCCGCCTGGGCCGCGGCCTATCCCCGCCCCGAATCCGGCCGCATCTCGATGGGTTTCTTCGCCATGTTCGAAACCCTGCGCGCCTACACCGCCCTGTTCGACTCCGTCGCCGACACCGACCACGCCGAGGCCATCCCCGACAGCCCGGGCAACCTCGCCACCTTCTCCTATCGCACCCCCAACGGCTTCTCCGCCCGCCTGCGCTTCCCCCTCGCCGACATCGCCGCGCTGGTTCGCAGCGCAAACGAAAGCGCCGAACGTAAACGCGCCGCCTACCTCGCCGAACAACAAGAATTCATGCGCCAACTCGAAGAGGAAGGCTTCGACTTCCAGATGCTCGACGACGACGATGACGATGGGGACTGGGACGACGATGGCGACGACACCGATGACGATGCGGATGAAGACGATCCCGACGCCTCCCCCTGGGTCACCGAACTCGACGAATAGCTTACAGCCACCTGAATAATTCAGGCAAAAGGGGTCCGGCCCACGGATCCCTTTTTTATTCCCCCCGGTCTCGTCCGCCCCCCCCTTCTGCTATCGCCCCCCCCAACACCCCCGCCGTCGCTGCCCCTCAGCGCATCATCAAGAAGTGCCCTTGGTTCGCCGTGCGCCCCGCGCCCGCGACGCCCCCCCCCCTGAAAAACGCGCCACCCGGAGGTGGCGCGTTGGCGCGTTGCATCCGCTCTGCGGATCAGTCCATGCCAATCGGCGGCTTGCCGAGGCTAATCATGCGCTTGTTGTCGGCGCCGCTCAGTTCGAGCGTCACATCCACACTGGTTCCGCTGACGGGCACGTTCTTGACGAACGCCCAGTTCCACTTGCCTTCAATCACCTCATCCGCCACATACACCGGCAGGCTGGTCACGCCTGCGGGCAAGGCGGCGATGGTGGCCTGGAAGCTGAGCTGGCCGTCCGCGCTCACCACGCTGTCAATGGCCACGATCTCGATGGGATCGGGGGCTACCCCGCCAAGGATGGTGACGGTGAAGTTGGTGGTGGCGCTCGCCGCATTCCGCAGGTTTTGGGCCAGGAAATAGAAGACGTAGTCGCCGCCAACCGAGGGCGTAAACGCCAGGGTGGCGGTTGTAGCGTCATAGCTGTCCTCGAAACCGGCCGGCGCATTGGTCAGCGTGACCACCGGCTCGCCATCGCCCGTGGCGGTGACGGCAATGCTCACGTTTTGCCCCACTTCCTTATCGGTGGGAATCGCGCCCACCTGGATTTCCGGCGCGGGATAGTCCGACACATCCACCAGTTGCAGGTACTGCACCACAGCGCCATCGGCCCAGACCATGGCGGGCGACGGAGTTCCCTCATCCATGCCGCCTTGGAGGCCAATGTAGAAGTTGGTGATGATGTCCGAACCCGCCTTGGCGGTGTCCCAGATGAACGCATCGGGGTCGGATGCCGCCAAGTTGCGGATGTTGTAGAAGCGGTCGGCGCGGTTTTCCAGGCCGAGCTTGTCGGCGAACGGCGTCAGGTCATACGCCTGCGCATCGCCGGTCAGACCCGTGGCGTCTTCCGTCTCGTTCATGAACAGCACGCTGGCAATGACCGCATCGCGCACGTTCGGGTTGGCGCCGGGGGTTTCCCACTTGGCCACCGTCATCATGCGAGGGTTATCGTTCAGGAACCACCGGTTCTTGCTCCGCAGCGCAGGGCTCGACAGGCGCGCATGATTGATACGCCCGTAGAACTCCGCCATCGCGCGCGAGTCGCGGAAGTCGCCCGCCTCATACGCCGGGTCGTCCCACACATACATCTGGTTCCACTTCTTGAAGTGCGGGATCAACTTGCCAAAGTTCTCTTCGAAGAAATAGAACCCCTTCCACTTGTTGATTTCGTCCTCTTCTCCCGCAAATGGGCTGATCGCGTGCTCCTGCCCGTAGAAAATCATGGGCACGCCGTCTATCGCCGACACCATCGCATAGCGCGACGCCGTCGCCCACGGATCCCCGAACGGCAGCGGCTCGTCATGGCTCGTCAGGTTCAGCAGAATAATCCCGTTGCCGAACGCCCCGCGGCGCTCTTCCAGCGCGGCCTGGAACGGCGCCGGCTCGCTCACCTTGTCATCTGTGAAGCGGAACACCATGTTCTCGTTCAGGATGTCGAAATGGCGGTTCGAGCGCTTGCCCACCACGCCCCCATCGAGCGACTCCGCCATGAACAGGAAGTTCCACTTCAGCGAACGCGTGCGGTTAATCAGATACTCCCAGAACTGGCTCGGCAGCCCCTGCGCATAGTCGCAGCGCAACCCGTCAATGCCGTAGTCGTCCACCAGCACGCCGTTCGCGTCGCGCGCGCCCGGCTGGTTCTCGCCGGAGTGCCCCGTCTTCTTGATCCAGTATTCCGGATAGGCCGCCATGTACTTCCACAGCAGCTTCGTCGCCGGCAGCATCTCGTTGTAATAGTACCGGTCGTCCTCGTTATACATCTTGCTGGTTTCTTCGGTAAGCCAGCCATTATCTTTCTGTTCTTGCGTACGGTCGTCCCAGCGGATCATCGTCGAATAGTTGCCGTACAGCAGCTCGGCCACGTCGTCCCATTTGCCGAAGTCCACCCGCTCCGGCGCCATGCCGATGTCGTTGTCATGGGCGGTATTATAGTAGGTCGCCGGCTGGGAGTAGTCGGTCGCCTTCGAATACCAGTTGATGCCCAGCTTGCCGGTGGTGGCAATGCGGTCGCCCGCGGCCAATGCGGAAATGTCGCCATAGGCAGTAGCCAGCTCCGCCATCGCCGCCGCGCCCAGACCGTTGGTCGCCCACGCCAGGCCGTCGCCATAGACGGCGTCCCAGCTCGTGTGGTTCATCACGCCGTCGAGCATGACGTTGACGGTTTCGAGGCTGCGCGCGCCCTCCGCCATGCCCTCGCCCCGGGCGCGGTCGCACAGCCGCACGAAGTTGGTGAAGGCGGCCACGGCGGACGCTTCGCTGATCGTGTCCGACATATCGGCGCTGACCGAGAAATAGTTCTTGGTGCCATAGGGGCTGCCCGGCCAATAGCGCTCCTCGGTGTCCGGGTCCTTCTCCACGCGGTCATCCGCGCCGGAGGGGTGGATGGGCTGGAACCACAGGCAGTTCACGCCCAGCTTGTTCAGATAATCAATGCTGAATTCGTCAAAGTCGCCGCCGCTCGTGTTGAGCTTCTCGGAGAGCTTCTCGAAGGTGCCGCGGCCTTCCTGCTGCGTACTGGTCGCCTTGATGGTATGCACGCTCAACTCATACATGGTTTGCTCCAGCGCCTTGCGCGGCGAAATCACCACCGCGTGGTCGCGGCGCAACGTGCCTTCCGGCCCCTCGGAGTACCAGGTCCATTCGCCCTCCTCCGCGTCCGCCGCCAGGTAGCGCGCCGACAGGCGGTACGCCCCGCACTTGTCCACCGTCAGCGTCTTCTCCCACGCGCCGGAGCCCAGCGTCATCGGAATCGCCTGCCAGTAGCCGGCGTCCGCCAGATACGTGTCCTCCGCCGTCACGCTGCTGCCGTCCGGCGGCACAATGCCGTCCGGCCAGCCGTCGTTGTTCATGTCCACGTCGGCAAAGTCGCGGCGGCCCACGTTGGTGAACAGCTCGACCTTCTTGGCATTGGTCGGCGCCTTGTAGCGCACCTGGATGGTCACCTTGTCCTGGGCATCGGCCTCATCAATGAACACCTTGGTGGTGGTGTAGTCCGCCGCCTTCCAGCCGCCGCTGTAATCCGAAGTATCCGCGCGCACCTGCAAGTCGCCCGAGCCATCCGTGTACAAGCGGTACTCGAAGGTTGACGCCCCGCCGCCCGCGCTGTATTCCGCCTGGCGCCAGACCCCGTTGGGGCCCTTGGCATAGATTTCATACACCAGCACCGCGCGCTCCTTCAGCAGGTTCGTGTCGGCAACCGTCGCCTCCCAGCGCATCGCGTCGCCGTGCGGGCTGCTGTCGGGAATCACCCCCTGGTAGCTCATGCTCACCTGGTTCGTCAGCGAATTCCACGACTTGATGCTCTTGCCGCCCTTCAGGATGCGGGTCAGCCCGCGCTTGGAGATCACCCCCGCCGACTCCTGCGTCACGCGGTAGCGGACCACCGCCTCGTCCGCCCACTTCACATTGTCCTTGATGTAGCCGATCTTCGCCCCAATCAGCACCGCGCCGCTGTCCCCCACCGTAATATCGCCGCCATGCCAGATATACCCCGGCTCCTGCCCTGCATCGTCGCGAATCCCCACCTCGAACGGCGTCGCCTGCGCCGCCGCCTCGCGCAGATACGTTACATACATGGCCGACTGGTCCGGATCCATCGCCACAAACGTGTCCGCGGGCGCTCCGTCCGTGTAGGTCACCTTGAAGTAGTATTGCAGCACGCCGCCCTTCGCCGCCGCCGGCACCACGGGCTTGGCCGCCCAATACTTGTTGTTGCCTTCCTTGGTGTCGATCTCCCACACCAGCGCCTCGCTACTCCACGCCCCGCTCGTGCCCCAGCGGTACAGCAGCGCGCCGCCGGTCATGTCGCCGTGCGGATCGTAGTTGCCCACATATAGCTCGACCGTGTCGCCCACATCCGGCGTCACCGGATAGCTCATCAGCTTCTCTTCATACGGCTCGCTATTCGTCGGGCAGTGCCACGCATTCCCCAGCGTATAACTGACGCCCTCCGTAGCCACCAGATTGACCACCGCGCTGGTAATCGCCGCGCCCCCCGCGCCCTGCGCCGTCACCGCCAAACGCCATTGACCCGCCGCCAGCACCGTCCACTGCCAGTTCATCGCCGCGCCGGCCACATCCGACCACGTCTGCACATGCGACCCGTTCAGCTTCGTCAGCGACGCGCTCCAGCTCTCCGCCGTCGCGTTCGCCAGATCAAAGTCCAGCACAAACCCCGTGCCGTTCTCCGCAATCGAAACCGCCCGCTCGCCCGTGTACTCAATCCGCGGCTTGCCGTCGTCCTCGCGCGTAATCGTCACGCTGTCCTGCTTCTGCGCGCCCTGCCCCTGCGACACAATTTTGAAGTTGTCCACATACATCTGGCGAGGATCATGTTCTTGACCGCTCTGAATTGCATTGAAGTAGAACTTCATCTTGCTCGGCGCGCCCGAAGGCACCGAGAGCGTCTGATCGTAGCTCTCCACTCCATCGCGCCCCGTGCCACACACGCGAATCTGGCCGTCCGCCACATATTCGAAACTCAACGGCATCGCGCTCGTTCCATACTCAGCAAACAGCGTATTGCCTGCGATGGTAATCTCTTGGCTTTTGCCCATATTAATGTTGAGTAGCTCCGTCTCGCCCGCCAGCAGGCTGAATCCCCGGTTGGAACCATCCACATCGCTGTCCCAGTTCAGGCCGAGATCAAAGCTGAAGGTCGAACTAGGCGTCATTGCATTCGCAAATTCGCGCAGCACCTCGGCATTGGCACCGCTATTTTCCGGATTTGCCCAGAAGCCAAAAGCTTTTGTTCCAAATCCATCAATCCCCGCAGCAGCTGGGTCGCCGATGAAAACACCCGCGCTGCCCGACCCCTGGCTATGGTTGAACTGCCACGCCTTGAACCCCGTACCCTCATTATCGCCATTGTCAAACGAGGTGTAATTCGCGCCCTCATCCGCCGCAACCGTCGTCAGCGCCCCCTCCTCGAAGCCGTACACCGTAATCTCGTTCACGCCCACATTCAGCGGGATGGCCGCGCTCCAATGACCTGCCAGCGCAAACTGCGCTGAATCGCCCGTCAGCGCATTCGTCCAATACAACCCGTCGGCAATGTTCGCGCCCGCCGTCCCCGACACCGTCGCGCTCGTCGCCTGAGTCGTGTGGTTCGATGTGCTGATTTCAATATCCGCCGGCACCGCCGGCCAATCCTGAATCACCACCGAATAGTTCTGTCCGCCGTTGTTCGCGTACACCACCGCCGTGCCGTTGCTCGCCGCGATGTAATACTTCATCACGTGGCCGCCGACCAGCCCGCTGCTCACCGTATAGGTGAAGGTGTTGATCGTCTTGCCCTCGTGCTCCGTCTCGTCGCCGCGGGTCATGGCAAAGGTCTGCCAAGTCTCCTTCGGTCCAGTCTTCGGATCATAAATATCATACCCGATCCGCGCCGCCATCGCCGTCGTATCCACCTCCGGTTCCGACTCCAGAATCACTGTCACCGTCACGCTCGTGTCCGGCGACGGATTCACCGGGTTCGCCGCCACGCTCTTGAACGCAAAATTCGCCGGCTCCGGCGCCTCGTAAATCTGCATCGTGTAATTGCCGCCGCCGTTGTTGTCCCAGAAGGTGTTGGTCACGCCGTCCGCGACATGCTCCACCGCAATCACATAATCCAGCTGGCCCGTCGTCAGCGTGCCCAGCTCATAGTGGAACCAGTTGCCGCCATTCGAGGTCCACTCCTCGTTCAGGCTCATTTCCACCTTCGGCCAATCGCCCGTCGGGTTGTTGAAGCCGTAAATCAGATACACCTTCTTGTCTTCAATGCTGGCGGGGCCCGCCTCGGTGTTGATGTAAATCGTGTCCGCCGTCGTCGCCGTCTCCGTCGGATATCCATACGTATTGCGCGCCCACAGCCCAGACGACGCGCCGCCGCCCTCGCCGAACACGTCATCCGAATTGTCCGCAAAATTCGCGATATAAATCTTGCTGCCCTTGCCGGCAATCTTCGTCGAGCCAAACGCAATGTTGCCATTGCCGCCGGACGTGAAGGTGGCCTCGCCCGTTCCGTTTTCCTTGAACTCGGCGTTGCCCTTGCCCGCGTTGATGTCGCCCAGGCTTTGCTCGCCATCGGCGGTGTTGACGATCACCAGCGCCACTTCATCGCCATACCACTTGGTGAACGCATAGATGCCCTGGCCGCTGCTCGTGCGGCGCTGCTCGAAGCCGCCGCGGCGCAGCGCGCGACTCTGGTTGCGCAGGCTGTTCAGCCAGGCAATGTGGCCGTACAATCCGCGATCCTTCGCCCACTCGCTGAACATGTCGCCGCTGGCGTTGCCCGGCTGGAAACCCTTGTCGAACATCGCCTCGCGCTGCCAGTCGCCGTCGTCCGGATTGTCCCAGGTGCGGTCGCTGCCGTTGGGGTGCCCCCCCTGATTGAACATGTGCTCCGTGCCGTAATAAATCAGCGGTACCGGCGGCGCCATATAAAGGAATGTCATCGCCGGCTCCATAATCTTCTTCGCCGTCTCCGGGCTGCCGCCGCCGAAGGTGCACGCAAAGCGGTCCACATCGTGATTGTCCAAAAACGCAATCACATTCTCTTTGCCCTGGCCGTACTGGTTGATCGCGCCCATCTCCCAACCGAGCTGTTCCCCGCCCGCGCCATAGCCAAACACATTCTTCATCGCCTGCATCAGCGGGAAATGCAGCGCCGAATTGAACCCGTAGCCATCCGCGCACCAGCTCGCCAGCGCGCCGTTGTCATAGCTGAACAGCTCCCCGAACATCAGGAAATTATGCTTCCCGCGGTACGCCGCATGATCCCGCAAATCCTGCGCCCAGTCGCGGCACCAGTTGTACTCCACGTGCTTGATCGCATCCACGCGGAACCCGTCGCAGTCTGTCGCATCAATCAAATTCTTGAACGCCTTCAGCAAAATGTCCTGCACCTCGGAATGCTCCGTCTTCAGGTCGTCCGTCCCTTTGAACTGCCCCAGCAGCCGCTCCACAGGCCCATCCCAGTTGTTGATCGTGCCGTTGTTGTGGAAATAGTTCAGATTGTCAAACGGTGGCCAGTGCTGGTTGCCCTCGTCCCACCAGCCAAACGATCCGTGCCCATTCGGCCAATACTTCTTGTCGTCCTCCTCGTTGCCGGTGTTGATCCCGTTTTTGTCGCACATGTGGTTCGGCGCCACGTCCAAAATCACATACATGTTGCGGCTGTGGCAGTCGTCAATCAAATCCTTCAGGTCCTGGAAGGTGCCCATCGCCGGATCGCATTTGAAAAAGTTTTCCACGTGATACTGGTGATACGGCGTGTAATTCGGATCCTTCCCCTGATCATTCTGCTGTACTCCCGAAATCCACAACGCCGTCACCCCCATCCCGGCCAGATAATCCAGCTGCCCTTGCAGCCCCTTCCAGTTGCCGCCATGGTGATAGTTGCGGTTGTACGGATACGCCTTCCCCTCCGTCTTCCAATGCGGCTTGTAATTCGCCAGCCGGTCAATGCCATCCGTCGCGAAACGATCCGTGAACAACTGATAAATATTCTTGTCGCGCCACTGCGCCGGACTCGGCGTAAACACATGCGAATTATTCCCCGCCACATCCCGCGACTTCAGCGCATAAACGCCAGCATCCGTCCCGTACCAATTTTCCGGAATGTCCTCATTCGCCCAGGCCACCGACAGCATGACCGCAACAACCAGACCAACAATGCCCGCAACTTTTATCCACCTCATGGCGATCTCCTGCCGTTCAAGTTCCTGAAGAATCCACAATGCCAGGCGACAACCCCCGGCATCCTCGAAACGTTACACCCACCCGCCCCCCCAACTCAAGACCAATCCTCCTCCCGCAAGGCGCGGCTCGTCTCCTTCATCCCTTGGTCCCCCCCAAAAAAACGGCCTCACGGCCCCACGGCGTCATCCCCCGCCCCCCCGCCCCGTCGTCGCTGTTCCCCGCATCGCCCCCTGTCCCCCAAAAAACGGCGTCACGGCGTCACGGTCTCACGGCGTCATCCCCTTTCCCTCGACGCGCCAGCGCGGAAAAGGCGCGCCTTGGTTTTGCCGCCTCGTTTTTCAAAATCCTTTGCCGCCTCTTCCCACCTCCACCCCCCCGCACCACCCACCAACCACCTGCCAACCGCCACCCGCCGCCCAAGGCCACACCTTGCAAACAAGGGACCCCTATCCTGGATAATTCACGCGACAAGTCCGGCCCGGATGCAAGGCGGGCGGGGCGAAGCTGTATGGACATACTGCGAGCCCCGAATAACGCCGCAGACGGGTTGGAATCGTCGCGCCGAAGGGCAACAGGAATGAATAATGATTTTTTCGCTCAAATATCCGCATCATTTAGTGTTGCAACAAATAAAGATGTTTTCATTCATGTTGATGAATTATTCAGGCTATGGCAGACTCCCCCATATGCCCCACAAAACCGCCAGAACCAACCTCACCGCCGCCACCCGCATCGTCGTCAAAATCGGCAGTCGCGCCCTCGTCCAGCGCAACGGCCGCCCCGACACCCGCCGCATGGCCGAGCTGGTTGACGGCATCTCCGCCCTGCGCCGCCAGGGCCGCGAAGTGGTCGTAGTCTCCTCCGGCGCCATCGCCTGCGGCCTCCAGGCCCTCGGCATCAAGAAAAAACCCACCGATCTCCCCACCCTGCAGATGGCCGCCGCCGTGGGCCAGTCCCGCCTCATGGCCATCTATGAACGCCTCTTCGCCCGCAAAAAATACCAGATCGCCCAGGTTCTGCTGACCCACGACGACCTCGAAAACCGCCGCCGCCACCTCAACGCCCGCAACACCCTCCTCAAACTCCTCGAATGCGGCATCATCCCCATCGTCAACGAAAACGATGCCGTCAGCGTCGACGAAATCCGCTTTGGCGACAACGACACCCTCGCCTCGCGCACCGCCATGCTGGTGGAAGCCAACCTCCTCGTCCTTCTGACCACCGTCAGCGGTTTCCAGCGCGCCGACGCCCGGGGCCGCCGCCGCAAAGTGGACTTCCTCGAGGGCGTGGACGCCGAAACCCTCTCCCACACCGACGGCAAAGGCAGCATATTCTCCACCGGCGGCATGGCCAGCAAACTGACCGCCGCCGCCGAAGCCGCCCGCATGGGCTCGGCTGTGGTCATTGCCAACGGGCGCATGAACGGCATCCTCGAAAAAATCATCGCTGGCGCGCCGGTGGGCACCCTCATCGCCCCCGTGCCCGCCGCCAACGGCAACGGCGGCCTCAACCGCCGCCGCCGCTGGGTGGCCTTCTTCCACCATGCCAAGGGACACCTCACCGTGGACGCCGGCGCGCGCGACGCCCTCCTGCACCACGGACGCAGCCTCCTGCCCGTCGGCATCCGCGACGTCACCGGACACTTTCTGCGTGGCGACCTCGTGGACATCCGCGACCGCGACGGCACCCTCATCGCCCGCGGCCTCACCGAATATTCCAGCAACGAAATCCGCCTGCTCAAGGGCCTGCAAACCAAGCGCATCCTCGAGCTCCTGGGCTCCCACGCCCCCGACGAACTCATCCACCGCGACAACCTTGTCCTGCATGCCGAAGCGTGAACTCACGGAGGAACCCATGAACCTGCACGACCACATGATCGAAATGGGCGACCGCGCCGTCGCCGCCAAGCAACAGCTCGCCACCCTCAGCACCCGCCGCAAAAATCTCATCCTCGAGGCCATGGCTGAATCCCTCGACGCCGGACGCGCCCAGATCAAGGAAGCCAACGCCCGCGACATGGCCGCCGGACGCGAAGCCGGACTCTCCGACGCCCTCCTCGACCGCCTCCTCCTGACCGACCGGCGCATTGACGACATGATCAACGGCGTCCGCGCCCTCACCGACCTCAAAGACCCCGTCGGCCAGAAAATCTCCCGCTGGGTGCGGCCCAACGGCCTCGTCATCCAGAAAATACGCGTCCCCATCGGCGTCATCGGCATCATCTATGAATCGCGCCCCAATGTCACCGTGGACGCCGCCGCCCTCTGCTTCAAGACCTCGAACGCCGTCATCCTGCGCGGCGGACGCGAGGCCATCGAATCCAACATGGCTCTGGTGGACGCCCTCCGGGCGGGCGGCGCCTCGAAGGGCATCCCCCCCCACGCCATCCAGCTCATCACCGTCACCGACCACGACGCCGTGCGCGAACTCGTCCAGCTCCAGGGCCGCGTGGACCTCATCATCCCCCGCGGCGGCGAAAAACTCATCCGCGCCGTCACCGAGCAGGCCCACGTCCCCGTCATCAAGCACTACAAGGGCAACTGCCACATCTATGTTGACGCCACCGCCGACCAGGCCAAGGCGCTCGACATCATCGAAAACGCCAAATGCAGCCGCCCCGGCGTCTGCAACGCCGTCGAAAAGGTCCTCCTGCACGAGGCCCTCGCCGCCGAATTCCTCCCCAAGCTCGTCGAGCGCCTCACCGCCAAGCGCGTCGAACTGCGCGGCGATGCCGCCGCCCGCGCCATCGCGCCCTCCCTGCTCGAAGCCACCGACGCCGACTGGGACGAAGAATATCTCGACCTCATCCTCGCCATCCGCGTCGTCCCCACCCTCGAAGCCGCCATCGAACACATCAACCGCCACGGCTCGCACCACTCCGACGCCATCCTCTCCGAGGACCAGCGCGCCCAGGACACCTTCACTCAGCAGGTGGACACCGCCTGCGTCTATGCCAACGCCTCGACCCGCTTCACCGATGGCGGCGAGTTCGGCATGGGCGCCGAAATCGGCATCTCCACCGACAAGCTCCACGCGCGCGGCCCCATGGGCCTCGAAGAACTCACCACCTACAAGTACGTCGTCCAGGGTAGCGGCCAAATCCGGACCTGATGGCCCCGATCCCGCCACCCCCGACCACCCGCCCGGACCGCCTGGACATTGACCCGGCCCGGCTCGACGCCTTCGCCGTCCACCTGCGCTCCTCCGAAAGCGCCCTCCCCTTCGACTTCTGCACCCGCAGCGAAGGCTTCATCTATCCCCAGTGCAACCACCCCGCCGTCCTCGACTACCTCTTCTTCAACTGCGCCCACCAGTTCGGCTTCTGGAACCTCGCCAACAACCACTGGCAGGCGCCCATGATCGCCCCCCTCGACGGCCACATGCTCAAAGGCTCCGACTTCCTCTTCCGCGCCTGCACCCGGGCCATCGAGGCCGATCCCACCGTGTTCGACCCCCGCACCCTCGCCCAGCTCACCCCCGAACAGCTCGACGCCCTCTTCCACGACGACACCGGCTGCAACCCCCTGCCCATGTGGCCCGAACACCTCGCCATCATCCAAGCCTACACCCGCTGGTTCCTCGACCGCCAGCTCATCCCCGCCGACCTCCTGCGCCAGGCCAACGATTCCCCCTCCCCCCTCAAAACCCTGCTCGAAATCCTGGCCGGGCTCCCCGGCTACGCCGAAGACCCCCTCCAAAAAAAGGCCATGCTCCTGGCCATCACCCTCGAAAACCGACCCGAACACTTCCTCAAAGTCACCGACCCCTCCTCCGCGGTGCCCATCATTGATTACCATCTCCAGCGCTCCGTCCTGCGCACCGGACTCGTCCAAGTGCTCGACCCCGAACTGCGCCAAAACCTCGAAACCCGCCAAGTCGTCAGCGCCAGCGACGAAGCCGCCGTCCGCGCCACCGCCTATGACGCCATCGCGCAACTCATGGACCGCTCCGGACTGTCCGCCGCCACTGTGGACTGGTTCTTTTTCCAGAACCGCACCCGCTGCCCTGAAACCGTCGAGCCCGACTGCCCCGCCTGCCCCGTCCACCACATCTGCGCCCGCCGCACCGCCCTCTTCCAGCCCGTCCACCGCACCACCGCCTACTAACCGCCCCCACACTACCGGCCGCACACCGCCCGCCGCGGGCCGCCGGCACGAAAAAGGTTTGCACCACCGCCCACCCCGCTATAATGCTTCCCAAACCCAACCAAACCATGACCCCCATCATCGCCATAGCCAACCAAAAAGGCGGAGTCGGCAAAACCACCACCGCCGTCAACCTCGCCGCCTGCCTCACCGAGCGGCGCAAATCCGTCCTGCTGCTCGACCTCGACCCCCAGGCCAACGCCACCAGCGGCCTCGGCGTCGCCAAAGTCCCCGGCGCCAGCATCTACGACTGCCTCCTCGGCGACCGGCCCATCGCCGAAATCATCCAGCCGTCCGTCTTCGCCCGCCTCGACCTCGTGCCCTCCGAGGTGGACCTGGCCGGCGCGGAAATTGATGTGGCCCGGGCCGACCACTATCTGCAGCGTCTCGCCATGGCCGTCGAACCGCTCGCCGCCGAACAACGCTACGACTTCATTCTCATCGACTGCCCGCCCTCGCTGGGCATCCTCACCATAAACGCGCTCTGCGCCGCCGATGGCCTCATCATCCCCATGCAGTGCGAGTACTACGCCCTCGAAGGCATCAGCACCATCCTCAACACCATCCAAAAGCTGCACAACTCCAGCGCCGCCCCCCGCCTCCGGCTCGAGGGCATTGTCATGACCATGTACGACATGCGCACCAACCTCTCGCGCCAGGTGGTGGCCGAAATCGAATCCCACTTCCCGCGGCAGATCTACTCGTCGCTCATCCCCCGCTCCGTGCGCCTGGCCGAGGCCCCCTCCCACGGCCTGCCGGTGATCGCCTACGACCCCAACTGCACCGGCGCGGTCGCCTACCGCCAGCTCACCCGCGAATTCCTCCAGCGTCGGCGCGCCGCCGCCGCCGAAGCCGCCGAACGGGAAGCCGCCCAAGCCGCCGCCGAAGCCGCCGCGGAAGCCGAATCTCCCGCCCCCGCCCCCTCCAGCGACGAGCCCGCCGCCGGGTTGCCGCCCGCCGATGCCTAGAAACCCGATCTCCGTTGAACTCGTCCCCTGCCAATTTTCGTATTTGCGTGCTGGCCTCCGGCAGCAGCGGCAATTGCATCTATGTCGAAAGCCCCACCACCGCCCTGCTGATTGATGCCGGCATCTCCGCCCGCGAATTCCACCGGCGCATGGACGCCGCCGGGCTGGACCCCGCCAAGGTGCAGGCCGTCTGCGTCACCCACGAGCACACCGACCACGTCTCCGGCTTGCGGGCCCTCGCCCGCAAACTCGACCTCGAACTCTATGCCAACAGCGACACAGCCCGCGCCGTCCGCAACGGCGAGGGCCTCGGTTGGAACCTGTTCGCCGCCGGGTCGCCCTTCACCATCGGCGACATCGAACTCCTGGCCTTTCCCCTGCCCCACGACGCCTACGATCCCGTCGGCTTCATCCTGACCCACGGCGACACTCGCGTGGGCATCGCCACCGACCTGGGCATGCCCACCACCGTCGCCCTCGACCGGCTCCGCGGCTGCCACTTTGTCATCCTCGAAGCCAATCACGACGTGGACCTTGTCCGCAGCTCCGGCCGCCCCTGGCATCTCAAGCAGCGCATCCTCGGCCGCCAGGGCCACCTCTCCAACGAAACCGCCGCCGAGCTCCTCGCGGACATCGCCGGCGACACCCTCCGCGATGTGCTCCTCGCCCATCTCAGCTCCGAGTGCAACGAGCCCTCCCGCGCGTTGAACGTCGTGCGCCGCCATCTGGCCTCGCGCGGTCTCGGCCACATCCAGGTCCACCCCACCCACGCCCACCGCCCCACCCCCGTTTTCTACTGCTAACCCCCAACCAACAGCCCGCCCCATGAACACACCCGCCAACCAACCCGCCACCGTGCCAACTCTCCGCGACATCCTCTCCGCCCGCCTCCGCGCCGCCTTCGCCGCCGTCTTCCCCGAAGCCGACCTTGCCGCTCTCGCGCCCGACGCCGTCCCCGCCACCGACGACGCCTTCGGCGACTACCAATGCAACGCCGCCATGGCCGCCGCCCGCCTCCTGCGCCTCCCTCCGCGCGACATCGCCCAACGCGTCGCCGACCAGCTCGCCGGCGACGACCTCCTCGCCCGCGTCGAAGTGGCCGGCCCCGGCTTCATCAACCTGACCCTGGCCGACACCGCCCTCGCCCGCCGCCTTGAAGATCTGCACGCCGCCCCCGCCCTCGGCATCCCCCAGCCCGGCCTTGGCAAAACCATCCTCCTCGACTACTCCTCCCCCAACGTCGCCAAACCCATGCACGTCGCCCACATCCGCTCGACCGTCATCGGCGATGCCCTCAAGCGCATCCACCGCGCCCTCGGCTATCGCGTCATCGGCGACAACCATCTCGGCGACTGGGGCACCCAGTTCGGCATCCTCATCATGGGCTACCGCCACTTCCTCGACACCGCCGCTCTCGACACCGCCCCCATTGACGAACTCCAGCGCGTCTATGTCCTCTCCCACCAGAAGTGCGACGACGACCCCGAATGGAAGGACCAGGCCCGCCTTGAACTCGTCAAACTCCAGGCCGGCGACCCCGACAACCGCGCCCTCTGGCAAACCTTCATAGACCTCTCGCTCGCCGAATTCAACCGCATCTACGACCGCCTCGGCGTCAGCTTTGAACTCGTCCGCGGCGAGTCCTACTACAACGACGCCCTCCCCGGCGTGATCGCCAAACTCGAGAATCTCGGCCTCGTTCGCGAGAGCGAAGGCGCTCTCGTCGCCTTCCTCGACGACGACCAATTGCCCCCCTGCATCGTGCGCAAATCCGACGGCGGCTACAACTACGCCACCACCGACCTCGCCACCGTCTTCTCCCGCGTCGAAGAATTCCAGCCCGACGCCATCATCTACGTCACCGACGAACGCCAGCAACTTCACTTCCGCCAGTTCTTCACTGTTGCGCGCAAAGCCGGCGTCCAAACCCGCCTGCGCCACATCTGGTTCGGCCTCATGCGCCTGCCCGAGGGCCTGCTCTCCACCCGCTCCGGCACCGCCATCAAACTCGACCTCCTCCTCGACGAAGCCGAACGCCGCGCGCTCGACATCGTCCAACAGGCCTCCCCCGGCATGCCCCCCGAACAGCAGCGCGAAGTCGCCCGCGCCGTCGGCATCGGCGCGGTCAAATACGCCGACCTCTCCCAAAACCCCCAGTCCGCCATCACCTTCACCTGGGAAAAAGCCCTCGCCATGGACGGCAACTCCGCCCCCTATCTCCAATATGCCGCCGCGCGCATCTCCTCCGTCATGGACAAATACCGCGAACGCTTCCCCGACGGCGATTTCGCCTCCGCGCCCATCACCCTCGACTCCGCCCCCGGCCGCCGCCTCGCCCTGCGCCTCGCGCGCTATCCCGACGTGGTCCTCGATGCCGCCCTCCAGGAAAAACCCTCCCTCCTGGCCGACTACCTCTACGAGCTCTCCCAGCTCTACTCCTCGTTCTATCAGAACGTCCCCTTCCTCAAGGCCCCCGACGGCGTGCGCGAAAGCCGCGTGCGCCTCTGCGCCCTCACCGCGCGCGTCCTGCGCCACGGCCTCGAGCTCCTCGGCATCACCGCCCCCGAGCGCATCTGACCCCCCCCCCCCCGCTCTGGTGCCGCCGCCCTACTGCAGCGTGGACCAGCTCGGCCCGTTGCGCTCCTTGAAGCGTCCGATCACCCCGTGGTCCCCCAGCCTCTCATACCAGGTGAACCGGGCCGTCGGCGCCTTCTCGTTCAGCCCCTTGCCCGCCTGCGCCCGCGGCCCCTGGCTCCACACCGCCCACGCCAGCGGCGAGTCCGCCGAATCGTCAAACCGCCCCCCCGCCGACATCCCCGACGGAAAATCGCTCGGCACCCACACTGGATAGCGCTGCCGCTGCATCGCCCCGTTCATCCAATAATTCTCCGGCGCCGCGTACTTGTAGGTTCCCTTCGGATTGAACGGATCCCGCATCAGCGTCGAAGCCTTCGTCCGCGGACTCGGCGGCAGATAGCCCCCGTCCGCCAGCTCCCGCGGCAGTTGCAGCACCTCGTCGGCATCCGCCGCCATGCACGACACCGTCACCGGCGGATAGCGCCCGTGATCAATGCGGAACGCCTCGATGGCCACCTCGATGCTCTGCAGCTCCGTCAGCACGCGCCCCACCCGCGCGCGCTCGATCGCGGCAAACATGGGGGGGGCCGCCAGCACCAGCAGCACCCCCAGAACCGCCACCACCAGCAGCAGTTCAATCAATGTGAATCCGCGTTTCAATCCGCCTTCCGCAGACGGTAGTGGCGGGTGTCCGCGTCGCCGTCGTCCTCGATCACAATCATCATCCGCGGCATCATATCCACCAGCGTCCATTCGCCGCCCTCCAGATCGTCCGTGGCTTCCAGCACAAAGCCCTCGTAGTCCGTCGAAAAACTCACCGACGGCCTCCCGCCGCTCACCGTCATCTTCAGCTCCGGGCCGATCTCCTGCACAAACAGCTCATAGCCGCTGGTGTTGCTTCCCTCCTGATTCAAAATGCCAATCGCGCTAAACCACGACGACGGCGGCTCGCCCAAAGCCGTCAGCGGCATCCTCAGGAGCAGCGTGCGCCCCGATGCATCCTCCACCGTACAAACCCGATCCGCCCACATCGTCTCGCCCCACCCATTTGTATCCGTCAACCGCACCCCGTCCAACCGCACACGCACCCCCTGATAAAACTCACCGCCGCTCAATCGCGTCGCGTCAAAAATGGCCTCGTCATTTCCATCCTTCAAGTCCGCCAGCGTAATCGGCTCCGCCTTGGGCAGCCCCGCGTTCGCCTTCACCAGCGCGATATCGAAATTGTTGTCCGGTGTGGTGCGGTGGGCCTTATTAATGTTCACTTTGCCATTATAAAAAATGGCTTGCCGCGCGGTCACCTCCACCACGTCGCCCTTGCGAAACTTGCGCCCCTGCCCATCAAACAGGATCCGCTGCAATTCATTCGCCCAGCCCGCCTCATCAAAATGATCCGCAAACAGGGGTATGCTGCATTGGGCCACATACAACGCCGTCCCCCCCCGATCCCCCGCCCCCACCGCCTGAATAAACATCTGGTATTGCCCGCCCTTCGGGGGCATCTCCGCCCCCGGCGCATAGCTGTAATCCAGCATCTCCTCCGGATCATTCAGCACCACCCCCTGAATTGTAAACGGCAGCTCCTCGACCCACGCACTCTCCCCCACCTCATCCACCGCCTGCAGCGCCGCATGCGTCATCGGGCCCGGCTGCTGCGCCATCGCCGTCCCCGCCCAAACCCCCGCCGCCAAAATCAGCCATTTTTTCATCGCCGTGAATTCCTGTCGCCCTTCGCGTTCGGCTCTTCTATCGGCGTTCCGTGGTGGTAATCGTCAGTTTCGCGTGCCGCACCCCCCGCACCGCGGCCAGTTGATCCGCCAGCGCGCGCACCTTGCGCGCCACGCCGCGCACCACCAGCACCTCGAGGCAGTCGTGATGGTTCAGGTGCACATGCATCACCGACACAATCAAACCCTCCGCGCCATGCTGGATGTCCGTCAGCTTCGACTGCAAGTTTCGCTGATGATGGTCATAGACCAGCGTGATCGTGCCGGCGATCGCCCGGCGACCGCGCCGCGACTGGTGCTCCACCGTCGCCTCGCGCACCAGATCCGCCACCAGCGCCGAGCGGCTCGCCGCCCCCTTCGCCTTCAGCATCTCGTCCAGACCCTGCGCCAATTCCTCCGGCAGCGACACGCTCACGCGCACCACCCCGGACCCTTTGTCAGTATTACGAATGTTCACAATCGTAATACTTTCACAAAATACGCCCGCTGGCAAGCCCGCCCCGAAATCCGGCCGTTTTGACCTGTTTTTACACCTTGTTAGCCAGTAGCTATTGCAACACCAGGGTTTTGTTCTAGCGTTTCCTCGCCTTGGGTTGCTACTCGGGGTCAAAGTGGCAGGATTTGGGCTGTCTGGCAAGCCTAAGCGGTGGTTTTAG
>JAAZFE010000124.1 GCA_012511885.1 Lentisphaerota bacterium | reverse complement strand
CTAAAACCACCGCTTAGGCTTGCCAGACAGCCCAAATCCTGCCACTTTGACCCCGAGTAGCAACCCAAGGCGAGGAAACGCTAGAACAAAACCCTGGTGTTGCAATAGCTACTGGCTAACAAGGTGTGAAAATGAGCAGAAATTGTTGAAAATGGACGGAAGCTGGCAAAAATTGGCGAAAAATGGTGTTTTTTCGACTCACGACACACGACTCGCGACACTCGTTTTTTTTGATCTTTGAATCTGGGATGTCGCCAATTCTGTAAAAAAATGGCCGTATGGATGGCGGGCTTTGAGCATTTTGCCGCTCGCGTTGCGTTGTTTGGTTTGGGCGGGTTGCTTATGTAATTTGGGTTGGCGTGGTGGGGGTGCAGGATGGATGGCGCGGCAGCAAATGGGGCAGGATTTTTGGCTTGTGTGGGGGGAGAGGGGAGGTGGAGTGATGTCGCGCTGGGGTTGATCGGGATGGATATTGTGTGTCGTTTTGGGGAGTGAGTTGGCGTGCTCTGGTGAGTGTTGGGGTGGGGTGTGACTTGGTGCCTGCAGGGAGGTCAAACGGTTTATGTGCGAAAAAAGATGGATTTTCGGAAAGGAAAACGGCGGTTTCGGAAGATTTATTTAGGGTTTAGGAAAACGGTTCATCACATTTTTTTTAATATATGTATATATTGGGTCATCAATTAGTTGCGGGAAGGTTGTCCCGCTGTTGTTGAGAGTTGGTGACATATTATGAAAACGCTTCGAGATGAGAGTCGGCATTTGGCGATCACGCTGGTGTTGTGGCTGGCGTTGTTTGCCGGTGGTTCGCTGAGTTGGGGGGCGAATGTTTTGCAGACGTATTATGTTCCGCTGCCGGAGGACCAGATGCAGATTTCGTTGAATACGATTGATGCGTTCCGGGGGTTGATCGGCGATGTGATGGTGTCGGCGATTTCGATTTTGGTGGGGACGGACGGGACGATTATCTACTATGACCACTGGGAGGACGGCTACGAGGAGGAGATTACGGATCCGCAGCAGCCGACGAGCCAGATTTGGGGGGACGGGGACCCGAGCAACGGGTTTCCGCCGGGGTATCCGAATGATATTTTGAATGCGGGGGATGTGATTTTGCTGGAGTCGGAGATTGATGTGACGCGGAACCACCTGACGCTGGAGTATGATGCTCGCGACAAGGTGGCGACGACGCTGCCGGTGGTGATGACGCGGGGGTTGTATGCGAAGGATCCGGGGGAGGTGCTGGCGGAGGCGACGGGGGTGTATGACATCAGCACGCACGGCACGCTGTACCGCACGCCGGTGGGGGTGGGGACGGGGACGGGGAATGGCACGAACATGATGTTCAGCTATTCGGGGCTGTACATTATGGCAGACCACGATTTTACGCGCATTGATCTGGACTTGGACAATGACGGTGTTTTCGAGGAGACGGTGTATCTGAACGCGGGCGAACCGTATTTTGTGAACGGCGGGGTGGTGGCGGGGGCGACGGCGAAGGGCAGCCAGCCGTTCCAGTGCATTCTGGTGACGGGCGACATCGGCTCGTCCTACGAAATGCGCTGGATCGAGTTGTGGCCGGAGAACCAGTGGGGGACGGACTATGTGACGCCGATGTGCTCGCGGACGGTTATGGGGGGGAACGCAACGGTGCCGGCGGTGGCGTATTTGTTCAATCCGAACGAGGAGCGGATCCGGGTGTATTATGAGACGAAGACTTCTTCGGGGTCGTTCTGGGTGGAGCCGAACAGCGTGTATGACACCTTTATGCTGCCGGCGAACAGCGCGACGCGCTTTTACACGATGGACGGGTCGAAGTTTATCGGGGCGAGCATTTTTGACACGACATGGGGTGGAGCCAACTACGAAGGATACCTCCAGCACTGCCAGACCTATGACTGGGGGCTGGGGCTGACGCCGGTGAACATGATGAGTACGGCGGGGCTGGTGGGATGGGGGCCGGGCGTGGGGACGACAGTGGCGTTGAATGCGAACGGCAACCCGATCTGGGTGACGGCGCTGACGAACACGACGATTTATGTGGACCTGGATGGCGACCCGAACACGGGTCCGCTGGTGGACCCCCTGGGGAACCGCTATGATTTCACGACGAACATCGCGCCGCTGGATGTGGCATTTTTGGTGGATACCAACGACAACGACCAGACGGGGATGCGGTTTTACACGCTGGACGGCACGCCGCTGATGGCGGCGTGGGGGCAGGATTCGGCGCGGTCGGAGACGGGCAATCCGTTTTTGGACATGGGCTATCCGATTCAGCCGTTTCCGGCGGTGCTTTCGACCAAGGCGGCGGCGCTGCTCCACGACTTGAACGGCAACGGGTACGCGGACGAGGGGGATACGATCGAGTATTTTATTGATGTGGTGAATGTGGGGTTTGCGACGGCGCACAATGTGATGCTGGTGGATGATTTGCCGACGGATGTGACGGCGTATGTGAGCAACAGCTCGATGGTGGCGAAGGGGGGCGTGACCAATGCGATTGACGACAATCTGCCGCCGATGCTGACGCGTTTTCCGTTTGACGAGGGGGGGTATGATCTCGGCACGGTCATGGTGGGGGAGACGACGACGGTGCGCTATGTGACGCAGGTGCTGGATGATTTGCCGCCGGATTTTGACGGCTACATCCACAACAACGCGACGGTGGGGAGCAGCAACGAGACGTGGAGCGGCGGCGTGACGATTCCGGCTCGCGCGAGGGGGCTGACGATTGCGAAGGAGACGAGTACGACGGAGCTGTTGGAGCCGGGCGACACGTATTGGTACACGGTGACGCTGGCGAACACCGGCACGGTGACGTACACGGGGGTGACACTGGACGACGTGCTGCCGGTGGGGGTGAGCTATGTGCCCAACACGGCGCAGATTCAGGTGAGCGGCGCCATGACCAACACGGTGAGCGACCGGTTCAACTCCCGCTCGTTCACGAACAGCAACGGGACGATTCCCTGGATTACGGCCTGGGAGGAATTGGGCGAGGCCGACGGGCCGAACGCGGGCGGGGTGCAGGTGCGGGCGGACGGCGCGACCAACGTGCCCATGGAAGCGTTTACGCTGCTGGTGGGCGGCAGCGGGCGCGGGGCATCGCGCACGGCGGACCTGTCGGGGCATACGAGCGCGACGCTGTCGTTCGTTTATCGCCGCCAAACGGTGCCTTCGAGCACGGGCGTGGATTTGTGGATTTCAACCAACGGCTGGGCGAGCTCGAACCGGCTGTTTCAGTCGGGGACGGGCCATATGCTCACCCGCACGACGGCGAGCTACAACGTGAGCGCCTATATTTCGACGAATACGAGCATCCGGTTTTTGACGCGCGGAAACCTGGACACCAATCTGGTGGCGTTCGACAATGTGACGTTTACGCTGGTGGGGAACGACGCCACGTTTGCGGGCATGCCGCCGCCGATGCCGGCGCAGAATTTGACTCTGCCGCCGGGCGGCGGCGCGACGGTGACCTTCCAGGTGCAGGTGGACAATCCGCCGCTGGCCACGCAGGTGGTCAACCAGGCCCGGGTGCGCGCGGACCAGGACCAGTCATGGACGGGGTCGAATGCGGTGACGAACGACATCCACGCCACGGAACATGTGGCGCTGGTCAAGACATCCAGCCCGAACGGGATGCTGGGCGCGGGTTCGAATGTGGCGTACAACATCGAGATCATCAACACGGGCACGATTTGGCAGACGAACATCCGGCTGGAGGATTTGGTGCCGTGGGGGATGAGCTATGTGGACGGATCGGCGGAGCTGATCCGGCGGTTCACCCACACCCACACCTATCTGGATGCGTTCCACTTCCGGACCTATGAGAATGATGACGGCAATATGGCGTGGGCGGGGCCGTGGACCGAGACCGGTGACGATGGTAGTCCGCTGAGCGGCAATGTGAGCATTCAGGTGGACAGCGGTTCGGTGCCGGGGCAGACCTATGCGCTGCGCATGACGGGCAATCACACCATCCAACGGCCGGTGAACCTGGCCGGCGCGTCGGCGGCGACGCTGTCGCTGGATTACCGCCGCTGGGGGTTGATCTCGACGAGCCGTATTATCGTGTATGCTTCGCGCAACGGGACTTCGTTCACGGAGCTGGGGCGGATTGAGGGGGCGACGAATGACGGTTCGTATTTTCCGCGGACCTTTAATTTGTCGAGTTATATTGGCGAGAACACGATTATCCGCTTTACGGGCCAGAACCTGACGAGTGCGCGGACGATCTGGCTGGACAACATCCGGATTGACGCGACGATGCCGGCTTCGACCAACGCGCTGCCGAATCCGCCGACCCTGCTGGAGGGCATGAGCCTGCCGCCGGGCACCAGCATGACGGTGCGGCTGACGGCGAAGATTGATGATCCGCTGGTCTGCACGCAATTTGTCAACGTGGCGCGCCTGCAAAGCGACCAGCAGCCGGACTGGCTGGAGTCGCAGGCGACAAATTATGCGGCGGGCACGGTGGGGGTGACGTTGGACAAGAGTTCGCTGCTCGAGGGCAACTGGGATTTGGGCGCGACGAATGTGTATGAGATTGTCATTGAAAACACGGGGACGGTGACGCTGGTGGGGGTGGATTTGGCGGATGTGCTGCCGCCGGGGACGGAGTATGTGCCGGGCAGCGCGACGGTCGCGCAGGTGCCGCCGCCGTCCGTGCAGACCCAGCTGTACACCACGGCGGGGACCCGCACCTTTGTTGTGCCGGATGGTGTCTATTCGCTGGAGGTGTTCGCCATTGGCGGCGGCGGGGGCGGTGCCACGCAAGCCGGGAATCAGGGCGGCGGGGGCGGAGGAGGCGGCGGCGGGGCCTCGAGCTGGGCGGAATTTCCCGTGACGCCCGGGGAGGTGCTGACGGTGACGGTTGGCGCGGGGGGCGCGGCAAACTCCGCCGGGAGTGATTCCTGGGTGCGCAACGAATGGATGACCAATGTCTTGGCTCGCGGGGGAAGCGGCGCGGCGCAAAACGCGCGGAATGGCGCGGCGGGCGGGCGGGCTTCCGGCGGTATTGGCGATGTTGGTTATGACGGCGGCAATGGCGCCAACGGGGTTGACCGTTCTTACGGCGGCGGCGGGGGGTCCTCGGCCGGCACCCAGGTGGCGGGCAACAACGCCAGCGGTTCTGCCGGGGCGATTGCGCCCGCCGGCGGCGGCAATGGCGGAGACGGGCGCAGCGGTTCGCAAGGCAACGGCACGGCGGGGAGTACGCCGGGCGGCGGGGGCGGCGGCGCTTATCGCACGAGCGGCACACGCACCGGCGGCGCGGGCGCGGCGGGCATGGTGATGATCCGCTATACGGACAAGGAATTGCTGACGGTTGAGGATCCGCCGAATCTGCTGACGGACATCACCATCCACCCCGGCGAGACGATCACGGTGGGGCTGGCGGCGACCCTGGGGTATCCGCTGGTGAGCACGCAATTTGTCAATACCGCCACGCTGACGATGGATCAGCGACCACCTCTCGAGGCTACGGCCACCAACTATTCCGTCGCCAACTCGGTGGGGGACCGGGTGTGGTTCGACCTGAACGGCGATGGCATTCAGGAGGAGGGCGAACCGGGTCTGGGCGGCGTGGAGGTGCTGCTGTATGCCGCATCGGGCGTGCTGCTGGACACGACGACCAGCGACGCGCAGGGCGCTTATGCTTTCACCAACCTGCCTTCGGGATCGTATTTCCTGGAGTTCGAGGTGCCGTCGGCGTATGCCGTGTCGCCGCAGGGACAGGGCGGCGATTCCGCGCTGGATAGCGATATTTCGCCGGCGACCGGGCGCACGGCGGTGTTCACGCTGAGCGGCGGCACGAATGACACCACGCGCGATGCGGGGCTCTACCAGCCGCCGGCGTCGCTGGGCAATTATATTTGGCACGATGTGAATGGCAACGGGATTCAGGATGATTTATTCCAGTCCAGACTCCCGCCGGTGGTGGTGACGCTTTACGACGCCGACGACAACGAGGTGGCGACGACGGTTACCGACAACGGGTACTATAGTTTCACCAATCTGGCGGCGGGGTATTACTATCTGCAGTTCGAGGCGCCGGAAGGCTATGCCCATACCTTGCAGAACCAGGGGGCGGACAGCGAGCTGGACAGCGATGCCTCGCCGCTGACGGGCCGCACGGAGGTGTTTTATCTGCCGGTGGGGGTGAATGACCTGAGCTGGGACGCGGGCTTCGTTCCGGAGGTTCGCGGCCTGACGATCACGAAGAATTCGAGCCAGACGGGTGCCTGTTTGTCGCCGGGCGACACCATCAGCTATACGGTTGTGGTGGCGAACACCGGCAATGTGGAGCAGGCCGGCATTATGGTCGAGGACATGCTTCCCGCCGGGGTGACGTATGTGCCCGGCAGTGTGGCGGTTCAGTTTTATTCGCCGGAGTTCACGACGTCGGTCACCTTCAACGCGAACGGCACGTTCACCGTTCCGGCGGGAGTCGGACAGGTGAGGGTGGAGGCCTGGGGCGGTGGTGGCGGTGGAGCTTCGCGCTCAGGAATATTCAATACGGGCGCGGGCGGGGGGGGCGGCGGCGGCGCCTACAGCCGGCGTGATTTCAGCGTAAGTCCCGGCGCCAGCTATTCGGTGCAGGTGGGCGGGGGCGGCGGCGCCAATGCCGCCGGAGGGGATTCCCGGTTTAGGCTGGGAACCACCGATCTGGTCTTGGCAAAGGGCGGGAACGGAACCTCCAACAACAGCGATGCCGGGGCGTCGGGCGGGGCGGCGAACGCTGGCGTGGGCGATGTGCGTTACGGCGGCGGCAGCGGGGCTAACGGCTCGGGCACGAGCTATGGCGGCGGCGGCGGATCTTCGGCGGGACCGGGCGCGGCGGGCAACAACGCGTCGGGTTCGGCGGGCGCGGCCGCGCCTCCGGGCGGCGGGAATGGCGGGGGCGGCGCCACCTCGCAGGGTGGCGGCAGCCCCGGGAGCGTACCCGGTGGGGGCGGGGGCGGCGCTGTCAAGACATCCACGTTTTCCAGCACCACCTATGCGGGCGGCGCCGGTGCGGCGGGCCGCGTGGTGGTGTGGTATGCTACCGCGCCCGAGGGCACGGTGGGCGCTCCGCCCGCATTGTGGAGCGGGGGCACGTTGGGCGTGGGCGAAACGGCCACCTTCACGTTCGAGGTTACGGCGGATTCGCCGCCGGTGAGCAACGCCCTGACGAACCGTGCCAGTGTCTATAGCGCCATGCATCCGGCGCTGTCCGCCGTGGCGACCAATTGCGTGGTGTCGGCGGATGTGGGCGTGCTCAAAACCGTGACCAAGGAGGATCCCGACCAGGCGGAGATGATTGAGTACATCTTGACCGCTACAAACAATGGGCCGAATGTGGCCACAGGCGTCAAGATCACCGACGTGCTGCCCTCGGGCGGTCTGCAATACAACAGCCACTCGAACGGCAACTATACCCGGGCGACCGGCATTTGGGATATTGGCACGCTGGGGGTGGGGGCTTCGACCACGCTGTATATCAGCGTGACCGCCCGCGAATATGCCGGATTGCGCATTACCAACACCGCGACGATCACCAGCCGGGACTTGTTCGACCCCAACCCCAACAACGACACGAGCAGCGTGGTGGTGATTCCCAAGGGCGGAGCCGTGGTGGGCGATCTGGTGTGGTTTGACGCCAACCGCAACGGCATCCAGGACCCGGAAGAAGAGCTGCGGATTGAGGGGCTGCCGGTGTATTTGGTCAACGCGAAGAACGAGGTGGTGGACGAGATGCTGACCGATGCCGGCGGGAACTATCTGTTCACGGATGTCGTGCCCGGCGTTTACACGATTCATTTTGACCTCACCGGGCGTTCCACCTGGGTGGGGGTGTCGCCGCGATATCAGGGCGACGATCCCGCGCTGGACAGCAATCCCGAGCTCCAAGAAACCAGGAGCACCGAACGCCTGGCCGTGACCGACCCGTTTAGCTTGCGGGCCTGGGAAACCAACCTGACGATTGATTTGGGGCTGATACCATTGAAACCGACGCGGGTGACCCTGGTGGATGTGTGGGGCGAGGCGCGCGGGGACGCCGGGGTTGTCGCATGGCAAACGGATTCGGAGTGGCATACGGCCGGCTTCCGGATTTATCGCCTTGCCGGCGAGGACGATGCCGGGGAGCTGGTGACGCCGCGGCTGGTGACGTCGGTGCTGAGTTCTGCCGGTGGCCTGTACGAGTGGGAGGACCCGCAAGCGGAAGCAGGCGGCACCGGCTGGTACCGTCTCGAGGAGGTCGAGATGTCAGGCATGGTCAATGATCTCGGCACGTACGAGCTCACGTTTGGCGCGCCACCGCCCGCGGCTTTGGCGGCTCGCGCGGCGGCGGCCGATTCGTCGCGGAAGCGCGCCGTTCTGGCCAAACCGGCCGCGCCTGTCGGGTTGGCAGGGCCTTCGAGCGTCTTGAAGGCGTCCTATCCCAAGGCGGGGCTCTATGCCCTGAGTCTGGCGGAACTTGCCGAGGGCATGGGGCAGGAACTGGAAGCCGTGGAGGCGCTGGCTCACGCGCAACGCCTGGCCTTGTCGGTGGAGGGCGACGTGGTGCCATCCATCCATGACGCGGTCAACGGTCGCCTGATTTTCCACGGTCGGGCCACCGACAACTGGTACGCGCGCGGCAATGTCGTAATGATTTCCGTTGGCGACGGGCAGAGCATGACGCGGCGCGAGCCGGGCGCGACGCACGGCGACGATGTGTTGCCTGCGCGGGTGCGCTTCGAGGAGGACAACTATTATCTCAACACAGTGAACAACCTGCCGGACGATTTCTATTACTGGGATTATGTGATCAGCGCTCCTACGGAGAATGCCGCCTCGGTGAAGTCGTTCCCGCTTGATTTGCGGGGCTTTGCCGGCAGCGATGTGGCGATCAAGGTTAGCTTGCAGGGCTGGTCGAGCACGCCAGGCGGGCCGGACCACCTGGCCGAGTTCCGCTTCAATGGCGAATGGATCGGATCGGCGACTTTCGACGATCAGGAAGTGTGCACGGTTGAGTTGCTGGCGCCGATTACTCTGGCGAGCAACGGGCTCAACACGTTCGAGGTGAAGGGTGTGCTCCAAGAGGGGCACTCGTACAGCTTTTTTGTGGTCAACTGGATCGAGGCCACCTTTGCGCGCGAGCTGACCCCCGAGGGGAATCCGGTGTTCCATGAACCGGGCAAGATGTCCGCCTATGCGGCGCCCGCCTTCACGCAGCCGCTGGTGGTGGCGCTGGATCGGTATGACCGGCCCGTGTGGATTGCGGACGAGGATGGTGGCCTGCCGAACAAGGCCTGGGCGTCGTCGTCGAGCGACCGGCGTTATGCTCTGGAGGAATGGGCGGAACTTCCGCAGTTGCCGCTGGAGGTGGTGGCGGAGGATCCGTGGTTCATGACCCCCGACAACCGCGTGGATTATCTGATTGTGGTTTCGCGCGCACTGGAGGCGGCGGTGCAGGAATTGGCCGACTATCGCGCCAGCCAGGGACTGCGCGTGGGGGTGGCGACCTTCGAGGACCTGTGCGACTGGATGGCAGGTGGCCTGCGCACGCCGGAGGCCATTTCCGAGCTGCTGGCGTATGCCAACGCCACCTGGGCGCAGGCGCCCTGGATGGTGTTGCTGGCGGGCAGCGGGCACTATGATTTCCTGGATACGCAGAATTTTGGCGGCAACCATATCCCGCCGCTGCTGGTGCAGACCGACAACGGGTTTTTCTCGAGCGACAACCTATTGACGGATTACCATGGCGACGGGCTTCCGAATGCGTCGGTTGGCCGACTGCCCGCGCGCGATGCGGGCGACCTGGCGGCCATGATTGCCAAAATCAAGGTATATGAGCAAAGCTTTGGCAGCGACTGGCTGGGCCGGTGGGTGCTGGTTTCGGATAAGGCCGATGCGCTTGCGGGCGATTTTGGGGACGTCAATGACGCTCTCGAAGGGCTGGCCGGACCGGAACGCGAGGTGATCCGGATTGACCGGAGGGCGATGAATGCCAAGACGGCGAAAACCACCCTGACCAGCGCCATCCGGACTGGCGCTGGCATGGTGCACTATACCGGCCATGGCTCGGCGCAGGCTTGGAATGAGCATGTGCTCGCGTCGTCGGATGCTCCCGGATTGCAAAATGCCGAGTACCCGATGCTGGTGGTGGCGTTGAGCTGCCTGGTCGGGCATCACGAGGATCCTTTGCCGAACATTGAAAGCCTTGGCGAGGCGCTGTTGCGCGCACCCGGCAGCGGCGCGGTGGCAGCGTGGGGGCCTTCCGGTCTCTCCGACAACCAGCTGGCGCAGGAACTGGGACTGGCGTTCTACGATGTCGTGCTGCAGAAGAAGGTTGGCACGCTGGGGCCGGCCGTTCTGGAGGCGTTGCGCAGCGTGGAGCACAACCAGTTCAGTTTCACCACCTATGCCATGTACAACCTGCTGGGCGATCCGGCGCTGCGCATTGCCAACAACCGGGGCGATGGCGGCATCGCCGAGAACTTTGCCGAGTGGCGCTGGGAACGGTTCAGCCCTGATGAGCTGGCCGATCCGGAAGTCAGTGCGGCTACGCCTGAGCGATTCTATGTCTACGCGTTTGACAACGATGGCATGGTCGAGCCGGTGGAGGGGGGAGTGGACGTCAAGCCCCAGGGCGGCAGTACATGTCCAACCTGCGATGATGAGGAGCTTGTCGTGCAGTGGCGTCAGCGCGCCCGAAGCCTCGATGTGGACTACCGCTTGTTGATATCGGATGACCTGGTGACGTGGAGGCCTGCCGATGAAGAGATCGTCATCCTTGACGTGGAGGTGGACCCCGATGAGGTGATGGAGACCATTCGGGCGCGTGTGCCGTGCTCGGCCAACGGACGTGTGTTTGTCGGCCTCGAGGCCATTCAACATTAAATCGAGGCGGACTGACTGTGGCGACATACCGTCCAAAAGGGAAAATTGTTTTGCGCCGAATTGGCGCGGACCGCCTGCTGGTTCCTGTTTCCGGCGATCTGGCCCGCGAAAGCTGTGTGTTTCCGCTAAATGAAACGGGCGAGTTCATCTGGTCGCGTCTGGCCCGGGGGGTATCTGTCGAGGTCACGGCCGGGGCGCTCTCAAGTGAATTTGACGTGGAGCTGGCGGAGGCCCGCAACGATTGCGTGGAGTTTGCCGAAGAGCTTGTGCGGCGGGGCATGTTGGAGGTGATGACGTGAGTTGCGATCTCCAGACGATGACCCGCGAGTGGAACCAGGCCTTCCGCGCCCGTGCCACGGAAACGCGCATTCCCATTGCCGCCACGCTCGAACTGACCCGGCGCTGCAATTTGAACTGCATTCACTGCTATCTGGGCGATCAGGTCGAACAGCACCGCCGGCAGCCGAGCGAGCTGGATACTGGTGCCGTCAAACAGGCGCTTACCGAGTGGGCCGAAGCCGGATGCCTCTATCTGACCCTGACGGGCGGCGAGCCGCTGCTACGGCCGGACTTTGCGGAGATTTACCGCCATGCCCGCGAGCTGGGCCTGGTGGTGACGGTGTTCACCAACGGCACGCTGGTGACGGAGCAGATCACGGCGCTGTTCCGGGAGTATCCGCCGCGCAAGGTGGAAATCAGCCTGTATGGCGCGACGGCCGCCACGCATGACGGCATTACCGGCCATCCCGGATCGCATCGTCGCGCCTGGGAGGGGATTCGCCGCCTGCTGGCGGCGGGCGTGCGCGTGGAGCTGAAAACCGTGCTGATGAAGTCCAACTTGGCCGAGCTCGAAGAGCTTGAGCGCCAGGCGGCCGGGTGCGGAGTTCCCTTCCGGCACGATTCGGCGCTGTTTCCCTGTCTGGAGGGGGGATCGCGGGCGCCGCTGGATCTGCGGATTTCGCCGGAGGAAGCGGTGCTGGCGGACTTGGCTGCGCCGTATCAAAAGAAGCAATGGCGCGAGCGCATTGAAGCAGTTCTGGCGGTTCCGCCGGACGAGCGCCTATACCCCTGCTCCGCGGGGCGGACGGCTTTTCACGCCGACCCCTTTGGAAACCTTTCTCCCTGCATCCTGGCGGAACCCTATGCCCGGGCGTCGGCGGGGCGTTCTTTCTCCGAAATCTGGGAGCAGGAACTCGGCGCCATTCAAGAGCGGCGCTGGACGCGGACGGACACCTGCCTGACCGGCGACGAGCGCGGCGCCTGCGCGCATTGTCCTGCGGTCAACCGGATGGAAACCGGCCGGGAGGAAGAAGAATCGGATTATATGCGGCGCACGGCGCAGCTTCGCTATCGCGCGGCAATGGAGAGCAATGTATGAAAGCGAATAAACCATTCCCGGCGCGGGAACACCCGCCGTTGGTGATCCGACGGCCCTATGAAAAGCCCGACATCAAACGGGTGGATTTGGCTTTGACGGAAACACTGTCCATTTCGTGCAAGATGGACAGTGATACGACCTGCGTGGGGCCTCCGTTTCGAATCTTTATGGGGGGCTCGTGAGCAGAACCGGACATCTGGAAATCGGTCCGCTGTGCTTTGATTTGCGCAGCACCGCGCCGGGCGCGTTGTGCTATGACGATCCGGCCTATGCCGGGTTCTTTGCGCACTCGACGGATACCGGGAATGCGCTGGCGCGTCTGCCCGTGGAGGTGGTGTGCGGTTTCGAGCCGTGCCCCACGCGCGCGCCACTATGGTTGGCGCCGAACCACTGGGCGATTTGGGAGGATGCCTCGGATTGGATCATCCACGTGGGGCTGCAAGCGCCCGAGGAACAACGGTTGTCTTGTCGGGTCACGCGCGACTTTACCGCAGCGGAGTTGTGGTTGCATCCCGCCGCCTGGGCGAGTGGAGATTGCATCAAGCCCCTGCGGTATCCGCTGGACCAGATTCTGGCCTGGGGATTGCTGGCCAAGGTTGGGGGGGTGCTGCTGCATGCGTCGGTGGCCGTGCGCGATGGAGTGGGGCAGGTGTTTACGGGGCGCAGCGGGGCAGGCAAATCCACGATCGCCCGGCTGTTCGAGGCGAATGGGTGGCGGATTTTGAACGATGACCGCGTGGTGGTATTTCGTCGCGAGGGGCAGTGGCGCGTGGCCGGTACGCCGTGGCATGGTTCCGAACGCTACGCTGAACCCGACGAGGTGCCGCTGGGGAACATTCACTTTTTGCACCAGGCATTGACGGATCGTTTGGAGCCGATGCCCGAGAGCCAGATTCGTATGGCTTTGCTGGATGTGGCGGCGGTGCCCTGGTTCGAAGATTCCTGGAGTCAGGGGATTCTCGATGGCCTGAATCAGCTCGCGCAGGATGTTCCGTGCCACAAGCTGTTTTTCAGGCGGACCCCGGATGTGGTCGCTTTATTGGAGGGCGGTCACCCTTTCTTGCGGGAAGAGGTGCTGGCATGAAGCGCTTGTCGCACCAGATTCAGCGCGCGCCGCAATGGGCGCAGGGCGAAGCGGAGCCGACCCGCATAGCGCACGCGACGGGTGGCCAGCAAAATGACCCGGTCTTGACGGTGAGCGCGTGTGGCCAGACCGAGGATGTCGGCGGTTGCTATCCAGTCGCCGCCTGCGACGGCCGCGTCGCCGACAATGAACCAACGTTGGCTTCGGCAATCCCGGCGCACGACCCGATGCAGGGCCAGGCGGCCGTACAGACGATAGAGCACGAGGCTGCCCAGCTTGAGGGGCCCGGATGGCGGGGGCACAACTTGAACCACATCGCCATCGCGCAGGGTGGGATTCATGCTGGGGCCGCTGGCGCGAAAGGTGACTGGCGTGTGTTGTTCGAGAAGCAACGTGACGATAACGGGAGGGGTCAGCATGAGACAGGCCATTTCCAAAAGAAGAAGGTAGTACAACCCATGAACAAAACAAATCCTGTTTTATGGCTGGCGCGTTGGAGTGCGGTGGCGATGATGTTGGCCTGGGCCGGTCCCGCAGCCGGGGCCCTGCCGACGGGAGAGGCGGTGGTGGCCTCCATGACCGGCAAAGCCACGGTGCGTGTCTTTACGGGGCCGGTGCACGAAGGGGCCACAACCGTGCGCGACCTGTTCGAAGGCGCGGCGGTTGGCGAACATTCCCGGGTGATGACCGGACGCGACGGCCAGCTTTGCATGGTGTGTTCGCCCGGCGCCATCATTTGCGTGGCGCCGCAAACAGAGTTGACCTTCAGGCAACTGCGGCATACGGCCGATGGCCTGCCCAAGAGCAACGAAGATCTGATTCGGCGCATTCACATCCAATTGCATCGGGGGCGGGTGCGCGTGCAGGCGGGGGCGCCGTCGCCCATGCTGGATATTCAGGTGGAAACCGCGGCCGGCACCGTTGAAGCGCAGGGGGCGGCGTTTGTGGTGGCCCAGCGAGGCAAGGAGAACTGGGACGTCTATTGCGACGACTTTGAGTTGTCGGTGGTTTCCCGGAACGGCGAGCGGGCCGAAATTGAAGCCGGGGGCGCGGCGTCGCTGTTTTTCTCGGCGGAGCAGCAACGTGCTGAATTGCAAACCGAGCAGGTGGCCATTCATCCCGAGTTGCACACGTTCGAGTTGTGCAATGTGTATTTCGCTGATTTGGAACCTTTCCTGGACCATATACAGGGTTTGGACCGGGCCGGCCTTGGACGCTACCTGGGATTGGCCACGCCGTTTTATCAGATGGATGGCGGCGCACTGGTGACCGATGCCAGTCCGATTGTCCGCCCCACGGTGTCGGTTGAACTGCCCGCGGCTTTGCCGCGCCCGGCCGAAGGCCAGCCCGGGGGGCGCTGGGGGCAGGAACGCCTCTGGAACTGGTACAACCAGCTGGGCCCGATCAAAGGCGTCAACTACGTGCCGCGCACCGCGGTCAATGCGATTGAAATGTGGTGCAAGGACACATTCGATGCCGACACTATGGATGAGGAACTCGGTTGGGCGGGCAAGGCGGGCTATACCGCGATCCGCGTGCAGTTGTCGTTTGAGGTCTGGCAAAACGATTCGGATGGTTTTCTGGATCGGGTGGACAAGCTGCTTTCCCTGGCGAACAAGCATGGCCAGCGGGTGGTGCCCGTGCTGTTCGACGATTTGGACATGGCCGGACAGGCCCCCGTGGTGGGGCCGCAGCCCGAGCCGGTGCCCGGAGAGCACAACAGCCGGTGGGTGCCCAGCCCGGCGCCTTCGGCGGTTGCCGATCGCGAACAATGGCCTGAGCTGGAAAAATATGTCAAAGAGGTCATGCGCAAGTTCCGGCGGGACGGGCGGGTGCTCTATTGGGACCTGTACAACACCGCGGGCAACAGCGGACTGGGCGAAGAAAGTCTGCCCCTGATGGATCAAACGTTCAATTGGGCGCGGTCAATTGAGGCGTCCCAGCCGCTGGCGGTATCGGCCTGGCACGATTTCGGCGGTGCGATGACCGCCCGCAAACTGGAGCGGTCCGATTTGATTGCCTTCCAAGGCTTCGACCATGTCGAGAGCGTGGAGGCCCGGCTGAAACTTCTGCAACGCCATCAGCGGCCCATCATCTGTTCGGATTGGCTGATGCGCCAGACCGGCAATGATTTTGACACTATGCTGCCGCTTTTTTCGGTGTATCGCGTGGGGTGGTTCAACCGCGGTTTGGTGGCTGGCAAAACCCAGTTGGAAATTCAACAGCCCCAATACCGGTCGGACCAAGAGCCCGATCTATGGCAACAGAATGTGCTCAAGGCCGATGGCGAGCCTTACAATGAGCGGGAGGTAGAGCTGATTCAAGGCTTCCGATTCCTGGAGGGGAATCGGTGAGGCGCCGACTTTCAGAACTTGGCGCGTTCTTCATCCTGTTCCTGGCGGTTCCCGCCGGGAGCTGGGCGGCAAGTGATTCCTTCTCCGCGGGGTTTTATACCCGTGGCGTCGAGGCGGCCTATTATCTGGATCAGGGCGGGGCTGTGTTTGATCCGTTCTATATCCCCGCCAAGACCACCGGCGCCGTTTTGCCGCGGGTGACGCTGGCGGTGGTGCAGGAGGATAATATCTTCCTCGATCCCGATAAGAAAACGCCGCTCACCACGGTGGATTTGGCGGCGGGGATGCTGGCCATCTGGGGCCGCCCGGCCAACAATCATCTCTTCGCGGATTACGGCATCAACGTGCCCATCTATCACAGCGAGCACGATGTGGTGGATGAGAAGCCCAGCCATCTGTTGCGGCTGGGGATGGTATATCGCGGGCCCAAAACACAGATCAACAGCCAGCTTGGACTGCGTTATGTCGAGCAGGTGGATTTGCTCGTGGGGGCGCGCATTGCGCGGCAGGACTATTTTGCGGATGTGAACCTGGAACATCGCGTTTCCGGCAAATCCAGCCTCGGCGCCGTCGGGCGCGTGGAACGGCATGACTTTGATGACGACCGCTATGTGACCTATGACCGTTACTATGGCGCTGGCCGTCTGTATCACCGGGTGACGGCTAAAAGCGAAGGTTTTTTCCAGGGTGGAGTAGGGCGGGATGAGCCCCGGCGCCAGCGGGACAACGTCAGCGCGGCCGATTACTATGATCTTTCCATCGGGGTGCGGGGCAAACAATCGCCCAAGTTTTCTTCGTCGGGGCGCGTCGGCTACATGTGGCGCACGTATGATGACGCGGGGCGCGCGGATTATGAAAATTGGGTTGCCTCGGTCAGTGCGGAGAGTTCGCCCATGGGTTTGAGCACCTTCGGGTTGGAGTTGTATGCGGATATCCGTCCGGCCGTGGATCAAACCGGGCTGGATGCGGTTGACCAAGGCCTTACGGGCAGTGTTTCCCGGCGTTTGTTTATCGAGCGGTTGCGCGGGGGGGCCTCTGTCAATTTCGGCCGGGTGGAGTATCATGGGCGGCATGTGCTGGAAGATGACCGTGTGTACGACGGACGCACCGACAATTATTGGGGATTCAACGTGAGTCTGGACTGGTGGACCAAACAGAATTTCTCGTTGGGTCTGGCCTATTCCTATCAGGAACGGAGGGGCAGTCGTGAAGCCCGCGAAGATACCCGGGAAAGAACCTCTTATGAGTACGGCCGCTGGGTGTTGCGGGCCAGTTGGAACTATTGATCCGTTTGACGGCGGAGCGATTTGCTTGTTTCCATCCTCCATAAATATGATATAAAGGTTTGGTGGTGGAGAGTTGGTCCATGTTATGGCGTCGTGGCGGATATGGTTTACTGCTGCTGGCGGTAATATCTGGTTTTTCGGGCTGCACTGCTCCCCGGCCGTTGCCGTTGCCGCCCAGCGGTATTCTTGATCCCCAGGCTGCGGGTTCTACCGAGGTAAAAACAGCGAAACCGGCCAAATCTCAAGAGCCGGCGGCCCGGAAAACTACCGCAAAAAAATCGGTTCAAAAGAAAACAGACCCCAAGCCGCCCTCTCCAAAGAAAGCACTCTCCGCCAAGAGTGAATCGGCGCTGACCGGCAAGGCGGCCGTCACCGTGGCCCGCCTGACCAAAGCGGAGCAACGCGCAGCGGCTCTTGAGGCTAAACAGGAGGCGGCGGCCGCAAAGCAAGCTGCGGCCGATGAAAAGGCGCGCCAGCGCGAAGAGGCCAAGCAAGCGGCGTTGGCCAAGAAGGAAGCCGCTGCCGCTGCCAAGCAAGAGGAGGCGACCCGTCGTCAGGAAGCACGGCAGGCCGCCGCTGAAGCCAAGGCCGCGGCGACCGCCAAAGCCGCCAAGAAAGATGCGCCGGACAGTCCTGTTTCTGCCGAGACCACCATCCATATTTTGCAACCCAACGATGAAATAGACATCCAGATTTATCGTGAACCGGACCTGTCCGGGCTATTCAAACTTGGGTTGAACGGGGAGATCCGGCACCCCTTGCTGGGGGCGGTTCCCATGGCGGGCAAAACCCTGGAAGCGGCTGAGCGGGATTTTACACGCCGGCTCAACAAAGATTATCTGGTGAATCCGCGGGTGATCTTCCGGCTGGCCTCGACGCAAAGTTCGCAAATCGTGGTGCTGGGCGAAGTCAAAAAGCCGGGGGTATATCCTCTGGAAGTGGGCGAAACCATGACCTTGCTCCAAGCGATTGCCGGAGCGGGGGGCTTTACTGATCTGGCCAGCCCGGATCGCATCAGCCTGGTGCGCCGTCTGCCGGATGGCGGCCAGACCACCATGAAAATCCGCGTGTCAGATCTGCTCAGCAAGCGTCGCAAGCAGCCGGACCTTCCTCTTGAGCCCAACGATGTCATTATGGTTCCCCAAGTTTTCTTTTAGCCGCCAGCGCACATGCCCCCGATGAAACCCAATCCCTATATTGCCGGAGGCGCCGAGGCCGATCTGGACTCCACGCGGCGCTTCGATTGGCGCGAAGGTGTGGCCATTTTGATCGAACGGTTTTGGCTCGGGCTGTTCGTGGCGGTGATTGTGTTCCTGCTGTTTTTCTTTCAGGCCCGACGGCAAATTCCCTATTACCGAAGTACGGCCACGCTGATGGTGGAAGCGCAGATCCCCAAAATCCTGAATTATCAGGATCTCATGGCGTACAACATTCGGAATTTGGAGTATTTTAACACGCACCTCAACGCGTTGCACAGTCGCAGCATGTTGGCCGAGGCCCTTCGGCAAAGCGGTCTGGCCGATCGCGACAGCTTTCTTCCCGGGCTCAGCGTGGAAGCCAAGATGGATCGTATTCGCGGCTGGGTCACGATCACCGCCATCGAAAAAAGCCGCATGATCAATATCACGGTCGAGCATTCCGACCCCCAAATCGCCAGCGATTTGGCCAATGCGTTGGCGGGAGCCTATATTCAGCAGGACCTCGATAATCGCATGGGCGCCTCCATGCAGGCCATTGATTGGTTGCATGAACGCTCGGAGGAGTATCGCCAAAAACTTGAAAAAGGGTTCCACGAACTCCAGGAATATCGCGAGCAGACGGGATCGGTATCGCTCGAAGATGACCAGAATATTGTGATCGAAAAGCTCAAGGCGCTGAATTCCGCACTGACGGTTGCCCAGACCGAACGCATCCGGGCGGAAACCAACTGGAAAAATGTTCAGCAGCAACTGCAGAGCGGTGTGCCGGCGGTTCAAATTGCTTCTTTGTTGAGTGTGGGAGAGGTGGAACAAGCTCGTCAGCGCCTTCAGGAGAAAAACCGTGAAATCGCGAACCTGCGCCAGCGTTATCGTGAACAGCATCCGGATCTTCAGCAGGCGCTTGAATCCGAGCAAAAACTGGCGAATCAGCTCGAGCAGGCCTGCTCGAATGCGGTCTATGCGCTTGAACGGCAATATAAAGTGCTTGTGGAACATGAGCGCCACCTGCAAGAGGCGCTGGCCGAACAGGAACAAGAAGCCTTTGAGCTGGATCGCAAACTGGTTCGCTATAATGAACTGAAGCGTAATATCGATACCGATCAGGAAATTCACCGCGCGGTTTTGGCGCGAATGAAGGAGGCCAGTATCTCGGAATCGTTGCCTACGGACATCATCCGTTTGGTCGAAGAGGCGCGACCGGCCAAAATTCCCTTTCGTCCGCGCATGGGACAGGCTTTGGCCAGGGGCGCGCTATTCGGAGGCATTTTGGGCCTGGGCGCCATCTTTCTCTTTTATTATGCCGACCACCGTTTCCGCCGCAGTGAAGAAATCGAGCGCATTTTGGGGCTGCCGGTTCTGGCGACCGTGCCGTTGATCCTCGACAAGACCGATAGTGAACGCGGACAAGTTGCCGAGCTCAAGTCGTCTGGAGAGATCGCCGAGGCCTTCCGCACGTTGCGGGCCAGCCTGTTGCTGAAAGGTGAAATCTTGCAGGCGCCTGTTGTGATGGTGACCAGCGCCGGGCCCAGCGAAGGCAAATCTCTGATTGCCAGCAATCTGGCGATTAGTCTGGCCCGCGATGGCCGCCGGACCTTGCTGATCGGTGGAGACCTGCGCCGCCCATCCCTGTCCAAGATATTTGGAATACCTTCACAGGCTCCCGGTTTGGCTGAGGCGCTCAAAGGACATATGTACTGGCGTGATACGGTGCAGGCAACCGCCACTCCCCATCTTGATGCGCTGCCAGCGGGCCGCCTGCCTTCCCACCCATCGGAATTGCTCGGACGGAAAATTTTGGCGGATATTTTTAATGGGGCCAAAGAAATCTACAAACATGTTATTGTGGACGCGCCGCCCATTCTTGGGGTCAGCGACAGCCTGGTTTTGCTGCCGGACGTGGACGGGGTCCTCTTTGTTGTGCGCTACGGGGTCACCCACAGCCTGGGAGCAAGCCACGCCATGGTCAAGTTGCGCGATAGCGGCACGCCTTGTCTCGGCATTGTGCTCAATGGGGTCAACTTGAGCTCTTTTGCCAACTATTATTATTATCGACGTTATGGCGGCTATGGTTACCAGGCCTATCAGGCCAGGCCAACGGTCATGTCCGTCCCGGAGGAGGCATGAACACCCTGCGCGCCTCTATTTTATTAGCCTTGCTCGTGTTGCTGTTGGTTGCGGCCGGATGGCCTGCTCAATTGCCCGAGCCGTGGAATATGGTCTTGTTGCCCGGATTGGGTGTGCTGATCTTATTGGCTTGCCTGCCATTCCGCTTGCCACCATTGCGGGTTTGGCTGGCAGCTTTGGGCTGGCTGGTTTTCATGAGTTTCTACGCCTGGAATGCTTCCCATGAATGGACTCCCGGGCTCGGTTTGCTGCCTCGCGAGCATTGGCTGCACTGGCCGGCGTCAGCCTATCCCACGGGCACTTGGATCGTAGTTCGTTTGGGTGTGGCCATTTGCGCCGCAGTGGCTGCCGGCTTTGCTTTGCCGCGCCGGCAGGTCGGCTGGCTGGGTGGCGTTCTGGCGGTGGCGGCCGGTGTCATGGCGCTGGTGGTTATTGCCCAGCGGTTGGAACCCAGCGCGCCGCGCTTCCGTGAGTTTACCGGAATTTTCGTCAATGAAAACCATTACGCTGTTTTTGCCAATCTTCTTCTGCCGATTGCGCTATTCACAGCTTGTCGCGCGCGGTTCCGGGCGGTCCAGGTTGGCTTTCCGTCCAGTCCGGCTGGATTGTTCTACTTGGTTGGGGTCTTGATTGCCATCAGCATGGTGATGTGTCAGTCCCGTGCCGGGATGGCCATTATGACATTCTCGATTGCCGCGCTTTTCTTGGTGCGTTGGCGGACGACAGCCAATTATCCCTTTGCAACGGTTCCGGCCTCGACCGCCTTTAAAATCGTAGGAACGCTGCTGGTTATGGTGTCTCTGGGGTTTGCTGTGCGTGCGTTTAGGCTGGAATGGCGAGAACTCGAAGTCATCGTGCGGGAATGGGCCTTCCGTTCGGGCATTCTCAAACATGCCTTGGAGGCCTGGCGGGCACGGCCGATCTGGGGCATAGGCCCGGGCGCCTTTCCCGTTGTGTTCCCCTATTACCAGTCTGCCGAATATGCCCGGCACACCATTTTGCATGCTCATAACGAGCCGGTCCAATTTCTGGTGGAATATGGATGGGCGGGCTTGGCGATCCTCTTGGTGTTGGCTTTCATGGTTTTTTCTGCCCGCCGGAAAACCTCCATTGAAGAGGGCGAGATCCCGGCCTATGGCGATTTCGAGCGGCACGCCTTTGGCTTGGCCATCGTCGCTTTTGCACTGCACAGCTTGGTTGATTTTCCTCTGCGGATTCCTTTGCTGACTTTGCTTACTGCCACATGGATCGGCATCTGGCTCGGAGCCCGTCCGCCGCGATCCAAGCGCAAACGACCGGCGACCCAAGCATGATGGAGACACCGCGGACTACCTATGTCCGCCGCCCACGCAGCGGTTGGCTGGATTTGGCGCTTGATGAGCTGTGGGCCTATCGGGATTTGCTGTTCACCCTGATGTGGCGCAACCTGACCGTCCGTTACAAACAAAGTGTGATCGGCATTGCCTGGGCCGTGCTCAAGCCCGTGATCCAGATGCTGGTGTTCAGCGTGGTCTTTGGCCGGCTGGCCAACCTGCCTTCCGACGGCGTTCCTTATCCCATCTTTCTTTTTGCCGGGCTGCTGCCTTGGACCTATTTCACAACCACGGTCACCAGCGCCACGGGAAGTCTGCTGGCGGGCAGCACCATGATCAGCAAAGTCTATTTCCCGCGCATGATCCTGCCTTTCTCCTATCTTTTGACCGGATTGATTGACTTGGCGCTCTCCATGGCGGTGCTGTTCGGCATGATGGTGTGGTATCGCGCGGACATGGTCTTTGGGCTGCCAATCCTGTTGTTCCCAGTATTTCTGCTGCCGGCGATTGTCTTTGCCGGCGGATGCGGTTTGTGGTTGAGCGCGATGGCCGTGCGCTACCGCGATATCCATCATCTGGTGCCTTATCTGTTGCAACTGGGACTGTTCGTCACTCCGGTAGTCTATGCGGTCACTCTGCTGCCGGATAACTATCAGTGGATCCTACAGCTCAATCCCATGACCGGGGTGGTGGAGGGATTCCGCTGGTCTTTGCTGGGCAAGCATGTAACCGGGTGGGGGTGGATGAGTCTTGGTTTTGGCATCGCCCTGCTGGTCCTGTTGACTGGCATGATATTTTTCCGGCGGGTCGAGCGTACGGTGGCGGATGTGATATGAGCGCGCCGGTCATTGAAGTTGAAAGCCTTGGCAAGGTGTTCCAACTTGGCGAAATCCACCGGGAGTGGTCCGCGCGCCTGGTGGAGAGATTGCGCGGCCGCCGCGCGGCTTCAGCCGAAGTGCTGCACGCGCTCGCGGATATCAACTTTGTGGTCGAGGAGGGGGAGGTTTTCGGTGTCATTGGCCCCAATGGCGCCGGCAAAAGCACCCTGCTCAAGATTCTCGCGGGCATCACCGATCCCTCCAGTGGCAACGCCGTCCTGCACGGTCGAATCGGCTCCCTGCTTGAGGTGGGCACCGGTTTTCATCCCGATCTGACCGGCAAGGAGAATATCTTTCTCAATGGCACCATTCTGGGGCTGCGTCGCCGTGAAATTCTGGATGAATATGATCGCATCGTGGATTTTGCCGGGCTGGAGGCCTTCATGGACACCCCCGTCAAACGCTACAGTTCCGGTATGCAGGTGCGCCTGGCTTTTGCGGTGGCCGCTCATTTGCGCCCGGAAATTTTGCTGATTGATGAAGTGCTGGCTGTGGGTGACATGGCCTTTCAACGCAAGTGTCTTGGGGCCATGAAGGAGGTGGCCGGCGGCGGACGCACCGTCCTTTTTGTCAGCCACAATATGGCCGCGGTGGGCAGCCTGTGCCATAGAACACTCTTGCTCCGGCAGGGCAGGGTGGCGGCCTTGGGGCCGACCGATCAAGTCATCGAAACCTATATCCATTCCATTGATGACCCGCATACTGCTGACAATCAGGGCTTTGTCGCCTTTCACGAGCGCAAACCGCTTTTCGCGCACTCACCGCTGTTGGTGCGTGCCGCGCGCCTGGTGGACGACCAGGGGTATCCCGTGACGGCCGCGCGCACCGGCGAGTCCTTGCGGGTGGAAGTAGTTGTCGAGGGACTGAACCAATTCCCTTCCGCAGTGGTCGGCTTGACGGTCCGATCCGTATTTGATCAAAAAATCTTCCACTTCAACACCGCCATGGCCGGCGGCTTTGGCTCTGCGCGCCGCTATTCACGCGAACATGTGCGGCTCGAAGTTCAAGACTTACCCCTGATGGCCGGCGCCTATTCGTTGGATCTGCTCGCGTTTGAGCCGGGAGTGCGTTTGATCGACCGGGTGGACGGGGCGTTGAGTTTTGATGTTGTAGAAACCGACCTCTATGGCGGGGGATACCGCGGAGAAGCGCGAGAAGGATTCATCGCCGTTCGCGGAACCTGCGCCTTGTGGCCGGATGAAGGGACACCATGAATACATCTCCATCATTATTTGCCGTCATCACCAGCATCCAGCGCCCAACTCCTGCGGTTCGCGAATTGCATCGGCGTTTAACTCAACTGGGCGGTCGCCTGATTGTTGCCGGGGATCGCAAGGGCCCTCCCGATTTTGATTTGCCCGGCTGTGATTTCCTTTCTCTGACCGACCAGCAGAACAGCGGTCTGGCTTTGGCCAATATCCTGCCCGTGGGCCATTACGCGCGCAAAAATATCGCCTATTTGTACGCCATACGTGCCGGTGCGGCGTGTATTTATGAAACCGATGATGACAACGCTCCGCTTGAATCCTGGGCCCCGCGGTCTGAAATGGTGGCCTCGCCACGCATGGTGTCGGGCCGGAACTGGATCAATGTGTTTCGATATTTTACGGATAACCCCCAAATCTGGCCGCGAGGTTTTCCGCTGGAACGCTTGGCAGACGAGCTGACCGAAAGTCAATCTGCCGATGGCATATTTCGGGCGCCAGTACAGCAGGGCCTGGTGAATGGTTCTCCCGACGTGGATGCCGTGTGGCGGCTCACTCAAGACCGTCCGTTCGATTTTGAGCCGCGCGCGCCAGTCGCGCTGGCCGCTGGCCAGTGGTGCCCGTTCAACACGCAAAGCACATGGTGGTGGCCCGTGGCTTATCCGCTGCTGTATGTGCCCAGCTATTGCTCTTTCCGCATGTGCGATATCTGGAAAAGCTTTGTGGCCCAACGCTGCCTTTGGGCCTTGGGGACGGGCGTGGTTTATCACGCGCCGGAAGTGTTTCAAGACCGAAATCCCCATGACTACTTGCGCGACTTCCAGGATGAAGTGCCCGGCTATCTGCACAACTCGCGCATCGCCGACATCCTGTCGAATGTTGCCCTGGCAGCCGGAGAAGAAGCCGTAGCCGGCAATCTGCTGGCCTGTTATGAAGCATTGATCCGAGAAGAAATTTTCCCGGTTGAAGAGCGTCCGCTGGTGCAGGCCTGGATCGAGGATTGCGCTGCCATCTCATGAGGAGGTCTGCTGCCATGCCGCCTGCGACCCCATTATCCTCTCTGCCTGCCCGTCCGCTGATTTCCGTGGTGGTGCCCAGCTATAATCAGGGCGCGTTCATTCGCCAAACCATCGAGTCCTGTCTGACCCAGGATTATCACCCCATTGAAGTCATCGTGATGGATGGAGCATCTCCCGACAACACCGTGGAAGTTCTCACATCTTTGGGAAACCTTCCCGAGTTGCAATGGACCTCCGAACCGGATGACGGGGTGGTGGACGCCGTGAACAAAGGCATGCGCCAAGCCCGTGGCGATATTTGCGCCATCCAAAGCTCGGATGATTTTTACCTGCCTGGCGCATTCTCCCATGCCGCCGCCACCTTTGCTCGGCATCCGGACATGGCGCTCATCTATGCGGACACCATCAAAGTGGATGCGCAGGGCAAAGAGCTTTCCCGTTGGGTCTCCGATCCATTTTCCATCGAAAACTTTTTGACAAAACAGACAGTCATTCTTCAACCGGCCGCCTTTTTTCGCCGCGAGGCCTTTTGGGAAGCGGGGGGGTGGTCGCCCGACTATTTCAATGCCGACACCGAGTGCTGGCTGCGCATGATTATGCGCCGCCCCGCACTCAAAGTGGATGCTGTCTGGGCATCCCGCCGAATGCATGAAGGCCAGCGGGATCAGCAGAACCAACGGATCATTGAGAGTTTCGCGCGAATGATGCGAGAGAATCCAGATATCCGCCGCGGGCCGGTTCGCTGGCGACGAGCTTCGCGTTGCGGAGTGCTTCTGCACACCATCCGGTATTCGCCTGCCATGTCATTGCGACGCAAAAAATGGCTGTTGCTGCAGGCGGCTTTGGCATGGCCGGCCATATGGCGTCCAATGGACCTGGCCGGTCAGCTGATTCCGGGATGGCGGCGTTTGCGCCGACGCCTTTTCAAACCTCCATCTACATCGGCCGGAGACGAGGCATGACCGGCGCGTCTGACCATCCCCCGGTATCGGTCATCATTCCTTGCCGCAACGAAGCCGCTAGTTTGCCGCATGTTCTTGCCGGTTTGGAGCGCCAGACCTATCCTCGCGAGAAAACCCAAATCATTGTGGTGGACAATGGCTCGACCGATGGCAGTTGGGCGATCCTTGAACAGGCCTCCGTCGAGCGTCTTCGTGAACCAGTGGCGTCTGCCTATCGAGCTAGGAATCGGGGCATTGCCGCCTCCTCTGGAAAATATTTGCTGTTTTTGGACGCGGACACCGTGCCGGTCCCGGAATGGATCGCCGAAATGGTTCATACGGCCCAAGCGGCCGACTTCTGGCTGGTGGGGGGGCGCATCGAAAATGAAGTGACCCGTCCCACGCTTGGCAGTGCCTTGTTGGCTTTGGCCCGGCCGGCCGAGTTTCGGCACGCATCCATGGAACAAACCGGCCGTCTTTCCGGAGGCAATATGCTGGTCACGCGCGAAGCGTTCGATCGGTTTGGCCTGTTCCTGCCCATTCAATCCGGCGCGGATGGAGAGTTCTCGTTGCGGGCCAATCCCGAACGCCGGCCCGTGCCCTATGCCGGGCGGGCCGTGGTGGTGCATCGGTGCGATATCAGCACATGGGGCTATTTGCGGCGCGCCTTTCGGATCGCCAGGGGCCAGGCGCAAACCGGCGCGCCCGCCGTGCCGTGGCCCTGGAGGCCGGGAGTGCGTCCCGCCCGGGAAATGCAAGGCCGGCTGCCTGTCGGCGTGCGGGCGTCATGGCCGCGCGTTTGGATGGTGATGTGGCTGGAACGCTGGTTCTTTTTTCTGGGCAATCGAATGGGACGCCGAATGGGAAGGTTGCCATGAGCGAAGTTGTGCCTAATCTCGTCAGCGTGGTCATTCCTGTGCGCAATCGGTCCCGGTGGTTGCCTGATGCGGTGCAAAGCGCCCTGAATCAAAGCCACTCTCCGGTGGAAATACTGCTTTGCGATGACGGCTCGACCGATGGCACTGAAAAGTTGGTTGCTGACCTTGCTGCCCGTTGGCCCGAACAAATCTGTGCCCTTCATCTGCCTCCGCGTGGTCCAGGTCCAGCGCGCGAAGCCGGCCGGCAGGCGGCTCGCGGCGAATTCATTCAGTATCTCGATAGCGATGACCTGCTGCTGCCAGACAAATTCAGCCTGCAGATTGCGGCGTTGCGCCAGCATCCCGAGTGCGCGATTGCCTACGGCATGACGCGCCTGGTGGATGAACAAAACAACATTTTGGTTTCGCCGTTCAAGTGGACCGGCCGGGAACTTCCACAGCTTTTCCCGGGGCTGCTGGTTGACCGCTGGTGGTGCACGCATACCCCGCTGTATCGCCGGACCCTGTGCGATCAGATCGGTCCGTGGAGTGATTTGCGCTATTCGCAGGACTGGGAATATGACGCCCGGGCCGGCGCGCTCAATGTACAACTGGCTTTTGTCGATCAGCCGGTCAGTCATCACCGGTATCACAGCGGTGTCCGTCAGACACAACATGGAAAATGGTTGGTGCCATCTGACCAAGTCCGTTTTTTCACAGCTTTGTTTCGAGCCGCCCAAGCGTCGGGTGTGACCGCGGATGCTCCGGAAATGAAGCATTTTGGCCGGTGGGTTTTTGCGGCAGCCCGCCAGGTTGCCCGCCGCGGTGACATTGCCGCGGCCAAGACGCTGTTGGCCTTGGCGGAGGAATGCACAGATCATTCTTCGCGCGAACTGCAAATCTATCGCCGGCTCAGCCGCGTAGTGGGCTGGCGGATGACCGCAATCGTTAGCGAATGGTATAAGCGAACCGTGTCTCGCGGTGTCGGGCCGGACACATTGCGGCAATCATGGGCAAATCACTCTCACCACCAACCATGATCCGGCAACCCCCAGATATCTCCGTGGTCATGAGCGTGTACAATAACGCGGAGACCCTGCCAGCAGCGTTGAACAGTATTCTGACTCAAGAGGGGGTCACGCTCGAATTCATTGTGATGAATGATGGTTCTACAGATGGGTCTGCCGCCATCTTGGACGAGGCCGCTCGCCAAGACTCGCGTTTGCGAATTGTTCACCAGGAAAACACGGGGCTGACCCGTGCCTTGATCACCGGTTGCGCTTTGGCCACCGCGCCCTGGATCGCACGGCAGGATGCCGATGACATTTCCTTGCTTGGACGCCTTAAAGCCCAACTGAACCGCGCCTTGCAAGCTGACAAGCCGATTATGGTCGGCTGCGGCGCGGAATGTCGTGCCCCCGGACAGGAATTTATGTTTTCCGTCCTGCCTCCAACCGGGCCGGACGAATTTCGAAAAAGAATATTGTGTGATGGACAAAACATAGGGCCTCATGGCAGCCTGTTTTGTTCGCGCCACGCCTATGAGGCGGTTGGGGGGTACCGCCCGCAATTTTACTATGCCCAAGATTTGGATTTGCGCATGCGTTTGGCCGCCCATGGTCGCGTGGTTTCCATCCCGGAGGTGCTGTATGCCTACACCTTCTCGCCGGATTCCATTTCGGCTCATGCCATCAAGCGGCAGGTTGAGTTTCGGCGTCTGATTCAGGCCGCGTCGGCTGCGCGCAGTCGGGGGAAAGCCGATGAGACCTATCTTGCCCAAGCGGAACAACTCAGTCAGGCGATTCATGCAGACAAAGACCTTCCCCAACAATATTTTGCGGGAAATTATTTTATTGGAGCTTGTCTCTTGCGGAACAATCCCCGGCAAGCTGTGCCTTATCTTCGCCAAGCCCTGGCTTGTCGCCCCTGGTCTCTGCGCGCTCTTCTGCGATTGTCACAGGCTGTTTGGCGTCGTCGCCATTTCATGCCAATCTAACCGTTATGCAACCTGTGCTGACAACTCGTCTTGTTTCCGTGGTGATTCCCACCTACCGACGTGGGGATATCCTGCTGGATACGGTGCAGCATCTGTTGCAGCTGACATCGCCGCCCGCAGAAATCATCCTAGTGGATCAAACGGAACAACATTCACCGGAAATCGAAGAGCAATTGCAGTCTTGGGTGACGGCAGAGCGGATCCACTGGCTGCGTGTTTCACCGCCTTCCATTCCACGGGCCATGAATACCGGTGCGCTCGCGGCACAACATGAGGTGGTGTTGTTTCTCGATGACGACCTTGTGCCGGGCATTGATCTGATTGTCGCTCACAGCACTGCTCATGCGGAGCATCCGGATGCCTGGGCCGTGGTGGGGCAGATCAACCAACCGGAAGGGCCACCTGAAAATCGACGGAGGAAATACCGTTCCCCGTTAACTCGGGACTTGGATTTCAACTTTTCTCAAGATGCCCCGGCCTGGGTGACGAATCTCATGGCGGGAAATTGCTCCGTGAAGCGAACCCGCTTTTTAGAACTCGGCGGCTTTGACGAAAACTTTATCCCCCCGGTATCCTATCGCTTTGAAACAGAATTTGCGAAGCGCCTTTGCGCTGCCGGAGGCCGAATTTGGTATGAGCCGTCCGCCTCAATCCGACACCTGCGTGCGGGTAGTGGGGGCACTCGCTCCCGCGGTCAGCACTTGGCCAGCGTTTCGCCACTCCACAGCGTGGGCGCCTATTACTATATGTTGCAGCAGGGGCAAGGCGCAGACCGGCTCTGGCAATTTGTGCGCCGCCCTTTTCGGGAAGTACGCACCAAGTTCCACCTGACCCACCCTTGGTGGATTCCTGTAAAACTGATTGGCGAACTGCGCGCCATGTTGCTGGCGCGCCGCCTTTATCGGGCCGGACCTCGGTTGATTGACACAGCCAGATGAACCCCCTCCGCGTCATTTTAGTCAGCACGGTTCCCTCCGATCGGGTACACGGCAGCATGGTGCGTTATGGGGCGATGATTCGCACCGCACTGGAATGCCACGCCAGCGCCACCTGCACCGTTGAAGAGCTGCAACTGTCGCCGCCTCTGGCTTGGCTTCGGCGGTTCCCGGCGCGCTTGCGCGAACCTGTGCGCTATGCGGCCATCGTCCTCAATGCTCGCCGTCTGCTGCCCCAGGTCCGCGACGGGCTCTTGCACCTTTTGGATGGCAGCCATGCCTATCTGCTTGCTGCCACGGGTGCGCTGCGGGTTCCTCTGGTGATTGCCGTACACGACTTGATCCCGGCACTGTGTCTTCGCGGCCATATTTCGGGGCCGCGCCCGGGGCGTGGCGCGGCCTGGATCACACAACGGGCCATTCGGAGTCTCGCTCGTGCCGACCATCTCATGACCGTCAGCGAGAACTCACGCGCCGACGTCCTGCGCCTGTCCCGGATACCCCCCGAACAAGTCTCAGTGGTCCACTCCGCAGTGCCGGAATTGACGGCTTCGGCCAATACGGCAGATTGTGAGCCCAACGCGAAACCCTATCTTCTGCATGTCGCGGGGAATAATAATTTTTATAAAAACCGCCCGGGGGTTGTTCGCGTGTTCAATGAAGTAAGGCGAAGTTTTTCAGTTGACCTCAAACTGATCGGGCCGCCGCCTGATGCGGCGATGCGGGAAGTATTGCAGAGTTCAAACAGGCCGGAGGGTGTCGAGTTTCTGCCGGATGTGACCGAGTCCGAGCTGGCCGCCTTGTATCGCGGCGCCGCCTTGTTTTTATTTCCGAGTCTGTATGAGGGCTTTGGCTGGCCACCCCTCGAAGCCATGAGTTGCGGTTGTCCAGTGGTCTGTTCCGATGTGGCTTCACTGCCCGAAATAGTGGGTGATGCCGCCTTGTTGGCCCCGCCGACTGATGTGGCCGGACTTGCCGCGCATTGCGGCAGCCTTCTGCACGATCCCATATTGCGCGCGCGTCTGACGGCGGCCGGCCGTGCTCAGGCTGCTCGCTTTACACACGAGCGTTTGGCCGAGGGCTTGCTAAAGGTATATGAGCGGGCGGAAACTCATTTCATTTCATACCATAAGAACTGAAGCATGGACGCGAAGGCCAAGATCCAGATGCAACCCGGTTGGCTGAGTCTGCCCCCGAACTTGGGCGAAAATCCGCCCGGTCGGTCTCAGCCCATTGAGCCTTTGATTCGCCTTCTGGCCGCCAAACTGGATGAGGCTGATATTGCATGGTGCGTGCTGCGCAATGCCGACGGGTTGCCTGCGTACACCCGTTATGACCTTGATCTGCTTCTCGCGGCAGAGCAGTTGCCGGTTTTTGAGAATATTTTAAAAACCTGCCTGGCGGAAACAGGCTGGCAAGTGCTGGGGCGGATAACGAAGCGCCACTATCAATGCATCATGCTTTATCTCAATATGCCGGAAGGCGACTATTTTTTTCTGCCGCTGGATGTTTTTACGGCACTCGAGTACCGGGGCTTGCGTCTTTTGGATGCCGGACATGTGCTGAGCCAGCGCCTACGGAACGGGCAGGGCATTTGGATGTTGCCGACGGGGATGGAGGCGGCGATTACCTTGTTGAAAGAGTGGGTGCCTCACGGGAAATTGAAGGAGAACTCACGCGAATCTCTCCGGCAAGATACCGCGAGAGACCCCGATTCGTTCCGTGACACGCTTTCGGTGGCCGCTGGCAAAGAGCTGGGGGCCATCATTGTGGAACTGGTCCAACAGGGTATCTGGGTTCTGACGCCAGAGCAGCTCCGTGATCTTCGGCGCGCAATCCACGATCGCACACCAACCAGATGGCTCGCTGTCGCCGACATGCTGCTGCAAAATATCCGACACTTGTTCCGCCCGGCGCTCGGGCGTGTTGTGAGTTTGGCGGGAGCCGATGGTTCCGGAAAAACAACGTTGGCTGAGGGTCTGTTTCGTTCAACCTATAAACGCCCATTCAAGGCCTGCCGATATGTCCATGGCCATGTTGGTGTTCTGCCACGGTTTCGCGACATGCGCGCGGCTTTGCGTCGGCTGTTCGGCTTGCCCGCGCACCCGCCAACCGCCGAGCCGGACATGCTCAAAGGTATGATGGAGCCGCTGCCGGCATGGAAATCCGTTGCCCTCGCGGGTTATTACGCGCTGGACCTGTGTCTGGCCCGATTGCTGATACGCCGTTGGCGCAGTCAGTGGGCGCTGGTCATCATGGACCGTTCGTTTTTCGATTACTTTTATCAACTCGGTCATCGCCGGTGCCCCCAATGGGTCTTGCGGGCGCTGCTCTTTATGATACCCAAACCGGATTTGCTGCTTTGCCTTGCCGATGACCCGGAACACATTTATGCCCGCAAACCCGAGCTGACCGTGGCCGAAATTATTTGCGAGCAGGAGATCCTGGCCACATTGGTCGAGCGGTATCCATTTGCCCGTTGCTTGGATGGCCGGGCTGGGATCGAGTCCATAGTGACAGCCGGACAACATGAAATATGGGCAACTTTGGGTTTGGGGCAGCGTCTGAGTTGGCGGCAATGGTCGGTGGGATCCCGGCCGATATTGGCCTATGAGGCCGGAGCAGCCAATTCCCATTGGCGGGCGTTGACGTTGTATTCGCGCTCCACACCCAAGCGCGTTTGGTTGATTCGCGCGATTCAGTGGGCTGCCCGTTGCGGTTTGGATCGCTGGCTGGCTCCAGAACGTTGCGAAGTGGCCGAGTTGCTGTCCGCCGGCGAATTGGAGACCTTGTTGGCTGAGTTGCGCGCTCTGTTCAGCGTGGAATCGCTGGAGTGGCTGTTGACTTGGCCCGCACGGGTCGAGCGCCGCCGAATCTATGTGCAATTCCAAGTGCCGGGTGGTGGCGCAGGGGTGATCAAGATTGGCGCGGGCGAATTCAACCTGAAACAACTGTTCAACGAGGCCGAGATGTTGCGGCAACTGACCGGTCACGAACACCCTTTTGGAATACCGGCGGTGCTCTTTGCCAAACTATGGTCCAATGGACGCACCATCCTTGCTTTAAGTAATTTTCCAAACCCCGGGGCCTTCCTGAGCAAGGCAGAAATCGAGCAATGGGGACACATCGTTTTGCGTCATTTGGAATCTTTGTCGATTCCAGATTTCGCGCACGGTGATCTGGGACCCGGCAATATGCTCTTGGATGCTCAGGGGAAGCTGTTTCTATTTGACTGGGAAAACGCCTCGGCTGACGCGCCACAGGGAACGGATGCTGCCGGCTTATGGTTGTCACAACGGCAGCGCGAAGTTTTGCGACAGCCTGAGCAGGCGGTCCGTGAACTGCATGAATATATGCAAGGGTGGGGGGACGTAGATTGTTCGGCTGTTTTGGACTTTCTGGTTGCGCGTGAAAACTTGGCTGCTCAACGGCTCCGGGAGGTCTGGCCATGAAACCGATCCGTCTGGCCATTGTTGAGACGCACCCCATTCAATATAAAGCACCGCTGTTCCGGCGGCTGGCCGCGCAGCCTGAACTCAATATGCATGTGTTTTATGCCATGCTGCCTGACGCGGCCAAGCAGGGGGGCGACTTTGGCGTTTCTTTTGCCTGGGATGTGCCTCTGCTGGATGGCTATCCCTACACCGTGTTGACCAACCGCGCCAAGCAACCGTCCGTTTCGCGCTTCAACGGTTGCGACACCCCGGATATTTTGAAACAGCTTCGGGCCTTTCAACCTGACGCGGTGCTGGTTAATGGGTGGGTAGTCAAAACCTGCCTGCAGGCGCTTCAGGCTTGCAGGCGTCTGGGAGTTCCTTGTCTGGTGCGTGGCGAGGCCAATTTGTTGCGGCCACGCGCACTTTGGAAGCACCTTTTACATCGCATTTTGCTCCGCCAGTATGCGGGTTATTTGGCCATTGGCTCGGCTAACCGTGATTTTTATCGTTTCCATCGCTGCCCGGAAGAGCGCATCTTTTGGGCGCCCTATGTGGTGGATAATGCTTTTTTTGCCAGCCAAGCTGTCGCACGCACAGAGCGTCGCTCTGAGATTCGTGCCGGATTGGGTTTGGCTCCCCAAGCCACCGTGTTTTTATTTTGTGGCAAGCTCATGCCAAAAAAACGGCCGCTGGATTTGCTCAAGGCGATTGGCCGGTTGCCTCCCGAAACCCGCGCACAGGTTCAAATGCTGGTTGCCGGCGATGGTGAACTGCGAGCAGAATGTGAACATATGGCGAAGGATCTGAGCGTGACCGCTGTGTTGACCGGTTTTGTCAATCAGTCGCGCCTGCCGGATGTCTATGCGACGGCGGATGTGCTGGTGTTGCCCTCGGATGCCGGTGAAACATGGGGTTTGGTGGTGAACGAAGCCATGGCTTCAGGTCGCCCCGCGGTAGTATCACGCGCAGTCGGGTGTTGCCCGGATTTGATTGTTGAAGGAGAAACGGGACACGCGTTCGACTTGGGCGATATCCGGGACTTGTCCAGGATTCTGGAGCAATATGTGCATGCCCCTGAGCGGGCAGCTCAGCAGGGGGAAGCTGCCGGCCGTCATATCCAGGCATTCAGCTATCAAGAAGCCATCCAAGGCATCTTGTCAGCCGCGCGAGTTTGCGCGGGGAGGGAATCATGCTGAATCTGCTCCTGTTGCTGGTCGGGCTTGCCTGTCTGCTCGCCCTGTTCAATTGGCGCTGGGGGATCAGCGCGGCCATTTTGATGGGTTTGCTGCAGGACCCCTTGCGGAAACTGATTCCCGGCGCCCCGGCTTATATTGTTCTCGCGAGCGTGCCCATTTGGCTCGCGGTCATCACTTCGGCGCACTTGACCCAACAGCTGAACATTCAACGATTTGGCCGCACTTTTCCGCGTCTAAATATCTGGCTGCTTCTCTTTGCGGCTTACCTGCTGATTCCTGCCGCTCTTTCCGCCACATATGGCCGCAACAGTTGGTTGATCACCATCCTGGGCGCGTTCATGTATGTAACCATGTTTTTGGTGATGGTTGCCGGCTGGCAGTATCCTCTGCCGGGCTTTCCCATTGAACGGCTGTTGGCCTGGTATGGCATTGCCGCGGCTATTATGCTGTTGGGAGGGCCACTGGAAGTTTGGGGGGCAGGGGATTCCTGGGCAGCCATCGGGACCAAGGCTCTGGATCATGTGTGGGTGCACCACCGCATGGGGGCGCCGGTCTTCATGAGGGCGGGTTTCTTTCGCAGCCCCGATGTGATGGGCTGGCATGCCGCTTTTGCTTTCATGGTCGCCATCATTCTTGCCTTTCGTCGGCGGAGAGCCGCGCGCTGGCTTTGGGTCGGCTTGGCCATTTGGGCGCTGGTGAATATCTGGCTCTGTGGCCGGCGAAAAATGTTTTCCATGAGTCTGGTTTTCTTGGGTTGCTATACCTTTTTGGTGTTTCGCTTTTCGCGCGTCCAAAGAATCATTTCCACGCTGGGCGCCATCGTCATGGTATTAAGTTCGGGATGGTATTTAATCTCTTCGATCTTTTATGACGAAGCCGTTGAGAGGTTTTATCTGACAGCCTTTACAGAGGTGGACGTACAACTTCACCGACATGGGATCGGCTCGGTTTTGAGCACGGTGAAACAGGCCGGATTTTGGGGATATGGCTTGGGGGTGACACAGCAGGGGGTGCACAATATTGCCAATGCGGAAATACCGCGGGCCTGGCAGGAAAGCGGTCCAAGCAAGATGATGGCCGAACTGGGAGTACCCGGCACCTTGTTGTTTTTGATGTTCGGGGCCATGTTGTTTGTTACTGCCTACCGTGTCGTGAAGCTCAAGCAAGGGCATGGCGCCATCGCGTTGATTGCCGGTCTCTTTTCTGTTTTGGTGGCCAATGTAGCATCCGCATTGGTGTCCGCCCAAATTTACGGTGATCCTCTGGTTGTATTTCTCCTTGCATTAACCATGGGTTTATTACTGTCACACGCGAGAAACAATCGAGATTCGAGCTCAAACCAACCCGAAAATGGGGCGACTTGTGACGAGAATAACAATATGCTAGAAGCGAACATTATAGCGGAGGTTCATTCAACATCATCATGACCAAGCCCTCTCAGATTAGGACTGATCGCCTGGCATGCCCGAGTCCTCACTCGGCAGCCAACAAGATGGGGCGTTTGCTCTGGCAAGTGGTTTGGGCGCTGTTCTTTCGGCCGTCGCCCTGGTTTTGGCATGCCCCTCGCCGTTGTCTCTTGCGACTGTTTGGCGCTCAAGTGGGGCGTGGAGTCCAACTCATGCCCTCCGTACGCATCTGGGCGCCTTGGAATCTATCCCTGGGTGATTATGCCACCATCAGCCACGGTGTGGACTTGTATAATGTGGCAAGAATTGAGATCGGCGCCCATGCCACAGTCAGCCAGCGTGCTTTCTTGTGTGCCGCAACGCATGAGGTGGATCATCCCAATATGCCGCTTAAAATCGCACCAATCCGGATTGACGATGGGGCCTGGATTTGTGCCGAGGCCTATATCCATCTTGGAATAACCGTTGGTGTGGATGCCGTGGTGGGGGTGCGCGCGGTCGCTTTGCACGATGTGCCTTCCGGGCAGATTGTCGGCGGCAATCCCGCGCGCTGTATTCGTGATCGTAAAGTCAGCCACGATGGATAAATTGGACATAACCGTTGTCATTGCGGCGCGAAATGAGGCGGCTAATCTCGAGGCCTGCCTTGCCACCCTTGGTCCCGCCCAACGCGTGGTGGTGGTGGACTCTCAAAGCCAGGACGATACCGCCACCATCGCAGAGTCGCTCGGCGCGGAGGTGGTGCAGTTTCACTGGAACGGCCAATATCCCCGCAAACGCCAGTGGGCGTTAGACTTTTTATCCTTCAACACGGAGTGGATCATGTTGCTGGATGCCGATGAGTCAATTCCACCGGAACTATGGACAGAGGTCAGAACGGCGCTGTCGTCAGCCAAGACTCATGATGCTTATCTTGTGCGAAAGCAGTTTCACTTTATGGGGCGATGTTTTCGTTTCGGGGGATTTAGCCACACTGCCGTGTTCCTGTTCCGGCGCGGCCGGGCACGCTTTGAAAATCTACTGCCCGATGTTGGGGAAGAGCTCGACATGGAGGTGCATGAACGCTTGATTGTCGAGGGCTCCATGGGTCGTTTCGGACATTCTTTGATACACCGCGACGTCAAGGGGCTTTCGGCCTATCTGGATCGACACAACGCTTATTCCACCTGGGAAGCGGCAGTCCGCTTCCAGGCGCTCTCTGCCGGCCGTTATGGTGTGAGGGCCATTCGGCCACGGCTGTTCGGCAACGCGCAGGAACGCCGACGTTTCTTGAAACTTGTTGCCATGCGCTTGCCCGGCGAAGGTTGGGCATGGTTCCTCTATCATTATGTTCTATGCGGAGGATTCCTTGAAGGGCGGCGAGGCCTGATTGCCGCACAAATCCGACGTGCCTATATCGAACAGGTGCGTGCTAAAATATTGGAAAAACGGCAGGCCAATCGTAAAAGACCTGTGTGAAGCTGACTCTGATCAATCAGTTCTTCCCGCCGGCACAGGCTCCAACGGGCATTCTGCTATACGATTTGGCCGTCATGCTTGCGCAGCGCGGCCACGCTGTCACGGTGCTTGCCTCCGCGGCAGGTTATGGCGCAGGCGCTAACGGTGCTGCCGCGGACCCCGAGGGTGTGCGGGTGGTGCGGCTGGGGAGCAGGGGACACCACGGCAATCGCTTCGCGGGCAAACTGGCTGAATATATGCGATTCTATTATGCGGCCAGACGACATCTGTTTCGCCAGCTGGCTGCGGACGCCGTGGTTTGCTTGACCACACCACCATTCATTGGCTTGCTGGGAGCTCAGGCCTGGGCCGAGCTGGGGATGCCTTATGTTTTGTGGTGCATGGATCTGTATCCGGAAGCTCTCCTTGCCCATGGTTGGCTGCATCCATGGAATCCGCTGTTGTCATTGCTGAAGCGTTTGGCTCAAAAAGAACGCCGAAGAGCCGCTTCAGTTATCGCTCTCGGGCCTGATATGGCGGAACACCTCCGCAACAGAGGCGCAGTCAATGTGGAGATGATCCCTGTTTGGAGCAACTTGCGTCCGGATGACTCTTTGGATATTGCGGCCCGGCAGTGCCGCCGGGAGCGCGGGTGGGCGGATGGTGATACCATATTGCTTTACAGTGGCAATATGGGGCGTGCCCATTCCGCCGAAGAATTTGCGGTGCTGGCCCGGCACATGCAGGCAATCTTGCCGCGATGCAGATTTGTGTTTGCGGGCGATGGGTCGGCTCGCAAGGAATGGGAGCGGCGCTGGGGAGATCTGTTTGAGTTTATGCCGCCGGTGAGTGCCGAACAGGCCGCCGCGCATCTTCGCGCGGCAGATGTGCATTTGGTTTCCCAGCGGCCAGAGTGGACGGGCGTGGTTGTGCCCAGCAAGTTTCAGGCGGCCTGTGCGCTCGGGCGTCCTGTGGCTTTTGCGGGTTCTCCACACAGCGCGGTGGGCCGGTGGCTGGCTGCTGCCGATGCCGGCTGGTTGCTGCCGTCGGCTACAAATGAATACCAGAGCATCGCCTTGGAATTGATGGATGCCCGGTTGCGCGACGTAAAAGGCGCCCGGGCCTTGCGATTGCATCGCGACGACTTCTCCGCCGAGGACAATTGTGCTAGACTGGCCGACATCGTGGAAAAAGCAGGGCAAGGCTGGCCATGAACCTGGAAGTTATCCTCAAATATCCCGTGGTATTTCTAACGGGCCTGGTGGTGTCATTTAGCGTGACCCCGCTCTGGCGGCTGATGGCGCCGCGCTGGGGCTTCATGGATAAACCGGGCCAGCGAAAAATTCATCAAAAACCGGTGCCGGGCGGGGGGGGCCTTGCCATATATGTTGGTTTTCACGTGGCATGCATAGTGTTGTTCTTCGCCCCTTGGAAGCCATTTGCAGGCCAATTGTCCAGTGACTGGTGGTTATGTTTTCTGCCCTTGAGCACGGGAGTCATGTTGCTGGGGCTGCTGGACGACCGTTTCAACCTCAAGCCAATGACCAAATTGGGAGGTCAGGTGCTTTTGGCCATGGCCGCCTATGCCGCCGGGTTTCATTTGCAAAATATCTTCGGGATCTCTTTCCCGGAGTGGGTGGATGCTGTGGCGACCATAATTTGGTTTGTCGCCTTGATGAACGCCTTCAACCTGATTGATGGAGTGGATGGGTTGGCCACGGGCATTGCGGCGATTGCCGCCACAGGCATTGGGCTTTCGCTTATCTTTCGTAAATCCCCGGGCGATATCCTTCTGTTTTTGGGCTTGATCGGAGCTTGTTTGGGCTTTTTGCGCTACAATTTTTATCCGGCCACGGTCTTTCTGGGCGATGCCGGCAGCCTGTTTCTGGGATTTACTTTGGCGGTGCTCTCTATTTCGGCCAATGCCAAAGCCTCTTTTATGGCCGGTATCGGGGTTCCCATGCTGGCGGTGGGCGTGCCTCTTTTTGATGCCGTGCTGGCCGTTTGGCGACGTACCGTCCGACGATTTCTAAGCCAGTTGGCTGGAGACGATGCCGCGCCCCGGCTGGACACGGCCGATCAGGATCATCTGCACCATCGTCTCCTGCGCGAAGGGCGCGACCAAGGGCAAGTGGCGCGTTTGCTGTATCTCGCCACCATGGCGTTGGCAGCCGTTGGCCTCTTGGTGACCATTTTCAATGACCGTGCCCTGGGCATCCTTATTCTGGCATTCATGCTGGCCGCCTATACCGTGGTCCGTCATCTGGCCGATATTGAGCTTCGCGAGAGTGGGCACGCGGTCTTGCAGGGCCTTGCCCGACCTGTACGGCGCAATCAAACCTTGATTCTTTATATTATCGGCGATCTGTTGATTCTGAATGCGGCATTGCTGGCTGTCCACTGTCTGATGACAGTTCCAGAAGGAACAACCTTCACGGCGCTCAAAGCCGTTTGGTTGCGCCATGTGGCCACCGATGTGGTCGTTCCTTTTTTGATGTTGCTTTTGTTCCGCTCCTACACGCGAATATGGTATTTGGCTAGAGTGTCCGAATATGCCGCTACCGGATTTGCCGTGGTTCTCGGCTATGCCGTTGCCTATGGACTGCATCTTTTGGGCGGCTTGGATAAGGCTGGCGGGCTGATTCTTTTGCACCGCTATCTTCTTTTGGGTGGTTTGGCGGCTCCCGCAGTAATGTTTACGCGAGCCGCGTTGCGGGTGGTCCAGGATCTGATGCAGCGGCGCATGCGAGTCCCCGGACGGTTTGGCCGCAGCTCTCGTGCATTGATTTATGGCACGGGATATCGCACCTCTTTGTTTCTGCGCCAGGCGGTGTTCCGTGAGCCGCCGCTGGAGCCCTTGGATATCGCGGGGCTTGTCAGCAACGATACGGCAACCATCGGGCATGCGGTCCACGGCATTCGTGTGGTGGGCGGAATCCATGATCTGTCCACGTTGATAGTTCAGCATCGAATTGACCGTCTGTATCTGACTGAAGCCATCTCAGATGAAGAGTTGCACAGCCTCCGGCAGGTGCTTCGCGGAAGTCCCGTGCGCCTGATCCGATGGAATATCGTTGAAGCGGAGACCTCTCTTGACGAGCTTGCCTAAATTGCTGGTCAACGCTCTGTCGGTTACTCACACCAGCGGTCTTCATGTGCTGCTCGGGCACTTGAGACAGGTTGTCGAAGGTTTGAACAACGACATCCGTCTGGTGATTGTTGCACGGGACGACATGCGCGAGTTGCGTGATGCTTTGGATGAGCATACTGACTGGGTAATTGCTCCCCTGGCCACCCGTCACTGGCTGTTTCGCGCGATTTGGGAACGTGTTCACCTGCCGCGTTTGGTCCAACGCCATGCTGCTCGAGCCTATTTTACGCCCAGTGGCATTGCAGCCCAGGGTCTGATCATTCCGCAAATTGTCTTCTGTCAGAATCCGTGGGCACTGGTTCCTGCCGCCCGGCGGCGGCGTGATGCCTTAAAAGCTTGGCTTCAGCGTCGTGCCTATCGGCGATCCATGCGCGTGGCTGCTGCCATGGTTTTTAATTCTCGCTATATGCAGGAAGCCTACCGGGCCAATGCGGGTTTTCACGAGCAAAGAGGCCTCGTGGTTCATCAAGCCGCCAATGACTCCACACACGAGCGAGCCGAGCTGAGCGCCCCCCGCCAGGTGCATCAAATCCTATGTGTGTCAGCCATGGCTCCGCATAAAAATATTGAAACACTTGTGCGGGCTTTTCGGCTGGTTCGCGAAGAACTCCCGTCCGCCCGTCTGGTGCTGGCCGGCAACTGGCCCGACAAAACTTATGAGAGGAAGATCCGCCGTCTGATCTCGGACCTCGGTCTGGACAATGCTGTTGAAATCCCAGGCTTTGTTTCCCGTGATCGTCTCGATCAGCTCTATGCCGAATCTCGCGTTTTCTGCCTGATGAGCCGGTGCGAATCATTTGGCATTCCCGCCATCGAAGCCCAGCTCTTCGGGACGCCCGTGGTCAGCTCCACCGTCTGCGCCATTCCGGAAATCTGTGGTTCGGGAGGTGTCTTTTACGATCCTGACGATGTGTCTGGCGTCGCGGACGCCTTGCAACGGCTGTTGACCGATGAGGCCGAATGGCAACGGCTCTCCGCCGCCGCCCGCACTAACGCAAGACAATATGTTTGGGAGCATTGTTCAGCACCATTAGTCGCACTTGTCCGCTCATTTTGCGTCACATCGCTTCCGACAGCATATTCAGCAACAGGGGATTAAAGGATGAGAAGGCTGGGGCAATCTATCCCATGGATAATCTTTTTTGCGCTCATGATAGTGAAGCTGATCTTGTTGCTGTTGACTCCGCTCTCGGCCGACCTCTCAGGAGATGAGGCCAACTATGTGTCAAAGGCTCGTTACCTATGTAAGTACGGCCGGTTTCCGCCAGTACAAGCTGTTGAAGAGGGAGAAATAAGGTATTCGGATTTTCGTCCTCCGGGATACTCTGCCTTTGTTGCGGTACTGATTTCTCGTGGCGAGACCACTCAGGAGCTTCGGCAGAGGGTAAGCATCGTTCAGTATATTTTGGATCTACTGGTCACTACCTGTGTGCTGTTCGCAACATTCAGATTCTCTTCTGTAAACAGTTTCCGAACCGTGGCGGCTTTGGTGTTGGGTGCGCAACCGTGGACATCGGCTTATATCGTGTCGATATATCCTGATACGCTCACGATGTTCCTTGCCGTGACCGGGCTATTGTTCCTCACGCTTTCGGGGAGCTGCCGCAAGACAGGTGTTCGCAGTGCGATCATTCTATTTGGCAGCCTGCTGCTCAGTTTGTCTTTATTGGTTCGTCCCGAAATGATTGCCCTGGCCTGCATCATGTTGGGTGTGGTTGGCGTCCTCGCTCTTGGCGCATTCTCGTGGCGAGCATGGCTCCTCTATGCCGCTTTGGCGGGTGCGTCTTTCTTGTTTGCGGTCAGCTTGAATGTGGCTTACCACTGGCAGACAGAACATCGCGTTCGAATGGTCGGAGACCTCCGTCACGCCACCCCGGGCTTTAGGCAGTGGGTTGGCACGTGGATAGGGCCGCAGCATTGGAAAGAAGAATTGCTGTTTAGCCGGATGACGAATGAAACAATAAACGAACTTTATGCAAAACGGCTCTCCAACCGAGTGTTCACCAATCCCGCGGAGCTGGACACCTTCACCGACATCGCGCGAAATGTTCAGGTGCGGGGCTATATGACGATAGAGGACGACCGCAGATTCGAGGAGATGGCCCTAGCCCGAATCGCCGCATCCCCGTGGAGTTATTATGTGTGGGGGCGTTTATTCAATTCGTGTCATTTATGGGTGAACCTGAGCAATGCCACTCATGTATTGCACGGGCTGGCCCGTTGCCCGCGAGTCGTCAGCCGATGCCTCACCGCGTCATTGTTGTTATTTAAGCTGGTTCTTCTTTTGTTCGCGGCGGGTGGCGGGATGGCGGCTTGCAGGGGTTGGCGCAGGTTGACACAAAGTTGGCATGGCCGGGTTGTTTTGGCCGGAGCCATCTTTGTGCTTTTGCGAACGACGATGTTGGGTTTCGCCTTCAACACGGCCGAACACAGATACGCCTTGGTTGCCTGGCCCTTTGTCCTTGCCCTGGCGCTGTATGGTCTGGCCAGACTCTGCCCCTCGTTGGAAACTCCCGCTTGCCGGTCAACAAAGGCTTCGCGTTGACATGCAGCAATCGGTCGGAATCGTTCAGGAGCCAACGACAGACATTCGCGTTGCAGGGAAATTCAGGTCAATTTGCCGGCAGGCATTTCGACGTCTTCATGGCCTGCCCATCCAAGATGAGGTGGAACCTCTCGACGCGCAAATTGCCGGGCAACTCTTTGCTCTGACCCGTCGTCACGGCGTATTTAATCTGCTCCAGACGGAACTGGCAACCGCGGACAAACAGGCAACCGCCATGGCATACGCCTATGTTCGCCACGCGGCGCGCTTCACCCGGGAAGCCGAACGCCTCTATACCCTCATGGCGCCTCAAGCTCGTTCGCTTGCACTGCTCAAAGGTCCCGCGTTGGCTCGACAGGCGTGGCCTGAGCCGGGCTTGCGGAGTTATGATGACCTGGATTTCCTGTGTGATCCGCAGGATGGTCTGAAACTGGGCAAGGTTCTGATGGGGGAGGGTTACGCGCCGGAAGTGGAAGACTCGCTCAGACGGTTTCATTTGTGGCATTTCGGCTGGGGAATTTCTTTTCACCATCCTGACGGTTTTATCGTAGAGCTCAAGCATCGCTTGTTCCCGCCTCACTATCCTTGGCCTATGCGCAATAACTCGAGCTGGAGGGACCAGTTTACCTGGCAGAAACTGGATGAGGTCGAGGCGCGCGCGCCGACTCCTGCGCTGCATCTGCTCTACGGTTGTCTGCATGGCATTTGGCATGGGTGGGAACGGCTGGCCTGGCTACTGGATATTGCCGGACTGCTGGTCAGGCATCCCGATGCTCTTGAAGAAGCTCGGGAACTGGCCGGCAACTCTCATATGGCAACACTCGCATTGGCGGGCGGTTGTAAGATGGCCAACAATTTCTTGGGAATGGATTTTGCATGTCTGGCGCAACCATTTGTCTCCTCCCTACTCTTGGCCCAATCAGAGCATCTGCTGTTCAGCAGTGAATCCTCAGTACGGGGGCAAGACCTTCGCCGATATCATGAGCTTTGGATGAATCCCCGTGAAAAGCAGCGATATCAAATCCGAAGAATCCTAACCCCGGGCGATGGGGATTTCCGCTGGTGGGCTCTGCCGCCGGCTATGCATGGAGTTTATTGGCTGCTTCGACCTGTACGATTTGTGTGGCAGCAAATTGTTGGATCCTGAAGCCGGGTGCGCTCATTCAGTCTCAACGGCCATTGAAGCAGCTTCGGCCGCCCTGCGTTTCTTTTCCGCTCGCTTCTGCGCGGCAATCCGCGAACGCCCGAATCTTGCGGCCATCTGCGGATCATAACCGTAACCTTTGCGCCAAGCTTCGGGCAAATCGGTCATCGGCACGCAGGCGCTACCTTCGGCATGATCAAACGTAAGGCGGTCGGGTTCGATCTTGCGCACCACCACATTCATATAGTCGCTCCCAGACAGGGTGGTGAGGTCTTCGGCACGGGCAGGGGGCGGCGCCAAGACCCAACCAAGGCAGATGACCAGACATAAGGTCTTCAATAATGGATTCATGGTGCTTCTCCCTGTCATTTTCGGTGGCGTGCAATCAGCATGAACACCTTGCGGCTGCAAGGCAAGGCCAATTCGGGTTATCCCTTGCAGCCGGGAGGAATACGGTAGAGACCACCGGAAGCCGCCACCAGATCTTCAAGTGAATGCGCGGGCAAAAGCTCGGGTGTGGCCATGGCCGGGTCTATGCCTAAATCCTCGACTGTTTTCAGAATGCCCGCCGCCCGTAACTTATCGCGGTCTGCCGCATTGGCCTTGGCCCCAACAGGCGTTTCGCCGGCCACGGCAGCCACCGCCTTCTGACGTGTATCGCAGTCCATGCACCTGTCCAGATAGGCAATTCCCTGTTCAGTGACAATATGGGTCACCTGATCGCCCGCAATCATGATCGGTGGCTCGGAAAACACGCCATCCCGATGGAGTTGCTGGGCATCAAGTTCGTCCACAAAGACCGGGATATCTCTTTTCTCAGTCCGGGTGGGCGTAATCTGAACCACCAGCTTGCGTCCACGGAATACGTCTTCTCGCAGGCCGCCCGCCGACGTGGTGGCCACTGAATTATGCCGACGGCCGGGAGGGGTGCCGCCCAAGTTGGGTGCCCCGCCAAATCCGGCAATCATGCCGCGAATGGCCGTTGACGAATTGCCAAAACGGTCAATTTGCAGAGTCGCTCCAATAAACAGGTCAATCGCGTACAATCCGGCAATATGGGCATAGCAACGATTCGAGCGCATCGAGCCATCCGGGCCGACCGCAAAAATATCGGGCCGAGCTCGAATATACTCCTCCATACCCGGTTCCCCTCCAAAGGCATAAATATGTTCGACAAACCCAGCCTCGATCGCCGGGATCAGGGTGGGGTGGGGGTTGAGCACCCAACGAGTGGCAATGTTGCCTTTGAGGCCGAGTTGAGCTCCATAGGTCGGCAACAGCAATTCAATGGCCGCCGTGGCATAACCCAGGCCATGGTTGAGTGCCTGCACGCCATAGGGCTGATAAATCCCCTTTAATGTCATCATCGCCATCAAAATCTGTTGCGACGTAATTTTACCCGGATTCCTCGTAAAGAGCGGCTGCAAGTGATAGTTCTCACCTGTCACCACGATAAAATCCACCCATGAGGCCGGAATATCCACCCTGGGCAGTTGCTCCATTTGCTGGCGCGCCTGAACAAGCACCACCCCCATCTTGAAGCGTGTGGCTTCAGCAATTGTGGGCGAATCCTCCGTGTTACCGCCTGTATAAATATTGCCGGCCGCATCGCAGGCCTCCGCCGCTAAAATGGCCACCTGCGGGTACAAATCCACAAAATAGCGGCCATATAGCTCCAAATAGGTGTGAATAGCCCCAATCTGCACCTTTTTCTCAGTCGCCAACTGATAGAGCGCCTTCGATTGGGGACCCGAATAGGCAAAATCCAGACGATCTGCCAATCCCCGACGAAACACCTCCAAATGCTCATCCAACACCAGCGTGGATTGGATCATGTGCAGTCCATTAATCTCGGCCGGATCTATTTTGACCATTTCCCGCGCAAAAAAATCCGCTTGCTTTTGGTTGTTCCCCTCAATGCAAACCCGATCCCCACTACGGAGAACCGCCCGCAGCAGTGTCAGAGCGTCCTCCTTCGCCACAAATCTACCCTCGGCCAACCCGGCAGCCGCCCGCATCCGCTCACGATAACTCTCAACAAGACGATCAAATTTCACATCAACCCTTTCTGTATGCGCGCATTATAGTGTAATATTCTCTTCCAATACAGCTATGTTATTCTACGGCGGACATGCGCCACATTATCTCACGAATCATGCGCTGTTTCGCAGGCATTTATGGCCATATTTAGTTGCTGATGTTTAGTTGCTGATTGCGAGACTGGTTGGGGTAGTCTATGATGCCGACTCAATGACTGTTCAAGATATGAATGCTGAATGAGATTAGTGGACTAAGAGCGATCGTTGATCATGAATCTCTGGGCGTTTCGGTTTTTACTGTGGTATGTGGTGATTTTGCTGGTGCAGCCGCAGAATCGGTTCATGTTTTTGTGGCCGCTACGCATTGCGTATGTGTCGGTTGCTATCGGTGCGGTATTGCATATTCTTGCGTGTTTGGAGGAAAACCGGCCGATTATTCGCTTGGGGCCCGGAACGATACTGGCGTTGCTTTTGTTGTTTTTTGCTTTTCTCTCCCAGCATATCGGGGTGTTTCAAAGGTCTTCGGCATGGAATCCGTACTTGGATACCATTGTTAAAAATTCGCTGCTCCTGATTATGGTGGAGGCGACAGCCGTCACCTTCGAACGGGTGTGGACGGTACAGATGGTGGCACTGGTGTCTACTTTGTGGTGGATCAAAGCCGGGGTGCAGTTGATTCGTTCTGGTGCAACCTATGCGGGCGACCGCCTGATGGGTGCGGCGGTTTCACTGATTGAAAACCCGAACAGCTTTGCCTACATGATGTGCGTATTCCTGCCATTGTACCTGTACGCCTACCAGCAAGGCACAAAAAAATGGCAAAAGTACGGCTTTCTGCTTTGTGCGTTTGCCGCGGTCATGATTATTTTTGAAACCGGTAGCCGAACCGGGATGGTGACGCTGATTGCCATGGCGTTTTTTTTGGTTCCGCATTACATTGGGCGGCGATGGAAGACCCTTCTTGTGGGCATCGTCGCCATTGCACTGATCTATCCGCTGACCAGCGAGGGCAACAAGCAGCGGTTCCGAACCATACCGGAGTCGGTATTCTCCTTCATGTTCGGAAAAAATGAAGAGGATGCGGGTGGACCTCTCACTCAGGATCAGCAGTCTGCGCAAGAGCGAAAAGCCAAAAATCGAGACACTTGGGCTCTGATTAAAGCCTATCCGGTATTCGGCGTCGGGGTGTATCCGGATCCATCGCAATATATCGGAGATTTCCCGATGGCGCGCGGCCAAGTGCATTGCGAGATTCTGATGGCTGGTCGCCAGATGGGTTTTATTGGGATGGGACTGTACGCGGGGTTGGTTGGACTTACGATATTTGGCGGACGCTGGATTCAATGGAAAGCAAAAGCGTGGCCCGCCATATCAGCTTTGGGCTGGACCCTGCAAATGCAGGGGATTGCCACCGCCGTTGGGGGTTATTTTTGTCCATCGGTATGGTTTCCGCCCATGATGCTGCTGGCGGGTTGCACATCGGCGTTGATTGGGTTGTTGCGCGTGGAAGAGGATCGCAAGCGGATTCGTGCCGTTCGTGTCGTACGGGAAGAATCGGCATGATGTTGGGTCGGTTGAGTGTTGTCAGCAGCAGGAATGTAACCATCGCCGTTTGTTTTATATGTCAAGAAGTCAGTTGCCTGATGGAGACCGTTCTGCCGTGAGCGAGTCGCGGGTGGCTCATCTTGTATACGACCTTATCCGGGGGGGGACGGAGGGGCAGTGCGCGCAGGTGGTGCTGGGTCTGGCCGGATTGGGGCAGGATCACCGGGTGGCGGCATTTCATCGGCGGGGATTTTATTTGGAGGCTGTTGAGGAGGTATGCGGCCCGGTGTATGAGTTGAAAATCCGGCATTTGGCCCGGTGGAGCACATTGGTTGAGCTTTGGCGTTTTTCCAAGTGGTTGCGGCGGGAAAAGATCGATATTCTTCACGCCTGGGACGCGGATGCGGCTATTTTTGGACAGATTGCCGCCCGCTGGGCGGGGATCAAACACACGACGAGTCGACGCGATCTTGGCGAGATCTATCCTCGTTGGAAACTGGTTATGATGCGATGGGCGGATCGAGGGGCCATTCGTGTGGTGGTCAACGCTCGAGCGGTGAAAGCCCACTTTATTGCCCGAGGATTGTCCGAAGCCAAGACCCGTGTTGTACCCAACATATTGGATTTGGAGGGGTTTGATGCTCAGGCCCGACAGGCGTTTCCACGCAGCGATGAATTGCCTGAGGGTCAACGGTTGATGGTGGTGAACCGGTTGGATCCGGAGAAAAACACAGGTTTATTGATTGATGCACTTCCCTTGGTGCGGCAAGAAATACCGGACGCAGTTTTGATTGTGTCAGGCGTTGGGCCGGAGATGAGCAAGCTTCGTGAGCGGGCTATGGCCTTGGGGGTGGTCGATGCGGTATGTTTTCTTGGGGAAGTACATGAAGTGCCCCCGCTTTTGAAGCTTGGCGAGGTTGGTGCGCTGGTGCCGAGCCGGAACGAAGGCCTTTCTAATACGATTTTGGAATATATGGCGGCAGGTTTGCCGGTTTTGGCTACGGATTGTGGCGGCAATCGTGAACTTGTACAGGATGAAGTTACCGGTCGGCTTTTGCCCGTCGATGCGTCTCCTGACGATGTTGCCATGGCGTGGGTTGACCTATTGGTCCATGCTGACCAGGCCAAAGCCCTGGGGGGGCGGGGACGCGAATATGTCGAGAGAAACCATGATTCAGCTCAAGTTTTGAAGCAGTTTGCGGAGCTATATCGAGATGTGATGGGGAAGTAAGGTCAACGGGAACGGATCGGGCGGGTACTGGAGGGGGATTATGGTGCGGGCGGGGAGAAATGCTGAAACCCGGTAGGGTGAAGAGGGGCGGGGGGGGCGTTGGGGTGAAGGAGCTGGCGTCGGCGGGGATCAGAGAGGATTTCACCGATGCGGGTTGCGGGAAGACGGGGGAAACATTGATGCCAAGCGGCTTCAAAACGACGGACTTTCCGGAGGGAAACCGTGAAGAGCAGCTCGAAATCTTCGCCATCGCTGAGAGCGTGTTCAAGGGGGGCATCGGTTTTCCGGGCGGCGGGGGAGATGGGGATGGCATCAGCGTGAACATGAGCGCCGCAGGTTGAGGCATCGAGGAGGCGGGTGAGATCGGTGGCGAGGCCGTCGGAGAGATCAATCATGGAGGTGGCATAGCGGTGTTTCGCGAGAAATTGGCCGGCTTTAAGACGTGGTTGAAAGGTTAGATGATGGCGATTGCCCTGATGCCATGATGCGCCAAGAGAGCCGGTGACATAGATGATGTCGCGGGGGCGGGCGCCGGAGCGCAAGATGGCGGTTCCCCGGGGAATCAGGCCGATGGCGGTGGTATGGAGCTCGAGAGAGTTGCCTTCGGCGGTGTCGCCGCCGAGAATGCCCAAGCGCCATGTTTTGGCGGCTTGGATCAGACCATTCTGGATTTGGCGGACGCGCGAGAGAGGAGAGTCTGCGGGAGCCACCAAATTGACAAGGAGCCATTTGGGGACGCCGCCCATGGCGGCGATGTCGGAGATGGCGCGGGCAATGGCCTTGCGCCCGATGAGGCGGGGGGGGGTGTCGGGAGTGAAATGTTGATGTTCAATGACCGGGTCGGTGGTGAGCAGAAGGTCTTGGGATGTGCCGGGGAGTCGTAGGACAGCGCAATCATCGCCGGGACCGGTCACGGTTCCGGATTGTTGGGGCAGGCGCGGGAGCAGTTGGCGGAGGAGCTCGTTTTCGCCGATATCGCGGAGAGTTTTCATTGATTGGCCAAACGCAACAACTCGGACGTTGATGCGGGCAAAGATTCAGGGTTTGACTGTCCAGCGGGCATAGATGGAAAGGGGCAGGAGGCGGTCCGGTTTGGCGAAGTGTGACAGGGCCAGCTCGCCGGCTTCAAGGTGGCCGCCATAGGGCTTCATTACGTCGCCGAGAAGGTTGTGGAGCATGAGGGAAGAGGCCTCGATGTTGTAGGTGGTGAGGATGAGCAGGCGGGGACGGGGGGTGAGGACCTGGCGGCAAAGATCGAGAAGTTCCGACAACTGACGTTCAACCTTCCAGATGTTGCCGTCGGGGCCGCGGCCGAAGGCGGGCGGGTCAAGGAGAATGCCGTCATAGCGGGAGCCGCGCTTGATTTCGCGGCGAACATATTTCATGGCATCTTCGACAATCCAGCGAATGGGTTTCTGATCAAGGTTGGAGGCGGATTGGTTTTGGCGGGCCCAAGCGACGGCGGGTTTGGAAGCATCCACGTGGGTGGGCTGCCATCCGGCTTCGGCGGCCACAAGGGTGGCGGCTCCGGTATAGCCAAAGAGATTGAGCAGGCGCGCGCCGGGAGTTGCCATCTTGCGAATAGCCTGCCAGTGGGGCGCTTGTTCGGGGAACAGGCCCAGGTGCTTGCTTGTGTCGGAAATGCGGGCGCGGAACGTGAGGTTGCCTTCGTTCAGATCCCAAGAGCGAGGGCAGCCGGGCTGCAGTTGCCAGCCGGTATCTTCGTGATGGACGGCCCGGGCCCGGTTCCAGTCGCGTTTGGACAGTGCGGGCTGCCACCACGCCTTGGGTTCGCCGCGGATCAGAGTGACCGAGCCGAAGCGTTCAAGTTTGCGCCGGTTGCCGGAGTCGAGGAGTTCGTACGCCGGGATTCCACCTAGAGCAACTTGAATGGCAGGAGCTTCAGTCATTCGAGGCGTGGTCGGCGAAACGATAGCGGCAGATTCCACGGGTGGTCTTTTCGAGGAAGTCCGCGTATTCCGCCGAGAAGAGGTTGGCTGTGTCGGTACGAAGGGCGGCCTTGGCCTGGGTGACATTGAGTCCGGAGCGGTAGAGGATGTCAAAAGCTTGTTTGATTTGGTCACGTTCGGCGGGTTCGAGGCCCGCGCGCCGCAGGCCGATGAGGTTGAGTCCATATACAGTGCTGGCTTCCAAGGTGGCGGTGATACAGAACGGGGGGACGTCCTTGATGATGGCCCCCATGGCACCAATCATGGCGAGACGGCCAATATTGCAGAACTGATGGACCGCGGAGCTTCCGCCCATGAACACCCGGTCGCCAATGGCGACGTGTCCGGCCAAAAGGACGCCATTGGCCATGATGACGTGGTCGCCCACGGCGCAATTGTGGGCGACATGGGAATTGGCCATCATGAAGACGTGGCTGCCCAGTTGGGTGGTGCTGCCGGGTTTGGTTCCGCGATGGACGGTGACGCCTTCACGGAAGGTGCAGTGGTCGCCGGTGACCACATAGGATGGTTCGCCGCTAAAGGACAGGTCTTGGGGCAGGTCGCCAATGACGGCGCCGGCATGCAGCTTGCAGTGGTTGCCGAGAGTGACATGGTCCAGCACAACGGCATGGGGACCAAGGATGCAGCCTTCGCCAATCACCGCGGTGGGCGCGATGTAGGCCCCGGGACCGATTTGCACATTCGCGCCCAGCCGGGCGCCCGACTCGACAATGGCCGTTGGATGGATCATAAAAAGCTCCTCTGAAGGTTTGCCGGAGCATAGCCCAAGGGAGGGTTCCGCGGCAAGGCGGGAAGGACGTTCAAAACTGCGGAACAGAAATTGGATGGGGTCGGTTTTTCCGGCCGGGGAGGATTTGGCGATTGTATTGGCGCGGAGAAGGACATAAGAATGTTGCGCGCTCGGGATGTTGCGCGTGAGGAGACCAAAATGATTCGCATGCTGGTGGTGGTGCAGACGGCGGTGAGCCTGGGGGTGGGGGAGCAGGTGTTTTTGACGGGTTCGACCGCGGAGTTGGGTGCGTGGAGTCCGGATGCCATACCGATGACGCGGATGGATGAGAATCGTTGGGAAGCGCCATTGCGCCTGCGGTCGGACCAGCCGGTTGAGTTCAAGATAACGCGGGGAACCTGGTCCACGGAAGCCGTAGATGCCAATGGACGCGTGCCGGGCAACCGGTTGCTGGAACCGCAGGAGGGAGGTCAGATTGTGGTGAATGTGACGGCATGGAAGGATAGCGTTCAGGAGATGACCGGGCCGCGGATCACCGGCAATTACGTCGTGTTGCCCCGGGTGGCTTCGAGATTTCTCAAGCGTGAGCGGGATGTGATTGTGTGGCTGCCACCGGGCTATGAGGAGCTGCCGGAACAGCGGTTTCCCGTGCTTTATATGCACGATGGCCGGCAGGTGTTTGATCCGACCACTTCGACATGGGGTCAGGATTGGCAAGTGGATGAGTGGGCGGAGGAGATGATTGCCAACGGGGAGTTGGAGCCGTTTATTGTGGTGGCGGTGGATTGCACGGATGCCCGCCACGAGGAATACGCGCCGGCGCGTCAAGGCAAGGACTATTTGCGCTTTCTGCTCGAGGAGCTTAAGCCTCTGGTGGATGAGGGATGGCGAACGGAGCCGGAACGAACAAGCATTGCCGGATCGAGCATGGGTGGGCTGATTTCATTTTACGCGGGATGGAAGCATCCGGACGTGTTTGAGGGGGCGGCTTGTTTGTCGCCCGCCTTTATCCGGGAGTTTGGCGAGGCGAGCTTTCAGATGGTCAAGGACAGCGGGGATAAATTGCCCGGCATCCGGCTCTTTCTATCCTGCGGCGGAGCGGGGGATTTGGAGGCGCGTTTGCTGGATGGCACCTTGAAAATGGCGGATTTGTTGAAAAAGACGGGCTTTCCCGGCGGGCGGCTGATGGTTCGCATCGAGGCTCAGGCCGAGCACAATGAAGCGGCCTGGGCGCGGATGACTCCGCATTGGCTGCGCTTCTTGTATGGGCGGGATGGGTCTTCCAAAGACCAGCCTGAATGATTCATCAATACTGACGGGCGTTCAGGGGAGTACGCGGACGGGGAGGCCGGCATGGACGGCGCGCACCAGTTTGGCGGCGTCCCAATTGGTCAGGCGAAAACAACCGAGAGATTCGGTCCGGCTGATTTCTTCCGGCGAGGGAGAGCCATGGATGCCAAAGCCGGGACGATCGAGACCAATCCAGGCCACACCCACGGGATTGTTGGGGCCCGGGGGGATGCGCAGTCGTTTGCCGATGGTGGCGGACTCGGGATCATTCGCGAATAGTTCGGGATCAAAGGTGTAGTCGGGATTTTCGGCCCAGACCGTGACATGGAGGGTGTCGCCGATGGGGCGTTTGCGGGGATCCGCGGCGATGGAGCATGGAAAGTGCGCGGCAAGCCGGCCTTCGGAGTCGTAGGCGCGCAGATATTTTTTGCTGACGTGGATATCTATCCGCGAGAGGGCCGGGAGGGGGCGGGCGCGGACATTGGGAACGACAAGGTGAATGCCGGGCGGAGGATTGGGCCAAGGCGCGCGGGGGTTCAACTTGCGCAGGGCGGCACGATACAGGTGGTAGGTTTCAGCCATTTTTTCTTCGATGGTGGCAAAACCGAGGCGCTCCATGCGCGAGCGTTCAAGCCAGGAGGTTGGGGTGGGAGTCAGAGCCGCATGATCGGCGGCAGTGACCATACAGGTGGTCATGAGGTCGTTGGTTGCGCCAAGGCGCTGGAGGATGTCGGCACTGATTTCGCCGGTTGGCGGTCGATCGTGTTTGAGCTGCCAGGCGATGAGGGCATTGCGGCTCTTGGACCCCCAGCGGCCATCAATGCCGCCGGGTGAACAGTTGTCGCGGTCGAGCCGGGTCTGAATGGCCATCCAAGTGTCGGTGGAGAGGCGGGCCGATGGCGCAGGTGTCACGGGGGGCGGAGATGGGTGCGGGGGCATGGGTCGGGGGGCCGGGGGCGCGGGGGGCGATGGGGAAGTTGGTGGCGTTGGAGGCATGCGCACGCAGCTGGCCAGAAGCAGGATGGTCAGCAACAGGCCAAACCCGGTTTGCAGGGCATGGGCTGGCGGTGAACAACGCGGGGTCATGGGCTGGCTTTGTTTAGTCCTACTATCTACTAACTCTGGCCATAGGATCAACCGGCAAGATTGGGTTGCATGGAGGCATGGGTCGCGAATGTTGTAGGGATGGGATGTGAATCGGAAGCAAATGAGTTCTGCCATGCGCTGAAATGGGGGTTGCTGGTGCTTTACAAAGGGGCGGATAGGGGGTAGGTTACGCAGGAATTGCCTATGAAAACCGTTGCACCAGGTAAATTGATCCTGAGCGGTGAACACGCGGTGGTTTATGGTCGTCCGGCCATTGCCATGGCGGTGAACCGCAACGCCCAAGCCTTCATTACGGAAGAGGGGGTGGCGGGGACGGTGTCGTTTGATTTGCCCAACCTCAAAACTGAGCCCAGTTCATTTACGTTGCGCGCGTTGCGGGAGTTTCACGGGCGGGTATCTCGAAATTATGAGGAGTTTTTGGCGGGGAAACTGTCCATTCGCGAGGTGTTGCACAAGCCGGTGGATTTGTTCCGTTTCGCGTTTGTGACGGTTCTGGACGGCCTGCACCTGAAGATGGGGGGCGGGGTGAATGTGCGGATGACCTCGAATATTCCGATTGGCTGCGGGATGGGGTCATCGGCGGCCATGATTTTGAGTGTATTGCGGGGCGTGGGCCACTTTTACCGGGTCGAGTTCCGTCCGGAATGGTTCGCGCGCTACAGTCTTGAGGTGGAAAACTTGCAGCATGGAAAATCGAGCGGGTTGGACACCTATGTTTCGATGCACGGGGGGTGTGTGTGGTTCCAGAGGGGGGAGGCGCAGCAGATGCCGCTGCCGCAGATGCCCTTATATATTGTGAATACCGGGCAGCCGGCGAGCTCGACGGGCGACACAGTATCTGCGGTGGCGCGGCGGGTGGGTCCCCGCAGCGGGCTTTGGGACGAATTTGAGGCAGTGACCGGCCGGATGCGGCTGGCCATGGAACAGGATGATTTGCAGGATTTTCAGCGGTCGGTGCGGGATAACCATCGCCTGTTGAACGAGATCGGGGTGGTTCCGGGGCGGGTGGCCGATTTTGTGGCCGAAGTGGAAAACACTGGCGCCGCGGCGAAAATTTGCGGCGCGGGCGCTGCGGGCGGGGACGCGGCCGGGATGGTGATGGTGGCAACCCGCGAGGCGCCTGCCGAGCTATGCGCGAAATACGGCTATGAACTGATGACCGTGCGCCCGGATCCGCTGGGCGTGCGCGTGGTGTGATTGCTGCTCCATGAGTTTGCGCGCCGTCCAAGCCTCCGCGCCGGGCAGCCTGATGTTTATGGGTGAGCATGCCGTTTTGCGCGGCCAACCCGCGCTGGTTTGCGCCATCAGCAAGCGGATGAAGGTGAAATTGACGCCGCGGACTGACGATGCTGTGCTGTTGCATTCGACGCTGGGGGAGCACGAAACCACGCTGGGGGATTTGGCGCCGAATGAGAGTTTCCGTTTTGTGCTGGGGACGATCCGGGCAATGCGTGATGAGCTGGCGCAGGGTTTCGAGCTGGATATTCGCTCGGGAATGTCGTCGGTGATGGGACTGGGGACCAGCGCGGCGGTGACTGTGGCCACGATGGCCGCACTCGAGGGTGCGCGGGATGTCGAGCCGGCGCGGGAGCGGGTGATCGAGCAGAGCATCAAGGTTATCCGCAAGGTGCAGGGGGGGGTGGGTTCGGGCGCGGACGTGGCCGCCAGCGTTCATGGCGGATTTTTGCGTTATACCGCGGACCCGATGGAGGTGGTGGCGCTTCCTGTTCTGCCGCAATTGACGGTGCTCTATTCCGGATACAAGCGGCCCACCACGGAGGTGGTGGCGCTGGTGGAGGAAAGCCGCAAGCGGCTGCCCGGGGTTTATGACCGTTTGGAGGAATTGATTGGCGAGGTGGTGCAACGAGCGTTTGTCGCTGCGGCCAGCGAGGATTGGGACGCGGTCGGGGAGCTGATGAATGTTCATCAGGGGCTGATGGATGCGCTGGGGGTCAATGAGGCCAAGCTGTCGGAGCTGATCTACGCGCTGCGGGAGGATCCCAATATTCTGGGCAGCAAAATTTCGGGTTCGGGTTTGGGTGATTGCGTGATCGGGTTGGGCAAGGCGATGCGCGGGGAGTGGGGGGTGCCGTCATTGGCGGTTCAGGTGGACGCCCGGGGTGTCGCGGTGGAGGCTGTTGAATGAACCGGGCGCGAAAAATTGTCGAGAGTTTGACCGCGGGCCGGGGCATGGCGGCCGAGCGGGGTCATGGGCGCGCGTCCGCCAACATCGCGCTGGTGAAATATTGGGGCAAGCGCGACGAGGAGTTGAATCTGCCGGTGACGAGCAGTTTGTCCATTTCGCTGGGGCGGCTGGGATCGGAAGTAGAGATTGGTTTCGCGGACGGGATGAATGACGCGGTTTGGCTCAATAGCGCACCGCTATCGTTGCAGAGTCCCTTCGTGCGGCGCACCAGCGCCTATCTGGATTTGTTCCGGCCCGCGCCGGGAGTCTGTTTTGAGGTGCAGGCGCGCAATACCGTGCCGACGGCCGCTGGATTTGCATCGTCGGCGTCAGGGTTTGCGGCCTTGGCGCGGGCGCTGAACGATTTTTATGGATGGGAACTGGGAACGCGAGAGTTGTCCATTTTGGCGCGGTTGGGCAGCGGCAGCGCAGCGCGCAGCCTGGAGGACGGGTTTGTGGAATGGCTCGCGGGCGACGCCGAAGATGGCATGGACTCCTACGGCCGGCGTTTGGCGGCCGTCTGGCCGGAGCTGAAGGTGGGCGCTCTAGTGTTGAGCGCCGAAACCAAGCCGATTGGTTCGCGCGAGGCCATGAAGCGGACGGTTGAAAGCTGCGAGCTGTATCGGGAATGGCCGGCGCGGGTCGCTGCAGATTTGGCAGATTTGAAGGAAGCCATTGAACAGAAGAACATGGCGGCATTGGGTGCGGTAGCCGAGGGCAACGCGTTGGCGATGCACGGTCTGATGGCGGCGACACGTCCGCCGGTGGTTTACGCGTTGCCGGAAACGGTGGCCGCCATGCGCTCGGTTTGGCAGGCGCGCGAGGAGGGAGTGGGGGTCTGGTTGACGATGGACGCGGGGCCCAACGTGAAGCTGTTGTTTGAGGCATCGAGCGAGGCGGCGGTGAGAGAGCGATTCCCCGCAGTGGAGGTGGTCGCGCCATTTGACTGATGCGATCTCCGGGCAGGACTGCCGACATGCGGTGTGAAACAATCCGGGAGCAAACGAGATGAAAACCTGGCTGACAAGAGAAATCATGGGCAACGAACTTTGGCGCGTGCTGGTTTTGCTGGCGGGCGTTCTCGGGGGCTTGATGATTGGGCGGGCGGCCCGCTATTTCTTTGAGCGGGCGAGCGCGTTTCAGGCGGGGCGGGAGAAACATGTGCGGGGAGCGATGCTGCATGCCTTGGGCAAAGCGGCGGTTCCGGTGCTGTTTATCTGGGGTCTGATTCTGGGGTTGAACACGCTGGTGCTGGCGGAGCGATTTGCCGCCTGGGTGGCATCGGGGCTGGATGTCTTGGGCATTCTTGCGGTGGGGTACATTCTCTATGCGCTGATTGATGTGGTGGATGCGGCGCTGCTGGGCTGGGCAGGACGATCGGACAGCAAGCTCAATGACATGCTGGTGCCGATGGTGAGCAAGAGCCTACGGGTGACTCTGGTGGTGCTGGTGCTGGCGCAAGTTGCCCAGGCCTTGAGCGACAAGCCGGTGTCGTCCATTTTGGCGGGGCTGGGGATTGGCAGTTTGGCGGTGGCGTTGGCGGCCAAGGACACGGTGGCCAACTTTTTTGGATCGCTGGTGATTCTGGCCGACAAGCCTTTTGAGCTGGGAGAGCGCGTCAAGATAGGCGCGGTGGAAGGCACGGTGGAGGCGCTGGGTTTTCGCTCCACAAGGATCCGCACCCGGGACGGCCATTTGATCACTTATCCCAACGGGGAGCTGGCCAATCAGACCATCGAGAACATCGGCAAGCGGCCGTTTATCCGGCGGACGGCGAACCTGCCTTTGCGGCGGGACATGACGGCCGAAGCCGTCGGGAAAGCGGTGGAGATTGCCCGGGAGCTGTTGGCGAATCACGAGGGGATGAGGCCGAATTATCCGCCGCGCGTTTTCTTCAATGAGTTCAAGGAGGACTCGCTGAATTTGGTGATCATCTATTGGTATCACCCGGGTGACTATTGGCAGCACATGGTATTTGCCGAGAAGCTGAACCTCGAGTTGCTGAGTCGCTTGCAGGCGGCGGGGATCGAGCTGGCTTATCCGACGCAAACGGTGCGGATGGTCAAGGAATAGGCCGGGAGAGAGGGCGGGGGGGGAGTATTACGATTGTGCACAATCGTAATACTGACAATTATTGAATCACGCAGAACACAGGAAACATAGAGCATTTTCATCAATTCTGTAGCCGTTTTGTCTACTGCATTGGGCTTGGCCGTCGTCAGGCTGCATCGAAATAGCGATGCTATTTCTGCTTCGCCTTCCTTGGCCCAGCCCAATTCGCTACGACCTCCCGGCAACATTATTTCTTCAAATGCTCCAAAAAAGCGGCATTGTCTCTCGTCAAGACGCGGGGCGCGCGGAGGGGGGGGGCCTGAAGCATTCAGGGTCAGGGAATTTGGTTTTCGGCGAGGGCGCGACCGAGCGTCTTGAGCGCTCCGCGTACGGGGAGGGAGAGGCGGGTGCCGGGGGTGGTGTGGGCGGGCTGGATGCCGAGGATGACCACCTGTCCGGCATAGTCGGAGAGGTAGCCGGCCAACAGCCCGAGGGAACCGGCATGAGTGCCGAAGTCGCCGGCCACGATCGAGCGGGGATCCAAACGCCGGATGGTGCCGGGGGGGGCGTCGAGATCCGCGGCATCCAGCAAAACCAGCAGGGGGGGGCGGAGATCGCGAACGAGACCGGTATAATTTTCCGGCACGGTGCTGACATTGACGCAGCGCCACCGGGGATGGCGGAAAGCACGGGCGAACACCGGCCCGAGGGCGTCATCGCCATGGCGTGGGTTGCCGATGCCGAAGAGGAGGTTCACGGGGAATGCTCTAGAAAAAACGGCCGCCGAGGATGAGTCGGCGGCCGTTGGTTGAACGGGAGCTGGTGTCTCAGCCTAACGTGATGCAAGAGACGGGGCAGCTGTCGGCGGCTTCTTGAGCGGCCGCTTCAGACTCCGCGGGGACGACATCGACGATGACGTGCGCCAGGCCGTCATCGCCCATCTGGAAAACGTCAGGGGCGATATCGCAGCACAGGGTGCATCCCGTGCAAAGAGAAGCGTCTACGGATGCTTTCATTGCAGTTCCTTTCGTGGTTGTTTTTAGATTGGTGGCTTACCAGTTTTCGCCGAGGAGTTCGAAGTAGGCCTGGGCGTGGAGGCACGCGGGGCACAGTTCGGGGGCCTCGAGGCCTTCGTGGAGATAGCCGCAGTTGAGGCAGCGCCAGACCACCGTGTTGTCGCGCTTGAAGACCCGGCCTTCGGACAGGTTCTTCCAGAGGTCGAGGTAGCGCTTTTCGTGGTACTTCTCGGCGATGGAGACGTTGTCCCAGAGAGTGGCGATCTCGTTAAAGCCTTCCTCGCGGGCGACGCTCGCAAATTCAGGATAGAGGATGCTCCATTCTTCGTGCTCGCCAGCGGCGGCCAGTTGAAGGTTGTCAAGGGTGGAGCCGATCACGCCGGCGGGATAGGCCGCGGTGATTTCGACCATGCCGCCCTGCAAGAACTTGAAGAACCGCTTGGCGTGTTCCTTTTCCTGATTGGCGGTTTCCTCAAAAATCTGGGAAATCTGGACGAGGCCTTCCTTTTTGGCGGCGGACGCCCAATAGTTGTAGCGCATGCGGGCCTGGGACTCGCCGGCAAACGACTTCAGCAGGTTTTTCTCGGTTTTGGATCCTTTGATATTCGGCATGGGGTGTACTCCTGTGGTGGGGTTAAACGACCCAAGGGTCTTGACATAATCAGCGGGCAGTATCGGCGGGAATGGGGGGAGGTGTCAAGGAAGGAACGGGGCCCTCTTTGAACACGCCAATTTGGCGAAACTTGCGATAGCGCTGGGTGAGCAACTGCGCGGGTGAGAGGTCAATGAGGTCGGCCAGATGCCGGCGCAGGGACTCGCGGACAAGTTGGGCGGCGGCTTCCGGATCGGAATGGGCTCCACCGGGGGGCTCGGGGACCACGTCGTCGGCGATGCCCAGTTCGATGAGGTCGGGGGCGGTCAGTTTGAGGGCGGCGGCGGCCTGATCGGCGTGGGCGCGATCCTTCCAGAGGATGGCGGCGCAACCTTCGGGGGAGATGACGGAATAATAGGCGTGTTCGAGAACCAGGATGCGGTTGGCAATGCCGATGCCGAGAGCGCCGCCGGAACCGCCTTCGCCGATGACGATGGAGATGATGGGGACGGGCAGGCGGAACATTTCGCGCAGGTTGACGGCGATGGCTTCGGCCACGTGGCGCTCTTCACCCTCGATGCCGGGAAACGCGCCGGGGGTGTCAATGAAGGTGACGATGGGGATCGAGAACTTGGCGGCGAGGCGCATGAGGCGCAGGGCCTTGCGGTAGCCTTCGGGGAAAGGGCAGCCAAAATTGCAGGCCAGATTGCTTTTGGTGTCGCGTCCCTTTTGCGTGCCGATGAGCATGAGGCGTTGGCCGTCCATCCAGCCGAGGCCACCGACGATGGATTGGTCGTCGGAGAGCAGGCGGTCGCCGTGGAGTTCATTGAAGTTTTCCACGATGGCGTCGAAATAGTCGCGGGTGTAGGGTCGTCGGGGGTGCCGGGCCACCATGACCTTCTGCCAGGGGGTGAGGTTGGCATAGAGTTTGCGGCGGGTTTGGGCGAACTCCTCTTCCAGGCGGAGCACATCCTGGGGGGAGTCCACGCCTTGTTCGGCGGAAAAGCGGCGGAGCTCCTCGATCCGGTTTCTCAGTTCGAGCAGGGGTTTTTCGAAGGGCAGGAGATAGGCGGCCACCGGTGGACTCCTTCAATCGGTGATGGTGACGAGCGTGCCTTTGGGGAGGATGGTATAGAGCTCCTCGATATGGTCGTTGAGCAAGCGGACGCAGCCATCGCTGGTTTGAGCGCCGAGTTGATCCGGCTCCCAGGTGCCGTGAAGGCCGTAGCCGGGCAAATCAATGGCCAGCCAATGCGTGCCAAGGGGGTTGGCGGGATCGCCGTAGAGGACGGGGGCGCCACCGGAACGATGCCAGGTGGGATGCATGATTTTATCGGTGATTTTGAACGTGCCCACGGGGGTTTTGTTGTCGCGGCCGGTGGCCACGCGGTAGCGCTTGAAAAACTTGCCGTCAATTGCTACCACGAGATCGTTGCGCGACTTGCTGATGTTCAGGGCAAAGGCGTGCCGGGTGCCGTCGAACAGGCGGAGGGTTTCGCCAACACGGATGATGGCCCCCTGGATATTGTTGGCTTTGGCAATGAGGGCGACCGGAGTGTTATAGGTAGCGGCCAGTTTGCCGAGGTAGTCGCCGGATTGGACCACATACTCGATTTTCTCGGGCATGGGACGTTGCGAGGCCAGCAGCGGCATGGCGAGATCGTTGAGGAAACCTTCAATTTTGGGGTCATCGGGGCGGGCGTTCAGGGCTTCGAGAGCGGCTTCGCGCGCGGCCTGGTGATCGCCTTTCTTGAGGCGCGAACGGGCGCGCTTGAGGGCGCTGTCGGCGACGCCGTCGTCGGCGGTGTCCGCGGGGACTTCGCCGGCTTCTTCAACCGCTGGTTCCGTCTTGGCTTTGGTCTTGGATGGAGCCGTGGCGGCGGTGCCGGTTTTCTTGCCCGTCGTTTTCTTGGCAGGAGCCGCAGTGGCTTCTTTCTTGCCGGGTTTGGCTTTACGCTCTTCGGTGGCCTTCTGTTTCTTGGCGGCGCTGCCGGTGCCGGTCTTGGTTTTGGCCACGGGCTCGGGGGCGGGCTTGTCCTTGGGCCGGGCGGCCCGATGGAAGAGCAGAACGACGCCAATAAGAATCAGCACGCCGATGGTGGCGAACAGCATGGTGAGACAGCCGGCCCGCGACTTGCGGCGCTTCATCAAATAAATATCGGAGATGGGATCGGTGGACATGCGCGCGGGGCGGGTTGAAGGTGGCGGTCAGGTCAGGCGGTTGAGGTCGCGCAGCACGAGGACCATGTCGGGATAACGATCGGCCGGGTTTTTGGCGATGCATTTCATGACCACGTTGGCGAGCGCGGCGGGCACATTGGGACTGTGCTGGCGCAGGGGCACCGGCGGGGTTTTGGGGTCAATTTGCGCGGCGCGGACCTGCTCGATTTTCTCGCCTTCGTAGGGTTTGCGGAAGGAAAGCATTTCGTAGCAGCAGACGCCGAAGGCATAGATGTCGGCCCGGTCGTCGGCCACGTGATCCACGAGGGTTTCCGGTGGCACATAGGCAGTGGTGCCGGCAACATTGCGCAGCTTCTTGAAGAAGCGCTTGCGCGGCAGCGCCAAGTCGAAATCAATCAGCACCAGGCGTCCATCCGGCCGGATCAGGAGGTTTTCGGGTTTGATATCAAGGTGCAGGTATCCGCGGGAGTGGACATATTGAATGACGTTGGCCAGTTGGCGGATAAAAATCATGACGTTTTCGGTCAGGAGCGGCTCGCGATAGAGGATCAGGTCGCGGAGGGTGCGCGACTCGATGTATTCGAGCACCATATAGGGCGTTTTGCCTTCATAGCCGGCCTTGACGAACGGCACGATGTTGGGGTGGGGCTGGGGGTGGTGCATCCGGGTGATGACCTCGCCGCCATGGAAAAACTGTTTGCGGGAGCGTCGGTTGCGGGAGGCGACGGGGTCCAGAACGCGAATGACATAGCGGTTCTTCTGGGCGTCGAGAGCCACATAGAGCTTGGTCATTCCGCCCCCGGCAATGGAGCGGGAAATCGAGTAGCCAGCAAATTCTTGATTCATGCAACCTTTTTACCACAAGGGAATCCCCGAAGGCAATCCTTAGTTGACGCGATCGGCGGCCTGAGGCGGAGCCAACCGCGCGGAATGGGGGTTGATGGAAGCCTTGGAAAATTTCAAAGGGCTGCCGCTGCGCTCGCCAAGTCTCGCTCGCTCGCCCGACATTCGCCGTGCGCTATAGACCTCGCGTTCGCCATGCGTCCAACACGTTGGACTTTGGCTTGGCACTCGGCTTTCCATGGCGTGGAAAAGTATTTTCCATAGCGTGGAAAAATCGCGAAAAAAGTTTCCATGGCGTGGAAAACTTTTGGGGCAAAACAGGGCGGATTCGGAGTGAAAATGGGCTGAAAATGGGCTGAAAACGGTGAAAAAACGGTATTTTTGACGGATTTTGGGTGTTTGGGGAGGATTTTTTGGGGTGGGGCGGAATGGCGGTTTTGGGGACGTTTTTTAGGGAGCTTTTTTCCACGGCGTGGAAAGAAAGTTTCCATGGCGTGGAAACATCGCGAAAAAAGTTTCCATGGCGTGGAAAAAGTTCAAAAAAGGTTGCCGCTCCGTTCCGCGAAGTTACATAAATCGGGGAGTGCGCTATCGCGCAAGCCTGATTTTCAACGCAAACGGCGCGAGGGGCGCGAAAGAAACGCAAGCGAAGGATGCGCGGGAGGGGGAGAATTGCGGGGTTGCGGGAATGCGTGATGGGGCGATTGTTTTGGTGAGTTTTGAACCGCGAAGGCGCCTGCGGCGCGGTGAATGGGCAATGTTGTAGGTGGCAGGGGCGGGGGGAAGGGATTGGGGGTGGGTGAACATGGTACCTTGTGCCGCAAGGTAGCATGGGTGGCTGCTGTTGTTTTTTTTGAGGAGGGGGGGGTGTACACGCCGAGGCGTCCGTTGTGAGGGAAGATTATTCCTTGTTGGTTTT
>JAAZFE010000123.1 GCA_012511885.1 Lentisphaerota bacterium | reverse complement strand
TCATGCGACAAGTCCGGCCCGGATGCAAGGCAGGCGGGGCGAAGCTGTATTGGCATACTGCGAGCCCCGGATAACACGGCAGACGGGTCGGAATCGTCGCACCGAAGGACAACATGGATGAAAACTGTTAAACAACCATAAAATATCATATCATGTTGCTCAGCAATAAATTGCCATATTTTCATTCATGTTGGTGAATTCTTCAGGCTAACGGCCCGAAAATGCTTCCGCCAAGTCGGCGCCTGCGCTAGCCTGTCCCCATGAAACGCGCTTTGCACATTCTGCTGCGCACCGTGCGCCTGACCCTGCAAACTGCCGGCGTCCTCGCCCTCATCGCGCTCCTCCTTCAATTCAGCCCCCTCCCCTGGCGCGCCTACAAATGGCTCAGCCAATGCCCCGCCCCCTCCGTGCGCGAGCCCACGCACATCCTCGTCATGGGCGGCAGCGGCATCCCCGGCAAGTCCGGACTCATGCGCACCCACTACGGCGCCGAAGCCGCCGCCCTCCATCCCGGCGCCCAACTCCTCGTCGCCATGCCCCTCGGCGCCGACGAGTCCGCCGCCTCGCGCGTCTATCTCGACGAACTCGCCCTGCGCGGCGTGCCCACCAACCGCATGAGCGTCCTGCCCCAGGGACGCAACACCCGCGAGCAGGCCCTGCGCCTCGCCGCCCATCTCGGCAACCAGGCCCCCCATGCCACCGTCCTCATCATCAGTTGCCCCGAGCACATTCGCCGCACCGCCGCCGCCCTGCGCAAAACCGGCGTCAACGATCTCGCCGGACTCCCCGCCTTCGCCCTCTCCATCGAAGACCCCCTCCCCTGGCGCGCCGCCGAACTCAAAAAACTCTCCGCCGATTCCCCCCCCGCGCCCGCCCCCGCCCAACGACTCCCCGAAGTCGGCCACAACATGATCCTGCGCTACAACCTTTGGAACAACCTCTACTACACCCTCGACTCCCTCCGCGAAGCCGCCGCCCTCGCCTACTACCGCCTCAACAACTGGATCTAACCAACTCCTTACTTCCCTTTTCCACGCCGTGGAAAACTATTTTCCACACCATGGAAATTGTTCATCCCCCCCTCGTCCCCCCAAAAACGGCATCAGCGCCTTTCACCTGCCACCTGTCACCGGCCACCTGTCACCCGCCGCAAAGCGGCACCGCGTCATCCCCTGTCCCCCTCCCGCTCTGTTGAGAGACCATGATGGCTCGCTGTGCGTCCCGCCCCTGCGGGATGGTAGCGCGGCAAAGGATTTTGAAAAACGAGGAGCTCCCCCGGCAAAATAAGGCGCCCCGCCGCCGCATATAGCCCCAGCATAACCAGGCCCAATCGCCGATTGCCGTCCGTCCCGCGCCTGCGGGATGGCAGCGGGCGGTTTGTTTGGGGGATTGGCGGGGTTTTCACGCGGAAATAACCGCGGGAGTTTCTGGAGATGCCGCTTGGCGGGCGATCCCTCGCAGTACTTTAGTACGCGAGGGTCGTTCTCCAAGCGGCAGAACAGAAAGAACCGCGGTTGGTTTCCGCACCGCCAATCACCCAAACAAACCGCCCCTCTTCTCCCCCATCCACCCCCCGCCCGCCCCGCACCACCCATCCACCCCCCGCACACCGCACAACAACTCAGAACAACAACCCCACCGAGAGGTAGATACTCTCCACCCCAAACTTAAACTCCTTGTCAAACCTCTCCCGCCGCGCCAGCACCTCCTCATCCGTCCGCGCCGACGACTCAATCGCCCCCTTGCTGTCCACCATCTGCGCCTGCACCCCCACCACCCACGCCATCTCCCGCCACGGAATCTCCACCTGCCCCCGCACCCGCACGTTCCGGTGCTTGAAATCCAGGTCCTTCTCCCGGTGGCTCGAGGTCGTAAACAGCGACGTGCTCCCCCGGTAGTGCAAAAAGAGATAGCTCACGCTCACATCCCACGCCACACCGTTGGGCTGCTCCACGCGCACCGCCAGGCTCGGCCCCCACTCCGGCGCGCCCATCCCCACCAGCCCGCTCGCCTTGCCGCCCACCACGAAATCCTCCGGCGGGTTCTGATAACGCGTCAGCCCCGTCACCGGCCCCGCGTCAATCTCATACTGGCCGCCAAACAGCAGCAGCCCCGCGTCCAGCGACGGATTCACCACCACCGAGTCGCCGATCCGCAGCCCCACCGGCACCAGCGAGAGCACCACCTCCGACACGTTCCCGATCACCTCCGCCGAAAACTCCGTGCCGTCCGGAATCATCATGTGGTCATAGTGCCGCCCCTGATAAGCAATGTTGTCGTGCACCCCCAGATAATAGTCCCGCCGGGCGGTCGTGCGCACCGAGGGCGCCAGAAACATCGTGTCCAGGCGCAGTCTGACAAACTTCCAGTGCATGTCCACCGCCAGCCCTGCCGCGCCGAACGGCCCCTTCAAATCGAAATCGCTGATGTCATAGCTCTGGGCCCGCGCCTGGCTTTCCACCGCGCCGGTCACCTCATAGAGCCGCCGGGTGGTCTCCGTCACCCCGCCCTTGAACTCCGTCACCAGCCCCGCCTGCAGCCGCAGGCCCTGCGTGCGCCCCTTCGCCAGAATGCCGCCCCACTCGAGAATCGGCGACGCCCTCTCCGCGGCCGAAGCCAGAGTCGCCAAACCCACCACCATCATACCCGCCCAACGCTTCATGCTCGCGCCTTTCCGGCTCCCGCCCTCACCAGCGCATCCCGCGCGGCCCCCACCCCGAGGGCGAGCGGATATGCTCGTGTTGCAACAAATCCCCGTCAATTTCATCCATGAAACGCGACGGCGACAAAAACTGATAGTTGCCGTCCCGCGCCCGTCGGCCGCGCGGCACGCACAGCCACAGATAATCCTTGGCCCGGGTCACCGCCACATAAAACAGGCGGCGCTCCTCGGAGTCGTCCTCGCTCTCGCTCAGCGTGCGGGCCGCCGGGAACATGCCCTCGTTCAGCCACAGCACGAAAACCGCCTTCCACTCGAGCCCCTTGGCCTGGTGCACCGTGGACAGCCGGATCTGCTCGGCCCGCTCCCCCGCCCGGCTCATCTGGTTCGTGTCCAGATTCGTCAGCAGCGCCATCTCCGCCAGAAACTCCGCCGTCGACGCGTAGCGCGCCGAAAACCGGATCAGCTCCTCGATGTCCTCCAGCCGGTTGGCCGCGTTGTCATAGGTCAGCTCGGCGTGCTCCTTGTAGAACGCCTCCACAAACCGGAACACCACCTCGTCCGGCCGCTCGAGCAGGTTCTCGCGCTCGTCCTCCTCCGGAAACAGCCCGGCCATGATCCGCGCCCACGGCGCGCGGGCTGGCGCGGGCAGCTTGTCGAGCACCAGTTGGCGGCTTTCCGCGTCGCGCAAATTGAACCGCTCGCCCAGCGCCAGCCAGACGTTCTCCGCCCGCTTCGGCCCCACCTTGGGCAGCAGCTCGACCAGCCGGCCGAACGCCAGCCGGTCCGCCGCGTTCACCACCAGCCGCGCCAGCGCGCAGACATCCTTGATGTGCGCCTGCTCGAAAAAGCGCACCCCGCTCATCAGCTCGTAGGGCAGCGACGCCCGCGCCAGCTCCAGTTGCAGCTCGAGCGCCTGGAAATGCGACCGGTACAGCACCGCGATCTCCCGCGGTTTGGCCACTCCGTGCGCCAGCAGGTGGCGCACCTTGTCAATGATATAGCTCGCCTGGCTGTTGCCGTTGGGCAGTTCGACCTTCACCGGCTTGACCTCCGCCGGGCGCGTCGCCCGCAGCACCTTCTGATACTGCTCCGGGTTGCCCGCGATCACCTGGTTGGCCACCTCGAGAATCTCCGGCCGGCTCCGATAGTTCTCCTCGAGCTTCACCACCAGCGCCCCCGGATGCCGCTGCTCGAACGACAAAATGTTGCGCACCTCCGCCCCCCGCCACGAATAGATGCTCTGGAAGTCGTCGCCCACCGCCAGCAGATTGCCGTGGCGCGCCGTCAGCCGGTCCACAAAATCGCACTGCAGCGCGTTCGTGTCCTGATACTCGTCCACCAGCACATGCCGCATCCGCTCGCTATAGGCGTCCGCCACCTCGGCGTGCTCCTCCAGCAGGCGCAGCCCGTTGACCAGCAGATCGTCAAAATCCATCGCGTTCAACTGGCGCTTGCGCGCCTGATAGCGCTCATGCACCCGCAGCACCCCCTCCAGCCGCGGCGCGTGCTGGCGGAAATCCGCCGACACCGTATCCATCAGAACCTGCCGCCGGCTGGCCGCCAGACCGAACAGCGACGACAACACCGACGGCTTGGGAAAGAGCTTGTCCGTCAGCCCCAGCTCCGCCGTGCACACCTTCAGCAGCTTCTCCGAGTCATCCTCGTCCAGAATCGTATAATCCGGCCCGTACCCCAGCAGGCCCGCGTGCCGCCGGAGCATCCGGTTCGCGGTATGGTGGAACGTCCCCCCCCAGGGCCGCGCCGCGTCCCGCCCGATCAACTGGCTCGCCCGCTCGAGCATCTCGTTCGCCGCCCGGTTCGTAAACGTCAGCAGCAGGATGTTCCGCGGTTCGATCTGCCGCTCGCGCACCAGCCAGGCCACCCGGTGCGTCAGCGTCCGCGTCTTGCCCGTCCCCGCCGCCGCAATCACCAGCACGGCCCCGTCCGGCGCGGTGGCCGCGCGCAACTGGGCCGGGTTGAGATATTGGGTAAGATTCAGCGCCATGTCCGCAACCGGGCCGTCAGCCCGCGGGGGCTCCCGCCGGGCCAGGGGCGGAACGGCTCACCATCTCCGCCAGCGTCAGTTCGCCCAGCTCCCCGGCCAGGCCCGAATCAATCTGCCCCATGATCCCCTTGAGCGCCGCGTCCAACTGGATGTGCTCGTCCACCTCGCTAAACCCGCCGCTCTCGCTCACCAGCTCGCGCACCAGTTGCCGGATCCGGATCACGTCCGGCGCGCGCATCAGCACATAGCCTGCGTCACGGCTGGCCACCTGCGCCAGATACCCCCGCCGCATCAGCCCCCCCACCACCGCGTTAATCAGCCGGATCGGCGCCTTGTTCTGCCGCGCGAACTCCGCCAGGTCAAACACCCCCCGGCCATCCTCCATCACCTGCCCCGCCCGCCGCAGCACCATCAGCGCGATCAGAATCCGCGACCGCGTGCTCGCCTGATCCGCCGACGCCTCGAGCTGGAACGTGTCCGAGTTCTGCAGCGCGAACGTAAACTCCGCCCCCAGCAGCAAAATCACCCAGGTCACATACATCCAGAACAGAAACACCGGCACCGCCGCGAACGCCCCATAGATCATGTTGTACCGCGCCACCCCCGTCTGCATCACCGCAAAAATCCGGATCCACCCCAGCAGCACCCCCGTCGTCAACAAGCTGCTCACCAGCGCCGGACGCACCCTCACCCGCGTATTCGGCACAAACATATACAAAAACCCGATCGCCAGCCACATAAACACAAACGACATCAGGTTCTGGACCCACGCGTTCACATCCACCTCGAAAAACTGCTCGCTAAACGCCAGCCGCGCCTTCAAGCCCCCCGCCACCCCGATCAGCAGCGGCACCAGCACCAGCACACTCGTATAATTCGTGATCTGCCGCAAAATGCTCCGGTTCTTGTCCACCCCCCACACCCGGTTGAAACTCTTCTCCACGTTCGCCAAAACCAGCACCGCCGTCAGCACGAAAAATGCCAGCCCGATCCACCCCAGCGCTGCAAAATTCGTCGTGTTCACAATCTCCAGAATCTGCTGCACAAACACCTGGAACTGCTCCGGCATCTGCCCGATCCATTCCATCTCCGCCGCCCGCGCCAGCTGCTCCTCCCCCATCCCCAAACCCCGGATCAGCGCGAAACCCACCGCCAGAATCGGCACCAGCGACGTCAGCGTCACAAACGTCAGCGACGACGCATGAATCGTCAAATCGTCGTCAATATACCCCCGGAACAGCAGATGCCCCACCCGCACCAGCCGCGCCAGAAAGCTCATGCTGCCCTTCTCGCTCCCCGGCAAATTCCAGACATCCCGCAGCACAAACGCCTTAATCTTCTCGAACCGCTCTTGAACCTTCATCTTCGTCGCCTTTCCCGGCCCCCGCGGGGACCGACCCGTGCCAACTCCCCAACCTATACCAGCTTCCCGCCCGCTCTACACCCCAAATCCGTCCAAATTCCCCTCCCCCGCCCTTTCCCGGTTTTCTGTAGCCGGTCTCGATGAGGCCGGACATTACACCCCCCAACGCCCCCATCCCCGCGCGACGTGCGTCGCTTTCCCGGTTTTCTGTAGCCGGTCTCGATGAGGCCGGGCATTTCATTCCCCCCCCAACGCCCAAAAACTCGAAAAAACACCCATTTTTGGCCCATTTCGACCCATTTCGGCGCATTTTTGCCATTTTTGGCCCATTTCGGCCCCATTTTTCGCCATTCCCCGCCCCATCGTACGGGCGAAAAATCGTCCGCGCCGTGTCCCCGCCACGGCGAAGAAAAAATGGTTCCAGAACCCCGTTCAATCCGGCAGCCCCCGCCCAAGTCTACAGTCTAAAGTCTGTAGTCTCTCGTCTGCGCGGCACCGCCGCGCCCCCCCCCGCCGCCCCATCGTACGGGCGAAAAATCTTTCGCCCAATGTCCCCGCCGCCAACAACGGCGGCGGGGTGCCAATCCACGCGCCCCGTACGGGACGCGACCGGCGGGGGTGCTTTTCGGCGATAATGAAGGGGTATTTCAATCCACGCGCCCCGTACGGGACGCGACTGATCGGCGCGGCGATTGTGAATGCGGAGGATGAATTTCAATCCACGCGCCCCGTACGGGACGCGACGGCATCCGCAAGAGAGGCGGACACGGCCAGCGGCATTTCAATCCACGCGCCCCGTACGGGACGCGACTAGCCGCTGATGGAGTATAGCCCGCCAAAGGGCTATTTCAATCCACGCGCCCCGTACGGGACGCGACCGTCGGCGGTGGACTCATCGCCGGGGGCCACCATATTTCAATCCACGCGCCCCGTACGGGACGCGACAGAACCCCACGGCCTCGAAGTCATCAACGACGCTATTTCAATCCACGCGCCCCGTACGGGACGCGACCTACACCCATTTTGCAACGCCGCGCTTCGAGGTATTTCAATCCACGCGCCCCGTACGGGACGCGAC
>JAAZFE010000122.1 GCA_012511885.1 Lentisphaerota bacterium | reverse complement strand
GAAGTGCCCGACTTGGACGACCTGCTGGGTGAAGTCGAGGAAACGGTCGAAGACATCACCGATGCCGTCGAAACCGACATCGAAGATCCCTTTGCCGACCTGATGACTGACGCCGATCTTGAGGACGCGATCGAGGAAGTCGCCGAGGTGGTTGAGGATGTCGAAGCCGACCTGGAAGACGCTTTCGCGGATCTGTTCGACGATGTGGACGCCGAGGTCGAAGCCCTTGAAGAAGCAGTCGCAGCCGAACTCCCCGTCGAAGCCGTCGAGGAAACCGTGGAAGCTGCCGAGGACGCTGTTGACGTAGTGGCCGAAGAGGTTGAGGCGGTTGTCGAGGAAGTCATCCCCGAAGCCAAGCCGGAGAAAAAGGCCAAGCCCGATAAGAAGGCAGAGACCAAAAAAGACGAGCCCAAGAAGAAACCGGCCCGCAAAATCAAGCCCAAGGTGGCCGATAAGGTCCCCGAGTGGAGCGAGCCAGTCGGCTGGTAAACTTCAGCTTGGTTGATTCATCAACAAGCCGACGGTTCGCCGTCGGCTTGTTGTATCTGCACTGGGTCGTGTTGTCGCAGCAGGCCGGAATCAGCGCCCGGTGTCGTCATCCCAGACAATACCGTGACGCTCGAACATGGCGCCCTCGGCATGGGCCAGAGTCGAGCATTGCCGGTTGTAATCGGCCAAGGCCTGGATTTCGCTATTTCGGGCGGAGGTCAGCTCGCGTTGCAGTTGCAGCACCACAAAGCTGGTGCTTTTGCCCCGTTCCAATTTCTGCTGTTCGGCCCGAAGCGCCTGCTCGGCATAGTCGCGCGCTTCGCGCGTGGCCTGCACGCGCTCAAGTCCAGTGGCCACCGCCCGCGCCGCGTTATCCACGCTCACCAGAGCCGCCTCCTCAAGCCGACGATATTCCAGTTGCATCCGCTCACGGGTGGCCAGACTTTGGGCATGACGCGAACGGGCGGCACGGTTGCCCAGCGGAAAACTCAGGGTGACCCCCACGGTCCAGTAGGGCTCGTCCGCGGATTTCATCCGGTCGAAAACGTCGCTGCGACTGTCCTCGTTGCTGGCGGCAACGCCATAGCTGCCGAGCAGGTCAAGCGAGGGGAGGGTCTGGTTTTTCTGGTGACGCACGGTCAACCCCTGGCGTTCGAGAGCCAGACGCGCCTCGCGTAAATCCGGGCGCTGTTCGAGAGCCTTATCGCTGCTCAGCGGCACATCCACCTCGATGGGGCGCGCATCGAGTTCGCCGGCGGCATCCAGCTCCACATGGCGTATCTCGCGGTGATTGGCATAAATGAGCTGCTTGAGCAGGTTCTGCGCCTCGGCATGGCTTTGGCGCGCCGCGCTCAGATCGGCCCGCGCGGCGGCCGCCTGACTCTCGGCCTGCTTTTCGTCGAGGCTCGACAGCGCGCCAATTTGCACCTTGCGCCGGTTGTCCTCATAGAGCTGCGTGGCCAGGGTCACGGCCTCCTCGGCCACCCGGATACGCTCGCGCGCCTGGATCAGCGCATACCAGGCGGCTTCGACCTCGGCCAAACTGTTCTGCACCCGCTCTTCGAGGCGTAGCGCGGCTTCGGCGGACTGCCCGCGGGCCAGCGCCACCTGATACCGAGTGCCATCTGTCCGGAAGCCCTTCAGGAGCGGCTGGGTCAGCGTGAGGCTCGCGCTGCCCGCACGGGTATCAAACGGATTGCCCCGCCGAACGCCGTCCGTTTCGTCGAAGTGAGCGCGCAGGTCATAACGCAGGCCCCCCAAAGCCGTGACGCCGCCAAGCGCAGCCTCATAGCTGTCGGCATCTGTCTTCGTGTCCAAGGCCTCGAGTGCGCCAGCCGCCACCCCCCCGCTCTCGCCCAGAGTTTCGCGATGCGCCCGCTGAGCCGACAATCTGAATTCGGGATCGTAGCCGCCCAGCGCTGCATCAACATCCAGCAGACTGATCCGCCGCGAGAGTGCCGTGATCTTAAGCTCCAGATTGTTCTCCAGTGCCAGTCCAACGCACTCTTCGAGGGTCAGGCGGCGCACCTCGGTTTCGCTCGCCCCGGCCAGCCCCGTCACCAGGGTCAGAGTCAGCGCTCCAATGCACATTAGGACACCGGGCGTTCGTGTGGGTCTCATCATGTTCTCATTCATAGCGCAGCGCCTCGATGGGATCCAAACCGGCGGCCTTGCGCGCCGGATAAAAGCCGAAAAAGATGCCGATGGCCCCGCTGAACACGAAGGCCAGCGCCACCGAATCCAGTGAAACAAGCGTTATCCAACCGAACCGCACCGACACCAAGTGCGCCACGGCATAGCCCAGAGCAATGCCCAGCACCCCCCCGCTGATGCTCAAGACCATCGCCTCCACCAAAAACTGCAGCAGAATGTCCGCGCCACGCGCGCCCACCGCCAGACGCACGCCGATCTCACGCGTGCGCTCGGTCACACTCACCAGCATGATGTTCATGATGCCGATGCCCCCCACCAGCAGCGAGACCCCCGCAATGGCGCCGAGCAAAACTGTCATGGTTTGCGCGGTCGAGGTGGCCACCTCGAGCATGTCCTGCATGTTACGGATCATAAAATCATCGTCGCGTCCTTCGGGAATACGGTGGCGCTGGCGCAGCAGTTCGGTGATCTGCTCGACCACCTCGGGAATGCGCTCGGCGCTTTCGGCCTGCACCGAAATCGAGCGGAAGGTGGTCTCGCCCGTCAGGCGCACCATGGCGCTGGTCCAGGGCACCAGCACCAGATCGTCCTGATCGCGCCCCATCATGTTGGCGCCCTTGGGACGCAACACCCCAATCACCTCGTAGGGCGCGTGCTGAATCCGGATCATCTGCCCGACCGGATCGCCGCCGTCGAACAGGTTGGCAGCCACGGTCTGGCCCAGCACCGCCACCTTCGTGGCGCGACGGATGTCCAGCCCCGTAAAGTGCTCGCCGCGCTCGAGACGCCAGGCGCGCACGGCCGGATACTCCTCGCTCACGCCATAGATGGTGGTGTTGACGTTTTCATTGCCGTAGGCCACTTGGGCGTTCGCGCGCACCTCGGGCGTGGCCCCGGCCAACCCACACACCTCCTGGCGAATCGCGTCATAGTCCTGCTTGGTCAGCGCCACGCCGCTATCCCCCCCCATATGCACCCGCCCGCTGCGCGCCGCCCGCGAGATAATCATCACCATGTTCTGCCCCATCTGCTCGATGCTGGCGGCCACCTCGGCCTTGGCCCCGGAGCCAATCGCTACCATGGCAATCACCGCGGCCACGCCAATGATGATGCCCAGCATGGTCAGCCCGGTACGCATCGGGTTGCGCCGCAACGCGCGCAGGGCAATCATCCAGGTGGCCGAGAACTTCATGCCGGGACCTCCGCGTCAGGTTCCGGCCGGGCGGCCAGGTCCGCCGCCGCATCGCGACGGTCCACCACGGGGCGGTCCGACACAATCCGGCCGTCGCGCATCATCACCTCGCGGCGGCAATAGCGGGCGATGTCCGGCTCGTGCGTCACCATCAAAATGGTCATGCCCTTCTGATTGAGTTGCTGGATAATGGCCATGATTTCGATGCTCGTCCGCGTATCAAGATTGCCTGTCGGTTCATCCGCCAACAGTAGCGCGGGCTCGTTGATCAATGCGCGGGCAATGGCCACGCGCTGCTGCTGGCCGCCCGAAAGCTGACTGGGATGGTGCCGCGCCCAGGGCCCCAAACCGACACGCTCAAGCGCGACGCGCGAGCGTCGGCGCAACTCGCGACGGCTGTGCCCCTGCGGCGAATAGAGCAGCGGCAACTCGACATTTTCGAGCGCCGAGGTACGCGCAAGCAGGTTGAAACCCTGGAACACAAACCCGAGGCGTTGGTTGCGCACCCGCGAGAGCTCATTGGGGGAGAGACTCCCCACCTCCTCGCCATCCAGCCAATAGCGCCCGGCGGTGGGTCGGTCCAGACAGCCAATCAAATTCATCAACGTGGACTTGCCCGACCCGCTGGGCCCCATCACGGCCACAAACTCACCGGGAAAGACGTCAAGCGAGACCTCGCGCACCGCGTGGACCGCCACCTCCCCCGTCTGGTACACCTTGTCCAGCGCCTCCAAGCGGATGACAGGCTGCTCGCTCACTCGCCCGTTCCTCAGCGCATCCGGGAACCGGGACGCGACGGCATGAACGGCGATCTCCCATTCGCCCGGGCGCTTGCCGGCGACTCGGCGGTTTGGGTCCCCGTAATCACGAGGGCGCCAACCTGCAGCTCCCCCCCGGACACCTCCGTCCAGCTGCCATCGGTGATCCCGGTGATCACATCCCGGGCGGTCACCCGGTCGCCCTCATCCAGAACGTAGATGCGACGCCGATTCTCGTCGGCGGGTGCCCCCCCCCGCCCCCTCGCGGCGCCTCCGCGCCCCCCTCGCGGCGCCTCCGCGGACACATCGCCGCCCGCGGCGGCCCCGGCTTCCGGCGGGGGCAGCACCTTGACGTCTTCGGACGGGCGAAAGCGCAACGCCGCATTCGGCAGACGCAGCACATCCTCGCGCCGCGCGGTTTCCACCGCCGCGTTGGCCGTCATGCCGGGACGCAACTTCAGCTCCGGGTTGTCCACATCCACAATCGCAATATAATTGACCACATTCTGCATGGTCACCGGCTCAAAACGCACCTGACTGACCCGCCCGGTGAACGTATGCAACGGGTAGGCATCCACCGTAAAGCTCACCCGTTGCCCCTCGCGCACTTCGCCCACATCCGCCTCGGAAATCTGGGCCTCGATGCGCATCTGCCGCAAATCCTGCGCCAGAGTGAACAGGGTGGGCGCGTTGAGGCTGGCTGCCACCGTCTGCCCCACATCCACCGCCCGCGAAATCACGACCCCGTCCATCGGCGAATAGATCGTGGTCTTCTCAAGGTCCACCTTCACCTTGTTCAGGCTCGCCTCGCGCATCCTCAACGATGCCCTCGCCTGCGCCAGCGACGCCTCCGCCTGGTCGAAATCGGCCTGACTCACCAGATCAAGTTCGCGCAACTCCTGAGCGCGCCGGAAATTGGCCTCGGCCAGCTTGAGAGAAGCCCGGGAACTTTCCAGCTCGGCCTCCGACTGCTCCATTTGGCGCTCATAGGTGGACGCATCCAGCTTCGCCAGCACCTGCCCGCGTGTCACCACCGAGTTATAGTCGGCAAACAACTCGTCAATGCGGCCGGAGACCTCGCTGCCCACCAGCACCGTCTGCACCGCGTTCAAAGCGCCGTTGGCCGTCACCGTTTGAATGATGGCGCCCTGCTCCAGAGCCACCGTGCGGAAGGCCATGCGGCCATGGCTCACCCTGCTCGCGCGCCAAGCCCATCCCCCCCCCGCCATGGCCAAGCCAAGCACCACCAACCCGATCATCCATTTTCTGCTACGTCGTTGCATATCGCCTCTCAAAATGCCGTATCTGCCGTCGCTTGCCCACCCCCGGAAGTTACACCACCCCCGCCCGCGGCACCAGCCCCGAACACCCCCCCGCCCCCCTCTCCGCCCCCCCTCCCCGCGCCAGAGCTGGTTTGACCTTTATCCCCCGGTATGGAAAAGTCGAACCTCGTTTTCCACGGCATAAACCCGCCCACGCGGAACCCTGCCAGGAAATCAGCGACTGAAAGGATGAGAAACCATGAGCGATAGCGGAATAGTGATTCCCGACAACGGACAGAAAATTACCTTGGACGCCAACGGACGGCTGGCAGTTCCCGATCGCCCCATCATCCCCTTCATCGAGGGCGACGGCATCGGCCCCGACATCACCCGCGCGGCCATGGTCGTCTGGAACCGGGCCGTCGAAAAAGCCTATGGCGGTCAGCGCGCCATCGCCTGGATGGAAATCTATGCCGGCGAAAAAGCCAACGCGGTCTATGGTCCCGACACCTGGCTGCCCGCGGAAACCCTCGACGCCTGCCGCGACTATCTCGTCTCCATCAAGGGCCCCCTCACCACCCCCATCGGCGGCGGCATCCGCAGCCTAAACGTTGCGCTGCGCCAGGAGCTGGACCTCTATGTCTGCCTGCGCCCGGTGCGCTGGTTCGAGGGCGTGCCCAGCCCCGTAAAACATCCCGAAAAAACCAATATGGTGATCTTCCGCGAGAACTCCGAGGACATCTACGCCGGCATCGAGTGGGCCGCCGACACCCCCGAGGTGCAGCGGGTGATCGCGTTCCTGCAGGACGAGATGGGCGTCGGGAAAATCCGCTTCCCGCAAAGCTCGGGCATCGGCATCAAGCCGGTCAGCCGCGAAGGCACCCAACGCCTGGTGCGCGCCGCCATCCGCTACGCCCTCGACAACGGGCGCCAGAGCGTCACTCTGGTGCACAAGGGCAACATCATGAAGTTTACCGAAGGCGCCTTCCGCGACTGGGGCTACGAAACCGCGCGCAACGAGTTTGGCGCGCAGCCGCTCGATGGCGGCCCCTGGCACGTGATCCGCCACCCCGAAACCGGACGCGACATCCTCATCAAGGACGTCATTGCCGACGCCTTTTTGCAGCAACTCCTCACCCGCCCCGCCGAGTATGACGTGATCGCCACGCTGAACCTCAACGGCGACTACATCTCCGACGCGCTGGCCGCCTGCGTGGGCGGCATCGGCATCGCCCCCGGTGCCAATATCAACTACGACACCGGTTGCGCCGTCTTCGAGGCCACCCACGGCACCGCGCCCAAATATGCCAACCTCGACCGCGTCAACCCCGGCTCGCTCATCCTCTCCGGCGAAATGATGCTGCGCTACATGGGCTGGACCGAGGCCGCCGACCTCATCATCGCTGGCATGGAAAAAACCATCGCCCAAAAGCAAGTCACCTACGACTTCGCGCGCCTCATGGAAGGCGCCACCGAAATCAAGTGCTCCGCATTCGGCAACGCCGTCGCGAAGAACATGTGAGAGAGGGCTGTACAGCCTTTTAACGCAAGCGACGCAGGAGACGCAAGAGGACGCAAGCGCCGGACTGGGTGAAGGATGACAGAGAATGAGGTCAGCCGGGTGGTGTACGAGAGCGCCATTGAAGTACACCGGGCATTGGGCGGGCCGGGCTTGTTGGAAGGCGTATATGAGGAGGCCTTGGCGTGGGAGTTGGCGCAGAAAGGTCTGAAAGTTGAGCGGCAGATTCAAGTGCCCATTCAATACAAAGGGTATAACCTTGGAGTCCCCTTGCGGCTGGATTTGCTGGTTGAAGGCAAAGTGGTGGTGGAGTGCAAAGCCACGACTGAATGCAATCCGATCTTCAATTCGCAGGTCTTGACCTACCTGCGCGTAACGGGACTAAAGCTTGGCATGGTGATCAATTTTGGCGAAAAACTAGTGAAGGACGGAATCCACCGGATAGTCAACAAACTGTAAAAAACACGTTTGCGAACCTTTGCGTCGTTTGCGTCGCTTGCGTTAAAATTAAGAATGTAAATGACACAATGAGGACAGAATATCATTGAAAAAGGGACGCCTCTTGCGAACCCTTGTGGCGTTGGCGTTGAAAGGATTTGGTTATGGCATCACAGCAGAACAATAAGCCGCAGACGGCGGCGGAAAGCATCACCCCGCGCGCAACGGACTACGGCCAGTGGTATCTCGACATCGTCAAGCGCGCCGAACTGGCCGACCACTCCTCCGTGCGCGGCTGCATGGTCATCAAACCGCACGGCTACGCCATCTGGGAAAAACTCCAGCGCGAACTCGATGACCGCTTCAAGGCCACCGGCCACGTCAACGCCTACTTCCCGCTGTTCATTCCCCTCTCGCTGCTCGCCAAGGAGGAAGAACACGCCGCCGGCTTCGCCAAAGAATGCGCCGTGGTCACCCATTACCGGCTCAAGTCCATGGACGGCAAAGTGGATGTGGACCCCGAGTCCAAGCTCGAAGAGCCGCTGGTGGTGCGCCCCACCAGCGAAACCATCATCTGGGAGCAATACCGCAACTGGATCCAGAGCTACCGCGACCTGCCCCTGCTCATCAACCAGTGGGCCAATGTGGTCCGCTGGGAAATGCGCACCCGCCTCTTTTTACGCACCGCCGAATTCCTCTGGCAGGAAGGCCATACCGCCCACGCCACCGAAGCCGAGGCCCGCGAGGAAGTCGCGCGCATGCTCGAAGTCTATGCCGACGTCGCCGAAAACGTGATGGGCGTTCCGGTGATCCGCGGTCACAAAACCGAGGGCGAGCGCTTCGCCGGCGCCCTCGACACCCAAAGCATCGAGGGCATGATGCAAGACGGCAAAGCCCTGCAAATGGGCACCAGCCATTATCTCGGACAAAACTTCGCCAAGAGCGCCGACGTCAAATTTCTCAACCAAAATGGCCAACTGGAATATGTATATGCCACCAGCTGGGGCGTCTCCACCCGCCTCGTCGGCGCGCTCATCATGACCCACTCCGACGACAACGGCCTGATCCTGCCCCCCAAACTCGCCCCCATCCATATCGCCATTGTGCCCATCTACAAAACCCCCGACGAGCAGGCCCGCACCACCGCCGAAGCCCAAGCCGTGGCCGCCGAACTACGCCAGCAGGGCTGGGCCGTGAAAGTGGACGACCGCGAAGGCCTTCAACCCGGCGCCAAATACTACGAGTGGGAGCGCAAGGGCGTCCCCATCCGCATCGAAATCGGCCCGCGCGACCTCGAAAAAGGATCGCTCTGCGTGGTCCGTCGTTTCGTCATCGAGCAACCCGGCGAAACCGAACCGGAATTGCGCCGCCGCAAAAAGCAGTTCCTGCCCCGGGCTGAAGCCATCGCCCAGATGCCCGCCCTGATGGATACCCTCCAAAAGGAGCTGCTCGAACGCGCCCGAATCCGGCGCGACCAGCGCACACGCATCATTGACACCCTCGAAGACTACGAAGCCTTCTTCCGCGAGGGCGGCGGCTTTGCCTGGGTGCATTGGGCCGGCACCGGCGCCGACGAAGACACCATGGCCAAGCGCTACGAAACCAGCATCCGCTGCATCCCCTTCGCCGACCAAATCCCCGAGGCCGGCCGTGGGCCCGGCGCCTGCATCCTCACCGGCCAACCCAGCCCTCAGCGCGTCCTCATGGCCAAAGCCTACTAGCCCCCCCCCGACCCGAGAGCACAACCCATGTCCGCCGCAACCAACCATTCAAAGCAGGTGCTGGTCGTCTGCACCGGCAATACCTGTCGCAGCCCGATGGCCTCAGCCTGGCTTGCCCACAAACTGGCCGGCAAAGGCTGGACCGTCAGTTCGGCCGGCGTGGCCGCCTGGAACGGACAACCCGCCTCCCCCGAGGCCATCGAAGCCATGCGCGAGATCGGCGTGGACCTTGCCGACCATCGCAGCCGCATCGTGGACGACACCCTCGTGGCCGCCGCCGACATCATCCTGACCATGACCGAGGGGCATAGCTACGAAATCAACGCTCGTTTCCCCCAAGCCACCGACAAGGTGCGCCTGGTCAAAAGTTTTGGCGCCGCCCCCCCCGACAACGTCATGGATCCCCTCGGCGCGCCCCTCGAGGTCTATCGGCAAGTGCGCGACGAACTGGTGCAGGCCCTCGGCGACTTCCTCGTCTTTCTGGCCGAACGCGGCGACCTGCCCCCCTCCCCTTAACCCCCCCCCCGCCCTCTGCCCGGCCTTTCGCCGCTCCAATATAACCGGCAACATCCGGCCAAATCCTTCCACCCAAAATTTCTCAACTCGTCTCACATATAATTATATGTGGAAAACTCGATATGTAGTGAAGGGGGGGGCGGGGGTTGGACGGTTGGCGTGAGGGCACGAAAAAGGCCCCGGTGGAATCCCGCCGGGGCCCGGTTGTATCCGTCTTAGTAGCGCGGGGGGCGTTCCTGCGCTTCATTCACACGAACGGGACGATCGACAATCTCGGTATTGTTGAGTTTATCGATGGCCGCATTCGCCTCGTCGGCATTGGGCATTTCGACGAATCCAAATCCGCGTGAGCGGCCGGATTCCTTGTCTTTGATCACTCGCGCCGACACCACTTCGCCGAACGGCTCGAACGCCGCCAGCAGATCTTCATCATTGGCTCGGAACGAGAGGTTCCCAACATATATTTTCACAGTATCATCAACTCCATGGAACCATGGCTGCCAACTCTCTGCCCCCCGCAAATCGGCAGCCGATGGACATGCGGAAGGTACGCAGGTGACCATAGTGGAGGATTGCCCGCCACCGCAAGCTATTTCTGAAGGGCCGCGCACGATTTTTCCGGAGGGCTTGGATTCTGCTTTTCCCCGCCCGGCGAATGGGGCATGGTGCGGGGCATGAACCAACCTGAATTCCCCCCCCTGCCGTCCCGCCTGCGCCTCGAGCGTCCGTTGGTGGTCTTTGACCTGGAGGCAACCGGCCTCAACAAGCGCGTGGACCGGATCGTCTCGCTGGCGCTGGTGCGCTACGAACCGGTGGGCACCGCGGAAAAAATCCACTATCTCATCAACCCGACCATCCCCATCCCGCCCGAGGTCTCCGAACTCCACGGCATCACCGACGAAGATGTCAAGGACGCGCCGACCTTCGAGGAGATGGCCTCGGTGATCGAGCGCCACTTCGCCGACGCCGACCTGGCCGGCTACAATGTGTTGGGCTATGACATCCAAATGTTGACCGAGGAATTCGCGCGGGCCGGCCGGGAATTCAGCATGGAAGGCCGCCGGGTGCTGGATGCCCAACGCATTTTCTTCCGCAACGAGCCGCGTGATCTGACCGCCGCCCTGCGCTACTACTGCGGGCAGGACCACACCGATTCGCACGATGCCATGGGCGACGTGCTGGCCACCATCCAGGTGCTGGGCGGCCAGTTTGAACGCTATGCCGAGCTGCCGCAGGACATGGACGGACTGCACGAATATTGCGATCCGCGAGACCCCACCTGGGTGGACCAAACGGGCCGGCTCAAGTGGAGCCGCGGAGAAGTGGTCTTTAATTTCGGCAAGTTTCAGGGGCAGTCGCTGCGCGAGACCATCATTGAAGACCCCAACTTCCTGACCTGGCTACTGCGGTCGGATTTCCCCCCCGACACCAAACAGATTGTCCGCAACGCCATGAATGGCATCTTCCCGGAACCACCGGCAACAGACTGAGTTTTCCACGGCGTGGAAAACTATTTTCCATGGCGTGGTGCCACCGACAAAAGTTGTTTTTCAATATAATTCTTTGCGGCAGAAGAAAATACATTGTTTTTTCGCTTGACATTACTTATGTCATTACGTATTGTAACTCCATGATTAATAAAGGGTTATATT
>JAAZFE010000121.1 GCA_012511885.1 Lentisphaerota bacterium | reverse complement strand
CACCCCGGACACACCGTCCCCCCCTCCACCCCCCCCACATTCCCCGCATACACAAACCACAACCCATTCGCCCGCGCCCTCTCCCGCGCCCGCTCAATCACCCCCACTGGCGTCCCCGGCGTCCCCAACATCTCCCCCGCCGGCCGAAACGCATTCAAATGCAGCGGCGTCGCCGGCCCCAACCGCTCCGCCACCCACGCCGTCAACTCATCCACCTCCTCATCCGAATCATTCTCCCCCGGAATCAACAACGTACTCACCTCCAGCCAGCATTCCGTCTCCTTGCGAATCGCCTCCAGCGTCTCCAGCACTGGCGCCAGCCGCGCCCCGCACAACCGCCGATAAAAATCATCTCGAAACGACTTCAAATCCACGTTCACCGCATCCATCTTGCGGAAAAAGTCCAACCGCGACGCCTCCGCAAAATAGCCGGACGTCACCGCCACCATCCGAATCCCCCTCTCGTGACAGGCATCGGCAATATCCATCGCATATTCCGCCCACACGGCCGGCTCGTTATAGGTCGCCGCCACCGAGGGCAGATTCCGCTCCGCCGCCATCTGCGCCACCGTTTCCGGCTTCATCAGCCCCCCGCTCGGGACACGACGACCATCCGGATGGCTCAACTCCCAGTTCTGGCAAAAGCGGCACGACAAATTGCAACCGAGCGTTCCGAGCGACAACACCTCAGTGCCCGGCAAAAAATGGTTCAGCGGTTTCTTCTCAATCGGATCCACCTGCATGGCCACCGGCTGACCCCACGCCGTACTAATCAAAACCCCTTTACGGTTCCAGCGCACATGACAACGCCCGATGCCGCCCTCCACAATCCGGCAGCCATGCGGACACAGCTCGCAGCGAACCACCTTGTTCTCCTCCGCCTTCCAATACCGTGCAATTTTCATGATACCCCTTCCTTCTCACCTGGATAATTCATGCGACAAGTCCGGCCCGGATGCAAGGCAGGCGGGGCGAAGCTGTATGGCATACTGCGAGCCCCGAATAACGCGGCAGACGGGTCGGAATCGTCGCAACGAAGGACAACATGGATGAAAACTGTTAAACAATTATAAAATACCATATCATCTTGCTCAGCAATAAATTGCAATATTTCATTCATGTTGGTGAATTATTCAGGCTCATCTGGATCCCTCCCCCCCATCCAGCGCCAGCTTCACCGCCCGCCACACCAGCCGCGCGCAATGCAGCCGCACCGGATACCGCTCCAAGCCGTTCAATGCCTGAAAATCGCCCCAGCTCTCATCAAAGCCCGCCTGCCCCAGCCTCGACATAAAATCCTCTGTCCTTTGCCCAATCTCCGCCCGGTTCAGCCCTTCGAGACACTGCGCCGCCATGGACGCCACCGCCAGACTCACCGCGCAACCATGCAGCTCGTGCACCAGCCCGGCCAGCCGCCCCTCTGCCGTCCACTCCAGCTTCACCCTGATCTCGTCGCCGCAACCCGCATGAAACGCCTCGGCATCCTCCGTGCCGCGCGGCACCGACCCCGCACCATACGGCTGCTTGGCATGCGCCAGCAACGTCGCTTGATACAGCTCACTCATCACAACCTGAATAATTCACGCGACAAGTCTGCCCCAGTTGCAAGGCGTGCGGGGCAAAGCTGTATTGGCATACTGCGAGCCCCGAACAACGCAGCAGATGGGGTAGCCTGGATTATGCACGCGACAAGTCCGGCCCGGATGCGAGGCGTGCGGGGTGAAGCTGTATGGATATACTGCGAACCCCGCAGAACAAAGCAGACGGATTGGAATCGTCGCGCCTTGGGTCAACATGGATGAAAACTGATTTTTCATGATTATTTCCTCATCATGCTGCCCTGCAGCAAATAACAATACTCTCATCCGTGTTGATGAATAATCCAGGGTAGAATCGTCGCGCCGCAGGGCAACATGGATGGAAATTGTTAAACAATTATAAAATATCATATCGTGTTGCTCAGTAATAAATTGCAATATCTTCATCCATGTTGATGAAATATTCAGGCTAACAGCTCCTGAGCCGCCTTCACTCCGGTCACCAGCCGCTCCACCTCCTCCAGCGTATTCCCCGGGAAAAAGCTCGCCCGCGCCACCGCCGCCACGCCCAAGCGGCGCAACAGCGGCTGAGCGCACAAGTGCCCGGCACGAATCGCCACACCACGATCATCCAGCACCTGGGCCACATCATGCGGATGAATCCCCTCCACGCTAAAACTAACCAGCGACAACCGGCCCTCCTGCGCCCCCCAAACCTTCACCCCCGGCAGTTCCGCCAAGCGCTCCGCCGCCACCCGGGCCAGCACCGCTTCATGCTCGTGCGCGCCCTCCGGCAGGCCCTGCAGCCAATCCACCGCGGCCCCCAGCCCCACCGCGCCCGCCACATGCGGCGTACCCCCCTCAAAACGCCAGGGCGCCTCCGCCCACACCGACTCCCCGTCATCCACCCGCGCAATCATCTCCCCGCCAAACACCGTTGGCGTCATCTCCGCCAATAGCTCCCCCCGGCCCCACAACGCCCCAATCCCCATCGGCCCATACATCTTATGCCCCGAAAACGCGAAAAAATCACAGCCCATCCTCCCCACATTCACCGGCAAGTGCGCCACCCCCTGCGCGCCATCCACCAGCACCCTGGCCCCGACATCCCGCGCAATCTGCGCCACCGCGGCCACATCATTCTCCAGCCCCAGCACATTCGACACCCACGTCACCGCCACCCACTTCGTCCGCCCCCTCAGCACCCCTGCGCGCAACACATCGAGCTCCAGCCGACCATCCTCCCGCAACGGAATCACCTTCAGCGTTGCCCCCGTCCGCAACACCGCCTGCTGCCAGGGCACCCAGTTGCTATGATGCTCCGCCGCCGACACCCAGACCTCGTCGCCCTCCCCCAACTCCTCCTCCGCCAGCCCCCCCACCACCAGATTAATCCCCGCCGTCGTCCCCGCCGTAAACACCACCTCCTCCGGCGCCCCCCCGATAAAACGAGCCACCCTCTCCCGCGCCGACTCAAACGCCTGCGTCGCCTCATTGCCCAACCGATGCACACTCCGCCGCGGATTCGCGTTCTGTCGCCGATAAAACCTCTCCATCGCCGCCAGCACCCCGTCCGGGCGCTGCGTCGTCGCCGCATTATCCAGCCAAACCAGCCCCGACTCCAGAATAGAAAAATCGCGCCGCACCCCCCCCGGATCAAACCCGCCCCCACCATCCGCCACTGTCATCTTGCGCTCCATTGCTCGTTGCCCTCAACCCCTACTATGCTACACTTCCACCGTCATGGGCAAGAACACCCAATCCATCCCCCACCCTTGGTGCGTCAGCGCCCAAGGTAGGAGCCTGTCCGCCTCTGGCGGAACATCGCCGAGCTGTCCGTGGCCTGTCCCGCTTACGGGACAGGACATAGAAAAAATAGTTCTGGGGCTCCCCGCCTCCGCCACCACCAATCACCTCGCGCAAAACCATGAACCTCCCACCGCCCTCCGTCCGAAGGACGTGGATGCAGGCGGTT
>JAAZFE010000120.1 GCA_012511885.1 Lentisphaerota bacterium | reverse complement strand
TTGCGCCAGAATCTCCTGGCCTCGACGGTTTGGATGGGATCGTGTCTTCATGGCCTAGTAATATAGGCTATAGTTGCGCAGACTGCAAGCCTATTTTGCGTTTCGCGCAAAAATCTGTCCTACACCCCGCCGCCGCGCCGCCCCCACTTTTTCATTTGTTTTTTGGCGGGAAGCGGGCACAATACGGAAGATATCTGTGGAGGATTCTGCCATGTTGAAAAATATTTCGTTGTTTCTGGTCATGCTGATGCTGGCGGCGGTTTCGAGCGCGACCGCCCAGGTCTCCGGCGATTTTGACGCCCAGCAGCGCGCGGTGCTGAGCCGGCTGCAAACGATGGGCCACGGCTACTATTCCGCGCAGGAATGGGCCGATGTCGAACAAAGCGTGAACGATCTGATGGCCAACGCCCGCGACCGCAAGGATGGCGACGCCATCATCGCCGCCACCATCATCAAGGCGATGGTCTTGAGCGATATGCGCCACTTCCATGATGAAGCCGTCAAGGAGTTGCAGCAGGCGCGCAAGCTGGTCAAAAACATGCCGGGCGTGGACGCCTCCCGCCTCTATGTCAAAGAGGCCGAGGTCCAGGCCGCGGCGGGCAATGCTCCGGCCGTGCAGAAACTGATCAAGGATTACAAGGCCAGCCCCTATTACAATCCCCAGCCCTATTCCTGGTCCGGCGGCACCGCCCCCGGCGACCCCCTGGTGCTGACCCGTCCCGGCGCCCCGGGCAACGACTCGCTCCCGCTCTCCATCATGGAAAGCGCCCTGGCCCGGGCCACGGCCGCGCCGGGCGTGGGCTTCCCCGACGCGACGCTCACCGACATCTATGGCAACCCTGTGAGCATTTCGAGCCTGCGGGGCAGCGTGGTGCTGGTGGACTTTTTCGCCCGCGGCTGGCACCGCTGGGAAGCGGACCGCTCGCTGATCGCCCACCTCTGGAACAACCATTACAAATCCGGTAACTTCCAGGTCATCAACATTTGCCTCGAGCGCAATCCGATCGGTTTGGAGAGCGCCGGGCTGCCCGGCATTGTCGTGCCCAACGCGCGGGCGCTGGCCGCCGAGCTGGGTGTGTTTGGCGACCGCACCACCTTCCTGCTGGACGCCCAAGGGCGGGTCATCGCCCGCAACCTGAGCGGCCAGGACCTGGCCTTTGCCGTCCGCCAAGCCCTCGAACAATAGGTCCGGCGGTCGCCCGGCATGGCCTCACCCGTTCTGCACGGCCTGGCCGGCGCTGGAATAGCCTATGCTCTGGCGGCGGACGCCCGCCCCCCCTGGCAACGCGCTTTGCGGCGGGCGGCGCCCCTGATGTTTGCCGGCTCGGCGCTGGCGAATCTGCCCGATCTTGACTATCTGCCCGGCCTCCTGAGCGGCGAACTTAACATCGCCCACCAGCAGGTCACCCACTCGCTGTTGTGGGTGGTGCTGGCCTCCGTCGCTATCTGGCTGGCGGGCCGGGCCTGGCGGCCAGGCCTTTTCGGCGCGCGCGCGTTCTGGCTCATCCTGCTACTGATCGGGAGTCACCTGGCCATTGACCTGATCACCGCCGACCGTTCGCCGCCCTACGGCATCCCCCTGTGGGCTTCGTTTTCCGAGGCGCACGTGCAAAGCCCGTTCACCCTGCTGCCCGCTTGGGAGAAAACCCGCCTGGCCGACCTCGCCCGACCGGTTAATCTTCGCCCGCTGGGCATCGAGCTGGCCGCGGGCAGCCTGCTGCTGCTCGGCGGCATCATCGCAAAGAACAGTTGGGCGCGACGCCATCCTGCGCTAGAATCCGCCGCATGAACCCACCCAGACCCGACATCCTGCCCGAGACCCTCGGCATCATTGCCGGACGCGGCACCTATCCCTGGCAACTGGCCCGCTCCGCTCACGCCCAGGGCGTCAAACGCGTCGTCGCCTTCGCCTTCCGTCACGAAACCCAACGCGACATCGAGCAATATGCCGACGAAGTCGTCTGGCTCTCGCTGGGCAGTCTGGCCGCCCTGCTCAAGGCCATCCGCGACAAAGACATCGTGCACATGGTGCTGGCCGGCCAGATCCGCCCCAAGCGCCTCTTCAGTCTGCGGCTGGATGCCAAGGCGCTGGCCATCCTGCGCAGCCTGCGCGCGCGCCACGCTCACAGCATTTTCGGCGCCTTCGCCAAAGAGCTGCGCGATATCGGCGTCCATCTCATGCCCGCCTACCGCTTCATGGAAACCGAAATGCCCGAGGTGGGCCTGCTTGCCTCCCGCCCCCCCAATGCCCGCGAACTGGCCGACATCCGCCTCGGCGCCAAAATCGCCAAGGCCATCAGCGACCTCGACATCGGCCAGACCGTGGTCATCAAGGAAGGCACCATTCTGGCGGTCGAAGACTTCGAAGGCACCGACCCCACCATCCTGCGCGCCGCCAAAATCGGCGGCCCCGGCGCCGTGGTGGTCAAGGTGGCCAAGCGCAACCACGACATGCGCTTCGACATCCCCATCATCGGCACGCGCACCTTCAAAATCCTGCGCAAAGCCAAAATTTCCTGCCTGGCTGTCGAGGCCAAGCGCACCATTCTGCTCTCCCGCGACGAACTGCCCGTCCTGGCCGACCGCTACAATATCGCCTTCGTGGCCTTCGATGCCGCCAAGGAGGCGGCCGCCGCCGATGCCCAACCCCAGGAGTCTGCTCATGAACCAACCCCATAAAATCCGCGTCGGCGTCATCGGCGTCGGCAGCCTCGGCCAGTGGCACGCGCGCATCTACTCCGAAATGGACGACGTCGAACTGGTCGGCGTCTATGACACCGACACCAAGCGCGCGCGGGAAATCGCCGAACGCTATTCGACCACCGCCTATCGCGACATGCTCGAGCTGGCCCGCGCCTGCGACGCCCTCAATGTGGTCGTGCCCACCGACAAACACCGCGCCGTGGCCGGCCAGATCATCAAGCTGGGCCGCCATGTCCTCATCGAAAAACCCATCGCCGCCACCACTCAGGAGGCCGAGGAGCTTGTGGCCCTCGCCCAGGAGCACAATGTCATCCTGCAGGTGGGTCACGTCGAACGCTTCAATCCCGTGCTGACCGCCGTCAACCCCAAGCGGCAGCAGCCCCTCTATGTCGAGGCCCTGCGCATCGCCCCCTACCCCCCCGCGCGCTTCGGCCTGCTCCCCCGGGGCACCGAGGTCAGCGTCATCCTCGACCTCATGATCCACGACCTCGAGATCATCCTGCACCTGGTCCGCTCGCATGTGGTGGACATCCGCGCGGTCGGCGTGCCCGTGCTCAGCAAGAGCGAGGACATCGCCAACGTGCGCCTGCGCTTCGACAACGGCTGCATTGCCAACGTCACCGCCAGCCGCATCAGCATGGAGCGCCAGCGCAAAATCCGCATGTTCCTCCCCGACGCCTACATCTCCCTCGACTACCAGGAGCAGACCGGAAAAATCCTGCGCAAAAAACTGCTGGGCATCGAACAGTCCGAAATCCCGATCCACAAGGGCGAGCCTCTCGCGCTCGAGCTGCGCGCCTATGTGGATTGCATCCGCAACCGCTCCGAACCGGTCGTCAGCGGCGAACACGGCGCCGAGGCCCTCAAGCTGGCCGTCGCCATCTGCCAGAGCATCAAAAAAGGCCAGACCTGACCCCCCGTTCGCCATGAAAAAGTTGATGGTCATAGCTGGCGAAGTCTCCGGCGATCAACACGCCGCGCGCCTGGTGCGCGATCTGCGCGCCATCCGCCCGGATATTGAAATCACCGGCATCGGCGGCGACGCCCTCCGCGCCGAGGGCGCGCGCACTCTCTACGATGTCGCCCAGATGACCCTCGTGGGCTTCACCGAAGTGGTCCGACACCTGCCCTTCCTGCGCCGGGTGTACCGCCATCTCACCGGGCTCATGCGCAGCGACCGCCCCGACGCCCTCCTGCTGGTGGACTATCCCGGTTTCAATCTGCGCCTCGCCCGTCGCGCCCACGCCCTGGGCATCCCGGTCTATTACTACATCAGCCCCCAGGTCTGGGCCTGGAACCGGGGCCGCATCCCCAAAATGGCCAGAATCCTCGACCTGCTCATGGTCATCTTCCCTTTCGAAGTGGACGTCTTCCGCCACACCGGCCTGCGCACGGTATTTGTGGGCCATCCCCTGGTGGAATCCGTCCGCCGCTTTCTCGCGCAACCGCGGCAGCCCCTGCCCTGGCCGACGGGCGATCACCGCATCGCACTCCTTCCCGGCAGCCGCTCCCAGGAAATCAAGCACATCCTGCCCTCCATGCTCGAAGCCGCCCGCATCCTGCGCGAACATCATCCGGCCGCCTCCTTCCTGATCCCCTCGGCCAGTCAGACCACCCGCGCCCAGATCGAACGCCAGCTGGCCGGCCTGCCGCCCGGCGACCGCGCCAGCATCGCCGTGCTCGACGGCAACATGCGCGAAGTTCTGCGCCAATCCCGCGCCGCCATGGTGTGCTCCGGCACGGCCACGCTCGAAACCGCGCTCATCAAGTGCCCCATGATTGTTGTTTATCGCGCCACAACCCTGTCCTATTGGATTGGCCGCCTCCTCATCCGCGTGCCCTGGCTCGGCATGGTCAACCTGATCGCCAACCGCGAGCTCTGCCCGGAATTCATTCAGTACGATGCCCGCCCCGCCGCCATGGCCGGCGCCATCGAGCGCCTGCTCGCCGACACCCCGGAACGGCAGGCCCAGCTCGAAGGACTCGAGGAAATCGCCCGCATCCTCGAGGGCCACGGCGACATCCCTACCGCCGGCCAACTCGTGGCCGAAGCCCTCAACTAGTCTGAATCATTCAGGCTGCGGCTCAAACACCCAGAACAGCAGCCGCGTCCCCCCGTAGCGCTTGTCTCTGGCCAGGCGCCATCCCGGCAACGCCTCCACCGCCCCGCGTTCCTCCATCTCATACACCCATACCCCCCCCGGCTTGACCCACCCCCCCGCCGCCAGCAGCTTCGCCAGTTTCGGCATCCAGCCCCCCGCCGTTGCCTCGGCATAGGGCGGATCCGCCAGCACCAGGTCCATCGCCTCCCCCCCCGCCCCCCGCGCCAGCCAGCGGAACACATCCGCCCCCACCACCTGCCCGGCATCCCCCGGCACGCCCAGCGCCGCCACGTTCGCCTTCAACATCTGCAGGGCCGCCCGATCCTTCTCCACCCACACCACCCGCGCCGCCCCCCGGCTCCAGGCCTCGAGCCCCAACGCCCCCGAACCGGCAAACAAATCCAGCACCCGCGCGCCGGGGAAATGCCCGGCCAGTGCCGAGCACAGCGCCGCGCGCACCTGATCCTGGGTGGGGCGCATGCCCGCGCCATCCGAAGTTTGCAATCGGCGACCGCGATGAGTGCCGCCCGTCAGTCTCATCCCGTCTGTCTCCGCGCCCAGCGGCAGGTGAAGGCCGCCAGTTCCTCCTCCTGGCCATGAAACCCGTGGTCCGCTCCGGGAATTAGCAAATCCGTAAACTCAGCCGCCCGCGATTTCTTGCGCAAAATCGCCAGCATCCTCTCCGGGGGAATCACCGCGAACTCCTCCTGATCGCCAAACACCGCCAGCACCGGACACCGCACCCGCCGATAATGCGTCAGCGCACCGTCATAGCGGAACAGGTTGGCCTCGGTGGCGCGCGGATTGGCCAGGCTCAGAAATCTCTCCGCCTGAAAACGCCCGTACAACCCGGTCACTTGCGCTTCCGGACGGCCGGCCGCCACTTGGCGCTGCGCCCACGCCACCTTCTGATCAAAGCGCCGGCCCAAATCCCGGCGCACAATGGCGTAGTCGTCCCCCGGCGCCAGCAGCACCAGCCCATAAACCGCCGGATGCGCCCGCTTCGACTGCCAATAGACAATCTTCTGGCAGCCCGTGCTATGCCCCACCAGCACCAGCTTGCGGTGCCCGCGCCGTCGGGCGTAAGTCGCAAGCGCGTCCAGATCAAACAAGCTCGTGCCGAATATTTCATCCTCGGTGCCACTCTCGGCCCCCCGGTTGTTGAACGACAATACCGCCATCCCCAACTGGGGCGCTGCCGACAAAAAAGCCTTCTTGAGCGCCGAGCGGTAAAAATTGCTGCCCATCCCGTGCACAAACACCAGCAACGGCGCGTTGGGCCGCGGCCCACGACGATAAAACCCGTCGAGGCGGCGCGGTTCCGGTTCCCCGCCCGCCGCAAACGCCACCAGCTCGCCATCCGCCGACCAATCCGGCAGAGCCAAATTTTCCTTCACAGTCTCTCTCGACATGTTCGTCTCCACTCCCGGCCGGAAAAGTTCCCGCTGACTCGGCTCCGCGCGTCGCGCGCGGGGCCTCAAGTCGGGCTTGCACGGCCAACCTCCTTTCTATAGGATGTGCGGCATGAAAGCCACTCAATTCCTATTGTGCGTCCTTCTCCCCGTCATCTTCCTGCTGGGTTGCGGCCCCACTCCGCCCGCCCCGGCGCCCGAGCCGACGGACACCCGTCAGGCCTCGCCCGCCCCCGCGGCCGCCCCCGCCGAAACCAGCGACACGGAAGAAGCCATGATCCGCGCCTTCGAAGAAGAGCAATTCCAGGTTGAGCCGCCCTCCTTCGAGTGGTAGGCTCAGTGCCATGCAGGTGCCCCGCTCCATCCTGATGGCCCTCCTCCCGGCCCTGATTCTTGCCGGGACCGCCGCGGACGCCGCCCCCCCCGGCGCCGCCAGTGCCGCGGACATGCGCGACATCCCCGCTGAGGCCGTTGACCGCGCCGGTCTCCTCCCCGTGGATGTGGCCATGCTGACCAACCCCGGCTTCCGTTGGCAGCACCTCCAAACCGAGCACTTCATTGTCCACTACGAGCGCAAGACCTTCGCCACGCGGGTCGCGCGCATGGGCGAGGACTTCTACAAGGCCATTTCCGAAGACCTCCCCGACATGCAGGACCGGCTCGGCGCCCAACGCTCCCACATCTTCATCTTCCGCACCCCCCGCGACTGGCAGACCGTCCTCGCCAACAATCCCGGCGCCGGTCCCTGGGCCGTCTCGTTCGTGCGCGGCCAAACCATGTACCTCCAGGAAAGCGGCGCCGGACAGGCCGACAAAATGGGGCTGCTGGCCCACGAAATGACCCATCTGGTCTTCAACCGTTTTCTGACCGTGCGCCTCCCCCTCTGGCTCAACGAGGGCCTGGCCGAATATTACGGCGAATTCGCCTATCGCCGCTCCAAGGGCCTTACCCACCGCGAGCGCAAAGTGTTCACCCCCCTGCGCCAGCGGATGCCCCTCGAAGTCCTCCTCACCGCCACCGCCTATCCCGTCGAGCCGGCCGCCGTGGACCTCTTCTATGCCACCGCCAAACAGATGGTCGGCTTCCTCGTCTGGAAACTGCCCCGCGACAAGTGGAACATCTACTTCAACCGCATCCTCGCCGGCGATCCCCCCCTCGCCGCCCTCCTCGAAACCTACGAGTGGGAAGACATCAACGCCGCCGAAAAGGCCTTCCACCAATTCAACCGCTGACCTGACTCCCCCCCGCCCCCTTTTTTGTCCATCTGCGCCTTTGCCCTTGTTCCCCGCCGTTCGCCTGCCGTATGCTTCGTGACGATGACCGCGCCTTCCGGCGGCCCATCTTAAGGAGAGACCCATGGAAGCCCTTCTGGTTGTTTTGTCGATTTTTATCCTTCTCGCCTTTCCGATCTGGGTTCTGATCCTGCTGCATGTGATCAAAAATCGCCAGGACCGCCTGGGTTCCCTCTTCAACCGCCTCGAATCCCGCTTGGACCGCCTTGCGGACACCGGCCCAAAAGCCCCGCCCCCTGTTGAGCCGAAACCCGCGCCTGCGCCAGCCCCCGTGCCGCCACCCCCGGTCAGCCGGCCTCCGGCCCCCGCCCCAACGCCGGCGCTCGCGGCTTCGCCGCCCCCACCGCCACCGCGCCCCACCCCGGCTCCCCCGCCCGCGCTCGCTCGCACGCAAAAGACCGCCGCCGCGCCGGCGCGCGCGCCTTCACCCCTGCGCCAGAAAACCGCCCACGCTCTCCGCCGCATCTGGAACTGGATCATCATCAACGAGGAATTCCAGCCCGAGGGCGTCTCGTGGGAATTCGCCGTCGCCACCACCTGGCTCCTGCGCCTTGGCATCATCATCATCGTCTTCGGCATCGCCTTCTTCCTCAAGGACGCCATGGACAAGGGGCTGATCGGCCCGCACGCCCGTGTCCTGCTCGCCACCTTCACCGGACTGATCATGCTCGGCGTCGGCACGCGCCTGCTCGGCAAAGCCTACCACCTGCTCGGCCAGGGCCTGCTTGGCGGCGGCTTCGCGGTCCTCTACTTCAGCGCCTTCGCCGCCCATTCCTTCTATCAACTGGTCGGCGCTCTCCCCGCCTTCGGCTTCATGGCCCTCATCACCCTCTGCGCCGGGATCTTCGCCACGCGCTTCAACTCGCTGCTTGTCGCCGTTCTGGGCATTCTTGGCGGCTACGGCACGCCCATCCTGCTTTCCACCGGCGCGAAGAACTTCCCCGGCCTCTTCGGCTACCTGCTCCTGCTCGGCCTCGGCGTCCTCGGCATCTCCCGCCGCCGCCAGTGGCCTCTGCTCAACCACCTCGCGATGCTCCTCACCTACGGCCTCGCCTATCTTGCCATCGACGAGTTCTACGCCGCCGCCGACTTCGCCGTCGTCATGCCGTTCCTCGCCGCCTTCTTCCTGCTCTTCACCGTCGCCCTCTTCCTCTACAACATCGTCCGCGGCGTCAAAGCCACCCTCCTCGAGGTTCTTGGCACCCTGGTCAACTCCGCCGCCTTCTTCATCCTCGGACGCGGCGTCATCGCCACCGCCTTCTCCTCCCGCGCCGTCGCCGTGCTCGCCCTGGCCCTCGGCGCCTTCTACGTCGTGCTCGTTTACCGCTTCCTCGCCGCCCGCCGCCAGGACCGCGGTCTGCTCCTGGCCTTCATTGCTCTCGCCGCCTTCTACCTCGTCATGGTTCCGCCCCTGGCCATCACCAGAGAATGGATCACGCTCTCCTGGTCTCTCCAGGGCCTCGTGATGCTCTGGCTGGCCGGCAAACTCGACAGCCGCTTCCTGCGCGGTCTTGCTCTCGGCGCCTATGCCCTCGCGCTCCTCCGCCTGGTCTTCAACGACCTGGCCCGCCAATACGCCCACGCCCTCCCCGCCGATCTCGCCTGGACCGCCTACCTCCTCATCCTCGGCAACCACCTCCTCGCCATTGGCGGCCCCATCGCCGCCCTCGGCGGCGCTTGGCTCCTGCTCCGCCGCCCCCCCGCCGCCACCCCCGGCTTGCAGGTCACCAACGACAACGACATCGGCGAACTCCCCGGTCTCGGCCCCGTGGCCACCGTCACCACCGCCGTCGTTGCCATCCTCCTCCTCTTCGGCAGCCTCCACCTCGAAATCCACCGCGCCTGCTCGCACTTCTACGCGCCCCTCACCTATCCCGCCATGTCCATCCTCTGGCTCGCCCTCGGCGTCTTCCTGCTCACCGTCTTCCGGCGCAAAGGCTCCGAGATTCTAATCACCCTCCTGGCCGTCTTCGGCGGCCTCTTTGTCGCCAAACTCCTTCTCTTCGACGCCCCCGTCTGGACCCCCGATCTCGAACATCTCCTCTACACCCCCGTCTGGACCCCCGCCCTCGCCGGCCTGCGCGCCCTCGACTTCGCCCTGTGCATCGGCCTGCTCGCCCTGTTTTTCACCCGACTCCGCGGCGAAAAGAATACGCGCAGGGTCGCCATCCCCGCCGGCATTACCGCGCTTGTTCTCCTCTTTCTCTTCCTGACCTTCGAGCTCAACACCGCCCTGGACCACTTCCTGCCCGGCATGCGCGCCGGCGGCCTCACCCTCCTCTGGGCCCTCTACGCCCTCGCCCTCCTCCTCGGCGGCCTGCGCCGCGGCGTCCGCGGCCTCCGCTACGCCAGCCTCGCCCTCTTCCTCGTCGTCGTCGCCAAAGTCTTCCTCTCCGACCTCGAAGGCCTCGAATCCATCTACCGCATCACCGCCTTCATCGTCCTCGGCATCCTCCTCTTCCTCGCCGCCTTCCTCTACCTCCGCCATCGCGCCCGCTTCCAGCACATCCCCGACAAGGAGTAGCCCCATGAAAACTCCCCGCCACACCCCCCTTCACCGCGCCGCATTCGCCGCTCTCGCGCTTGGCGCGGTTGCACTCCTCCCGCGCCCTCTTTCCGCCGCCGTTCCCGCCGACTTCGCCGCCACCCGCGACATCATCGGCCACGCCATCTCCTCCCCCCGCCTCGTCGCCGTCCAGCTCGACGCCCCCCTCGTCGCCGCCACCCAACCCGACTTCAGCGACCTGCGCCTCTTCGACGCCGACCTCCGGGAAATCCCTCGCTCCATCGAACCCCTCTACACCACCCAGACCCGCCTCCTCCGCCGGCCCGTCTCCGCCAAACTGCTCAGCCTTCAGGAAATCCCCGGCAACCGCATCGAAACCCGCCTCGACATCGCCCAAAACGCCCCCTCCCCCGACGGCCTCGAAATCCTCACCCCCCTCGCCGACTTCATCCGCACCGTCCGCGTCTCCGGCAGCGACGACGGCCAATCCTGGCACCTCCTCGCCGAGGCCGAAATCTACGACTACACCCGCTACATGGACATCCGCCGCACGGAAATCCCCCTCCCCCCCAACACCTGTCGCCACTTCGCCATCAACATCTCCGACGCCTCCGAAGAGCGCGCCCAGCCCCTCGTCCGTCTCGTCGAGTCGAAAGGCCAGGAAACATCCCGCGCCCTCGATCTCCTCCAAACCCCCTTCCGCATCGATAAAATCACCTTCTGGCACAACGAAACCGTCACCGGCAAAGACAAGCCCGTCCTCCGCGAATGGCCCCACGCCGGACTGAAAACCGTCACCGACCGCGCCTCCAAAACCACCGAAATCACCCTCGACACCCATAACGCCCCCGTCACCCGCCTCGACCTCGATACCCCCGCCCGCAACTTCCAGCGCCACGCCGCCGTCCAGGCCCCCGCCCTCGTCAACGGCCGTAAAACCTGGCGCACCGTTGCCAACGGCCGCCTCCAGAACATCGATCTCCCCGGCCTCGCCACCAACGCCCTCTCCGTCTCCTTCCCGGAACAGCGCGCTCCCCAGCTCCGCCTTGTCATCCAGAACGCCGACAATCCCCCCATCCCCATCACCGATGTCCGCCCCTGGGGCCCCATCTACCGCCTCATCTGGACCGCCGAACCCGCCGCCGCCTACCACCTCGCCATCGGCAACGAAAAACTCGCCCCGCCCGACTACGACCTGTTCGCCATCCGCGCCGCCCTCGAACAGGGCCACGAACCCGAGCTCTGGACCCTCGGCGAATCCGTCACCACCGACACTTCCCGCCGCCACTTCGACCTTGGCGCCCTCCTGGCCCGCCCCGCCGTCTTCGGCGCCCTCCTCGCCATCGCCGCCCTGATCCTCCTCGCCCTCCTCGCCAAAGCCCTCAAAAAAACCCCCTGACCCGCTCCCCGCGCCCATCATCCCCAAAATCCGCCAAAATCGCCCAAAAACACCTCATTTTTTGTAAAAATCGTCCTGTTTTCTGAGTTCCGCAATGGGACACCCGAGAATTTCAACCCGCTTCGGGCGGATCGAGGGGTATAATTGAGAAATACGGCTCAAAATGACATAAAAACGCCAAAATTGACCGCAAAATTTCAAATTGATGCGATTTCAGCATATTTTTCGGTTTTTAACCTGGATTATGCACGCGACAAGTCCGGCCCGGATGCGAGGCGTGCGGGGTGAAGCTGTATGAACATACTGCGAACCCCGCAGAACAAAGCAGACGGGTTGGAATCGTCGCGCCTTGGGTCAACATGGATGAAAACTGAATTGTTCATGATTATTTCCGCATCATGCTGCCCTGCAGCAAATCACAATACTTTCATCCATGTTGATGAATAATCCAGGTTAAGCAGGTTGCGGAGATTTGGCGAAAAACGCCTTGTTTTTAGGGGTTTTTGAACCAAATTCTAAAATACTCTTCCTAAAAATAATCATAACCAACTGGGGCTCAGCTGGTTGCCCATTCTCACTTATTATAATATGTGAGAATGGATTTGAGGCGGTTGAGAGTGGTTTGTTGGTGTAAATCTGCGGGAAATGGGCGACCGAGCGAAAATGGAAAAATTAGCCGGGATTTTTGCGAAAACTCCATAAAAAACGGTTGTTTTGAGGTGAAAATTGAAAAAAATCGGGCTTGGGTAAGCAGGTTGCGGAGATTTGGCGAAAAACGCCTTGCTTTGGGGGGTCTTTAAGCCAAATTCTAATAAATTCTTCCTAAATAATTAACATAACCAATTGGGGTGCAGTTAGTTGCCCATTCTCACATATTACTATTAGGGCAGGTGTCCGGTACCCCTGAAAAGGGGAGACAGAGTGGGTGTTGGCTTCCTTTTCCGATACCATCGGAATCATCTACAAAAACAAAGGAGCAACACC
>JAAZFE010000119.1 GCA_012511885.1 Lentisphaerota bacterium | reverse complement strand
TTGCGCCAGAATCTCCTGGCCTCGACGGTTTGGATGGGATCGTGTCTTCATGGCCTAGTAATCTAGGCTATAGTTGCGCGGACTGCAAGCCTATTTTGCGTTTCGCGCAAAAATCTGTCCTACACCCCAAGGGCGCGGTCGCTTGTTTTTTTGCTTTCGCGCGGCGGGCGGCTCGCCTATACTGCGCCTTCATGTTTAGCCCCATGCAAGGAGCCTTCTATGAAACTGCGTGAATTCCTGCGCCCGGCCAGCCTGCCGGCCGCCCGCGACAACCTCCGTGAACTTGGCCGCAAGGGCATGATCCTTGCCGGCGGCACCGCCCTCCACTTCATGCAGGACCATACCCCGGTGACGGCGGTGGACATCACCCGCCTGGGGCTGTCCTACATCCGGCCCGAGGGCGACTTCTACCGCATCGGCGCCACCACGCCCCTGGCGGTCATCCAGCGCTACCGCGCGCCGCGCTGGGCCATGCACGAAATTTGCCGGCGGATTTCAACTCACCAAATCCGCAACATCTCGACCATCGGCGGCAACATCTGCCGGGTGTTCCCCTGGGCCGATCTGCCCGTGGTGCTGCTGGCCATGAACGGTCGCATGGTGGTCTATTCCGGCCAAGAAACCGAGTATGATGCCGACGAGTATTTTGCCAGCCAGCCGGCCAAGCGCTTTCTGGACGGCAACATTCTGACCGCCGTCAAGGTGCCCGCCCTCAAGGCGCACCACGGCTTTGGGTCGGTCAAGGTGGTCCGCACCACCGCCGCTTTCAGCATGGTCACCATCGCCTGCGTGCTCGAGCTCGAAGGCAGCAACATCAAGGCCGCCCGCGTGGCCGCCGGCAGCGCCATCCCCTTCCCCCGGCGACTGCCGAGCGTCGAGGAAGCGCTGATCGGCAAGGAGGCCGTCACCGCCGTCTTCGAGGAGGCCGCCAGGAACGCCGGCAAGGCCCTCCCCTGGCGCGGACGCGAAGGCATGAGCACCGAATATTCCCGTCATCTCGCCGAGGTTTCCATTCAGGATGCCCTCGAGCGCGCCACCAGTTTTGCCCAGGAGAGGACCGAATAATGAAAATCAATCCCAAAACCGTCACGTTCACCATCAACGGCGAAAACAAAACGTTCATCACCGAACCCGACGAAAAGCTCCTGACGCTGCTGCGCCGGGAGGGCTACAAGGGCGCCAAGTTCGGTTGCGGCCAGGGCAACTGCGGCTCCTGCACGGTGCTGATGGATGGCCACGCCATCTATTCATGCCTGCTCTATGCCATGCAGGCCGAAGGCCGCGAAATCCGCACCATCGAAAGCGTGGGCACCCACGACAAGCCCTCGGAGTTCCAGCAGGAGCTCATTGACGGCGGCGCCGTCCAATGCGGCTATTGCATCCCCGGCATGATCATGTCCGCCACCGCCCTGATGGAAAACGAAACGGAATTCGACGACGAAACCGTCCGCGAATACATGGACGGCAACCTCTGCCGCTGCACCGGCTATGAGAAAATCTGGGCCGCCCTGCGACGCGTCCTGGACCGCCAGGAAGCCAAATCAACCAAATAAGCCATTACGCCCCGATCGAACAAGGAGTCCGCCATGTCCCCCGCCAGAACCGCCAACTTCAAGCAGGTTAGCCACTCCGTCACCAAAGTGGATGCCAAACAGCTCGCCCTCGGCAAAGATTCATATGTCGGCGACTTCGCGCCGCCCAACGCGCTGATCGTCAAGATGCTCGGCAGCCCCCACCCCCACGCGCGCATCATCTCCATGGATGTCTCCCGCGCCGAAAAGATGCCCGGCGTCAAGCTGGTCCTCTGGCACGGCAACGTCCCGCGCATCCCCCACACCAGCGCCGGCCAGGGCTATCCCGAACCCTCCCCCTACGACACCTTCATCTTCGACACCAAGGTCCGCCATGTCGGCGACCGCGTGGCGGCCGTCGCCGCCGAAACCGAGGAGCAGGCCATGGCCGCCCTCGCCAAAATCCGGGTGAAATATGAAATCCTCCGCCCGGTCTTCACCATTGATGAAGCCATGGCCGAAGGCGCGCCCGTCATCCACGACGAACCCGACGCTTACGTGCCCATCCCGATCCCCTACGAGCCCGAGAACAACCTCGTGGCCAAGGTCGGCTGCCAGACCGGCGACTTCGAAAAGGGCATGAAGGAAGCCGACTTCACCTTCGACGACATCTATGAGACCCCCTACGCCCAGCATTGCCCCATCGAGCCCTATACCTCGCTGGCCGAAGTGGACTCCGCCGGACGCCTCGTCATCACCACCTCGACCCAGGTGCCCTTCCACTGCCGGCGCATCGTGGCTCAGGCGTTGGGCATCCCCGTCCAGAAAATCCGCGTGATCAAGCCGCGCATCGGCGGCGGCTTCGGCTCGAAGCAGGAAGTGCTCCTCGAGGACATCGTGGCGCTGGTCGCCCTGCGCACTGGCCGCCCCGCCTTCTGGCAACTCACCCGCGAAGAAAACTTCCGCTACGGCCGCACCCGCCACCCCATCCGCTTCCGCCTGCGCATGGGCGTCAAAAAGGACGGCACCATCACGGCCATCGGCATGGACTGCTGGAACAACACCGGCGCCTACGGCGGCCACGGCCTCACCGTGGTCTCCTGTTGCGGTTCCAAGGTGCTCCCCCTCTACCGCTGCGAAAACATCCACTTCGACGCCAAGGTCCTCTACACCAACCTGCCCTGCGGCGGCGCCTACCGCGGTTTCGGCGCCACCCAGGCCTTCTTCGCCTTCGAATCCACCATCGACAAGATGGCCGAGGCCATCGGCATGGACCCCTGCGAATTCCGCCGCATGAACCATATCCGTGTCGGCGAGGGCTCCCCCATCTTTGCCGCCCTCGGCGAAGGCAAAGAGGGCGTGCCCATGACCATCGGCTCCTGCGCCCTCACCGAGTGCATCGACCAGGGCGCCGAGGCCATCGGCTGGGCACAGCGCACCGACTGGCGCGAAAAGACCGGGCGCTACCGCCGCGGCATCGGCGTGGCCTGCCTCATGCAAGGCTCCTCCATCCCGCACATAGACATGGGCGGCGCCACCATCAAGATCAACGAGGACGGCTCCTTCAACCTCCTCGTCGGCGCGACCGACCTCGGCACCGGGTCCGACACCATCCTCGCCCAGATCGCCGCCGAAGAACTCTGCACCGCCACCGACAAGATGATCGTCTATTCCTCCGACACGGACATGACGCCCTACGACGTCGGCGCCTACGCCTCCTCCACCACCTATCTCTCCGGCGAGGCCGCCCGCAAAGCCGCCGCTGACGCCAAGAGCCAGATCCTCAAAACAGCCGCCGAAATGCTCGACCTGGCCATCGAAGACCTGCACTGCGCCGACGGCCACATCCTCAATGCCGACGGCTCCAAAAAGGTGTCCTACGGCGATGTCGCCTGCTATGCCCTGTATCTCAAAAATCAATACCAGATCATCGGCACCGGCTCGCACTTCACCGTCAAATCGCCCCCGCCCTTCGCCGCCCACTTCACCGAAGTGGAAGTCGACACCTGGACCGGCCTCGTCAAAGTGCTCAACTATGTCTCCACCATTGATTGCGGCACCCCGATCAATCCGGCCCTCTGCGAAGGCCAGACCGAAGGCGGCACCCTCAACGGCATCTCCTATGCCCTCACCGAGGAATACCTCTTCAACCAAAACGGCAAAATGCTCAACGCCTCCTTCGCCGACTACCACATCTTCTCGATGCGCGACAAACCGCCCCTCAAGACCATCCTCGTGCCCTCCTACGAGGACACCGGCCCCTTCGGCGCCAAGTCCGTCTCGGAGATCTGCATCAACGGCCCCGCGCCGGCCATCGCCAACGCCATCTACAATGCCACCGGCGCCCGCCTCTACGAGTTCCCCTTCACCCCCGAGCGCGTCCTCAACGCCATCCGCAGCGTCAAGGCCTAGAGAAGCCTCCCCCCCCCCCGGCGCCGTCACCCGACGGCGCCGTTTTCCACGCTATGGAAAACTATTTTCCATAGCGTGGAAAAATCCCCAAAAAAGTTTCCATGGCGTGGAAAATCCACACGTCGCCAACCCTCAAAACAAGCCTCAAAAATCGCGGAAAACACCGATTTTCGCCTGTTTTTGCTCATTTTCAGCCCATTTTTCGGCTGTTTTTCTCAAAACTTGCCCAAATAGCATCCCCCCCCGCTCAGGCTTCGGCGACCTGATTTTCAAGCCCCAAAAAGCGCTCCGTTTTCCACGCTATGGAAAACTATTTTCCATGGCGTGGAAAATTTCGAAAATAAGTTTCCATGGCGTGGAAAACCACGCGCCCGCCGGCTGGCTCATGCAGAAACCAGCTCATCCAACCGCTCCATGGCCTCGCCGGCTTTCAGCGGCAAAAACACATCCACCACCGCATCCGTGTAGCTGGTCGGCTCCGGATTAATCTCCACCACAAACGCCCCATTCCGCTTCGCCAGAAACGGCAGCGACGCCGCCGGATAAACCACCCCCGACGTGCCAACCAGCACCATGCAATCCGTCCGCCGCGCCGCCTCATCCGAGTCCGCCAACGCCTCCGGTGGAATCCCCTCGCCAAAAAACACAAAGTCCGGCTTGAGCAGCCCCCCGCAGGGGCACTTCGGCACATCGGCCGCTGTCGTTTCGGCATTCAGCGGCAGGCGCCGACCGCACGACAAACATACCAAGCTGCGACAATGCCCATGAAACTCCACCAAGTTGCGGCTGCCCGCGGCCTCGTGCAGCCCATCAATATTCTGGGTAATCACCGTCTTGATCCGCCCCTCCGCCTCCCACTTGGCCAGCACCCGGTGCGCCGCGTTGGGCTCGACCGGCGTGCGGTCGCCCGTCCCCAAAAATGCGGTAAACATCTCCTTGATCGCCGGCCAGGAACGCTCCGGCGACCGCATAAATGTGTCCAAATCCAGAATAGACGGATCATAGCGGTTCCACACCCCGCCCTCGCCCCGGAACGGCGGAATGCCGCTCTCCACCGAGATGCCAGCCCCGGTAAAACCCACCCCGTAGCGTGCGTTGCCAATGGCCTCGGCGGCCCGTGCCAGATTCTCTGCCAATGTTGCTGTCATCTTGATGCGTCTCCAATCCTCTTCCCTGCCGCTCGCCACCGTCCACACGGTGCGAGCCCGTCTGACCTTGCCCGGTTTGGACGGTCTTGTCCAATCCAATTGGCGGCAGAGCGGCGGCGTGCTACGATCCGCCACATGTCAGCCCCCGCCTCCGTCCAGCCCGGCATCGTCTCCATTCCCCCCGCATGGATCGAGGGCCGCCGCGTCGGTCTGGTGGCCCATCCCGCCAGTCAAACCCCCGACGGCCGCCATGCCGCGGAACATCTGCGCGATCTCGGCGTAAACCTCGTGGCGCTCTTCGGTCCTGAGCACGGTTTCTTCGGTCGCGGCGACGCCGGCGAAAACCTGACCGACACCACCCACGCCGACTGGAACCTCCCCATCTTCTCCCTCTATGGCGCCACCCGCGCCCCCACCCCCGCCATGCTCGAACACGTGGACACCCTCATCTTCGACCTCCAAACCATCGCCTGCCGCGCCTATACCTACGGCTCGACCCTCCGCCTGATAATGGAAGCCTGCGCCGCCAACGACAAAACCCTGATCGTGGCCGACCGCCCCGATCCCCTCATGATGACCCCGCCCGACGGCCCCATGCTCGACCCCGCCCACGCCTCCTTTGTCGGCCTCGTCCCCACCCCCTTCTGCCATGGCCTGACCGCTGGCGAACTCGCGCTCCATCTCCGCGAAACCCTCGCGCTCGACACCCTCGACCTGCGCGTCGCCCCCTGCCAAAACCTGATCCGCGGACAAGCCCTCGCCGACGTCTTCCCCGTCTGGCGCGCCCCCTCGCCGGCCATTGTCTTCCTCGACAACGCCCTCTGCTTCCCCGCCACCGTATTCTGCGAAGCCCTCCCTACCCTCGATCACGCGCGCGGCACACCCCTCGCCTTCCAACGCCTCGGCTCCACCCACGCCGATCTCACCCGCCTGACCCTCCCGAACCTGCCCGGCGTTCGCATCGAACCCGACGACTATCCCGACCGTCAAGGCCGGCAACTGTCCGGACTGAAAATCGAAGTCACGGATCCCACCGCCTACCGCCCCGCAGCCACCGCCATCGCCCTCCTGCGCGCCCTCGAAAATCTGCTCGGCCCCGCCCTCTGGAACTTCCCCGGCAGCCGGCCCGATTTCTACGCCCAGCTCTGGGGCACCGCCAACCCCGCCCCCCCCTGGCCCGACTGGCCCGCCCTCCGTCATCTGTATTAGGCACCATACCTTTTCTGATGCCGTTTCCGATTGAAACAGCGGGCCGCGCCCGCTAAACTCCCGCGCATGAAATGGAAGACCCTTACCCTGACATGTTTGGCATTCTGCAGCGTTCTCGCCGTGGCCCATGGCGAATCGCGTATGCAGGTCACCGCGGCCTCGGCCCTCGTTTATAGCCAACCCTCGATCTCCGCCCAGCAGCTCGGACGCGCCGCTCACGGCGAAATCCTGTTCGTCACCCGCACCGAAAACGAATGGACCGCCATCCAGCCGCCCGACCACATTGATCTGTGGCTCAACAAGGATTTTATCGAAAACAACCGCGTCATCGCCCGCTCCATCCAGGTGCTTTCGGGTCCCGGAATTCAACATGACACGGTCGGCCAGCTCCAGCGCGGCGCGCCCGTCATGCCCCGCGGCGAACAGGGCGACTGGGCCCGCATCGCCCCGCCCTCAACCGTCACCCTCTGGGTTCGCACCGCCGACCTGGCCCCGGTCAAAGCCCGCACCGAAACAGCCATCCGCGATGTCGCCGCTGTGCCCGAACCTGTAGCCGTTGCTCCCCCTCCGCCGCCCGAACCCGAACCTGCGCCAACCGTTGCACCCGAGCCTCCTCCCCCGGCCAAACCGAAACCCAAGCCGGCACAAGTCGCGGCCACCAGCCCGCCCAAGCCCAAGCCCGTCCCCGCTCCCGCTCCCTCTCCCGCACCCGCTCCGGCAGCACGGCCCGTGCGGCCCATCACTCCCGCGCGCACCACGGCGCCTTCTCCCGCCCCGGCAACCGTTCCCAGAGCCGCGCCCACCTTGCGTCCCGCCACCGCCGTGCCCCAGCCCGCCGGCCGGCCGGCCCCGCGGCCGACCGAAACCCGCCCCGTCCAACCGGCCCGCGAGCCGGTCGCCGCCGTGCCCACCCCGCAAAACACCGTCAGCGCCCACCGCTCGCCCCATGTTGAAGTCAGCGTGGATCCCGCGCTCGTCGAAGACCTCGATCTGATTGACGCCCCCAACCAGGGCGTTGCCGTCCAGGTCGAAGGCGAACTGCGCGCCGCCCCCTTCCTGGCCGCCTCCCCCTCGCGCTACCGCCTGCTAAACCGCGAAGGCCGCATCCTCGAAATGGTCTGCCATATCCATGGCGACTCCACCGAATTGCGCCGCTACATCGGCAAGAAAATCTCGATCCGCGGACGCCAATATTGGGTCGAGCAAAACGACATGCCCGTCGTCGTGGTCGGACAAATCGTGCCCCTGGCGCCCGAGCCGGTGGATGAACCGGTCCTCTTCTAATGGAGCCTTCGTTCACCTCGCCCGCCGCCACCCGCCCCATCGGACTGCTCGGGGGCACCTTCAACCCCGTGCATGAAGGCCACCTCTCCATCGCCCGTGAAGCTCTGAGGCTTTTCGATCTCGGCGCGGTCTGGCTCATCCCCTGCGCCGTCCCTCCCCACAAGGCCTCCGCCAATCTGGCCAGCAACGCCCACCGCCTCGCCATGCTGCAACTGGCCATCCAGGACGAACCCCGCTTCCAAGCCCTCGACATAGAGTTTCACCGTCCGGGCTTGTCCTACACCGTGGACACCATCCGTCAGCTCCGCGCCCTCCATCCCGAGGCCGATTTCGTCTTCATCATCGGCGCTGACACCCTCCCCGAGCTGCATACCTGGCACGACCCCCTCGAATTCCTCGAGCTGGTGCGCGTGGTCACCCTCGCCCGTCCAGGCTACTCGCCCGATCCCGCCACCATCCGGCTCCCCCCCCCCTGGCCAGAAAAGCTCTGCGCCGATGTCCGTGAAGGCCGCCCCCTGGACATTTCTTCGAGCCAGATACGCCGGCAAATTGCCGAGGGACAGCCTGTTTCTCTTGTCCCCACCGCCGTTATGGAGTATATACAGCAGCATAACCTTTACCAATGAAACCAAGCCAACCCGACTCCCGACCCAACGCCCCCACCCCCCCCGACCGCAAGCGCCCAACCCGAACGACCCGGGCCAAAAACTCAGGCGTCGCCCCGGCCGCTGCCAAACCCCCGCGCAAAAAGACCACAACTCAACTCAAGCTGGTTCAGGCCATCCGCGCCATCCTCGAGGACAAACAAGGCGACAACATCGTCACTCTCAACGTGGGCAAAGTGAGCAATGTCACCGACTACATGATCCTCTGCACCGGCCGCAATCCGCCGCACCTCGGCTCTCTGGCCGACGAAGTGATGACCCAACTGCGCAAGCTCACGCCCCCCGTCGCCTGCTACCGCCGGGCCGGCTCACCTCTAAGCCAGTGGATTGTCCTCGACTACCTCGATGTGGTCGTCCACCTCTTCACCGCCGAGCTGCGCGAATTCTACGCCCTCGAACAGCTCTGGAAAGACGCCCCCACATCCTGAACGATCAACTGGCCCGACGGACCCGCTTGATCCGCTCATAGGCCGCGTTGATCTGCTGGAACTTCTCCGTGGCCGACTTCTGCAGCTCGGGCCCCAAATGCGCCACCTTGTCCGGATGGTGCTTCATGGACATCCGCCGGTAGGCCTTGCGCACCTCCTCGTCGCTGGCATCGGGCGCAATCTCCAGAATCGTGTAGTCCGCGTTGGCGTCCGAGATCGGCGCGAACATGGCCGCGATTGACCGGGCATCTTCCGGCTTGATGCCCATGTCTTTTGCCATGCGCTCCAGCAGCCGCTTCTCGGCCGGATGAAACACCCCGTCGGCGTGGGCAATCTTGTAGAGCATGTGCAGCAGCAGCAGCCGCTGCGAATAATTCACTTCGTTCGCGATTTGCCGGCAAACCGGCCCCACCGGAATATCCTTGGTCAGCAACTCTTTGAGCATCTTGAGCGCGACCTGATCCACCCACGGCGTCAAATGCTCGCGGAAGAATTCCTTGACCACCGCCAGCTCGCTTCTGGTGACCCGCCCGTCCGCTTTCATCATGGCGGCAATCAGCACGACCAGGCTGGTCACATAATCGAATTTCTTCCGTTGCCGTGGTTCGGGTTGAGGGGTCTTTTGGCTCGCTTTCAGCGCGTTGTAGAGCACACCCAGGCCATAGCCCACCAACCCGCCGATCGGCCCGCGAAACATCCACCCCGCCCAAGCTGTCAGCCACGGACTAACCATTGGATTCCCCTTTCCGTGCCGCCAGCATCTGACGCAAACGCTTTTCGATTTCCGCCAGCCGCTCATCCACATCCTGCTTGAGCAGGCGCGGATGCCGCCCGTCCGCCGTCAAGAATTGATGCCCCCCCAACCCCAGGAGCAGCCGGTCGCCATCGGTGGCCAGGCTCTGCAACCCCAGCGATGCCGCCAGGATCCGCAGGCGCGACAGCGCCAAAAGCCGCCGCAACGGCGCGGGCAGCGGCCCGAAGCGATCCCGGAACTCGCGCGCCAACGCTTCCACCTCGCGCTCATACGACACCCCCGCCACCTTGCGGTACAACTGAATCCGCAGGCTCTCGTCCTCGATGTACTCCCGCGGAATCACCGCCGCCTTCGCCGCTTGCGCCGGAGCCGGCGTCAGCTCGATGAAATCCAACTGCAGCCGCACATCAATCACCGGCCGCTGCGGATCGCCCTTGAGCCGTGCGATGGTCTGGTTGAGCAACTGACAGTAGAGATCAAAGCCCACCGCGGCAATGTGTCCGCTCTGCGCCTCGCCCAGCACGTTGCCCGCCCCGCGGATTTCCAGGTCGCGCAACGCCAGCCGGAACCCCGCCCCCAGGCTCGTGTGCCGCTTGATCGCCTGAATGCGCTGCCGCGCCACCGTAAAAAGATGCCCGTGCCGCGGCAGCAGCAGATAGGCATAGGCCTGATGCTTGCTGCGCCCGACCCGTCCGCGCAACTGATAGAGGTCCGCCATCCCGAAACGGTCCGCCCGGTCAATCAGAATCGTGTTCACATTGGGGATGTCCACGCCGCTGGCAATGATGGTCGTGCACAACAGCACGTCATACTCCCCGCGCACGAAGCGGCGCATCACCTTCGCCAGCGCCCGTTCGGTCATCTGCCCATGCCCCACCCCGATGCTCACCCCCGGCAGCAGCCGCTCCAGCCGTGCGCGCATGTAGTCAATGGTCTGCACCCGGTTGTGCAGCATGAACACCTGCCCCCCCCGGTTGACCTCCCGCAATATGACCTCGCGCACCAGCTCGTCGGAATCCTGCACCACATACGTTTCGATCGGCAGGCGCTCGCGCGGCGCCGTTTGGATCACGCTCATGTCCCGCGCGCCCGTCAGGCTCAGATACAGCGTCCGCGGAATCGGCGTGGCCGACAGCGTCAATACGTCCACCATTAGGCGCAACTGCTTCAGGTGCTCCTTGGCCGCCACACCAAAGCGTTGCTCCTCGTCAATGATCACCAAGCCCAAATCGGCGAAACGCACATCCCGGCTCAACATCCGATGCGTTCCGATCACCACATCCACCCGCTTGCTCGCCAGCCGTTCGAGCACCTCCTTCTGCGCGGCTTTGGTCCGGAACCGGCTCAGCATCTCGATCACAATCGGGAAACGCCCCATCCGCTCCAAAAACGTCTCATAGTGCTGCTGCGCCAGCACCGTGGTCGGCACCAGCACCGCCACCTGCTTGTCGTCCGCCACCGCCTTGAACGCCGCGCGCATGGCCACCTCGGTTTTGCCGTAGCCCACGTCGCCGCAAATCAGCCGGTCCATCGGCCGCCTGGACTCCATGTCCTGCTTCACTTCGGCCACGGCCTGCAACTGGTCATCGGTCTCCTCGAACGGAAACGACTGCTCGAAATCGTGCTGCCAGGCGCTGTCCGGCGCGAAGGCGTGCCCATTCATCGCCGCGCGCTGCGCCTGGGTCTCGAGCATTTGCGCCGCCAAGTCCGTCGCGGCTTTCTCCGCCGCCTTCTTTTCGCGCAGCCACCGCTTGCTGCCCAGCTTGTGCAGCGGTGGTCGCGCCCGCCCCACCCCCACATAGCGGCTCAACAGGTGGATCTGACTGGTCGGCACATAGAGCTTGGCTCCCTCGGCATATTCCACCGCCAGCGACTCCTGCACCTGCCCGTCAAACAGGATTTCATACAGTCCCAGATATTTGCCGATGCCGTAATTGACATGCACCACCAGCTCGCCGGGGGTCAGGTCGGTCCAGTTCGCCAGCCGCTCGCCGGTCACATCCCGCGCCGCCGCCGTGCGCCTCCCGCGGCGCTTCGCCACCACCGCCTTGCGCGTGCCATAGATGTCCGCCTCGCCCAGCGCCATCCATTTGGCGCTCTCCAGCTCAAACCCGCCGCTCAGGGTTCCCGCGTGCAGATAGAATCCCTGCGGCGGCCCATGCGCTTCACGGAACCGCCGCGCCCCGGCCTCCGTCGCGAAAAACAAATCCACCCGCCAGCCAGCCGCCGCCCGCTCCTCGAGCGCGCGGAACCACTTCGCCCGCTCCGCCTCGAGCGCGTCCGCCGGCAACGCCTGGGCCGACAGCTCTCCCAGGCCCTCGCTCAGCCGCAACCCCAAATCGCGCCCCGCCTCCGGACCGCCCGCCTCCACCTGGCCGCCCCGCGCAAACCGCTGGCGCAATTCCAGCCGCCAACTCAAAAAATCACGCTCCGCCCGGTCCGCCCCGCCCTCCCCGGCCAGCTCCCGGCTCATCGCGTAATGATGCAGCAACGCGGCCAGTCCCACCCACAAAAACGATGTGTTCTCCGGAAAATAGTCCGCCGGTTCGCCCCATTCCGTTTCATCATCCCCCTCCGACACCGGCGCGATCAGCAGCCTCTCGATCTCTTCGCGCGAGCGCTGTTCGTTGGGATCAAACCGGCGCAGACTCTCCAACTGGTTCCCGAAAAACTCGAGCCGCACCGGCCAATCCTCGGTCAGCGGCCAGACATCCAGCAGCCCGCCGCGTCTTGCCGCCTGGCCTTTCGCGAGCACCTCGGCCTCAAAGGCATAGCCCGCCAGCGCCAAGCTCTCCGCCAGCACGGCCAGATCATACTCCTGCCCCTTGATCACCCGTTCGCCCAGTTGCCGCATACGGGTAGGCCGCATCACCTGCTCCATCAGCGCCTGCACGCACGTCACCACAATGCCCGGCCCCTTCTTCTCCAGACAGCGTTGCAGCGTGCGCGTCCGCTCGCCCAGCACATCCGCCGATGGCAAACTCAGGGCCGTGCCCACCCCCTCCGTTTGGACCGCTGGCAACCGCGCCATCTCCTCCCCCGCCCCCAGTGCCGTCAAATCCTGACTGACCTCCTCCAGCGCCAGGGTGCTCTCCAGCACCACCACCAGCGGACCCTTGGTCAACCGGCTGCAAGCCAGCGCCAGCCAGGCCCGCCCCCCCCCCTCGACCTCCTGCACTTGCCCCAGCCCCCCCGCCGACAGCGCGCGACGCAAAAACGTTGCGTCCGCCCGCCGCGGCCCGGGAACCGCCAGCTCTGCCTGGTCTTCAAAAATGCTCATCATCTCGTCAATCGAATGGGTCTGTCACAAAATCGTCCGCCGGACATCGCCTTGCGCCGACTTCTCATTCGCTGCCAAGCGCCAGATAACGCCCGGCCCTTTCGCCGGTTTCAGCTCCGCCGCGCAGGGTCAGCGCGCCATTCACCCATACCGCCGTTATGCCCTCGGCAAACTGATGCGGCCGCTCATAGGTCGCCCAATCCCGCAACGTGTCCGGATTCAGCGCCACCACATCCGCCCACGCCCCCTCCTTCAGCACGCCACGATCCCGCAACCGAAACTGCTCCGCGGGCAGTCCGGTCATCCGCCGGATCGCCTCGCCCGGCGTCATCAGTCCGCGCTCGAGCGCGCCCCGCAAAAACCGCGGAAATGTGCCGTAGGCCCGCGGATGCGGATGGTCCGCGGACAACGGCCCCGTCGGCGCGCGCAGCGACGCGTCCGATCCCACCATCACCCAGGGCTCGGCATACACCCGCCACATGTTTTCCTCGTTGTCGCCAAAAAAGATGCCGCCCGTGAACAGTTCGTCCGTGTCAATCAGCCGCAGCGCCGCGTCGAGCGGATGCATCTTCCAGGCATCCGCCGCCTCCTGCAGAGGCCGCCCCGTGAAAGCCGCGTTGTCCGGATGCCGCGTGCTCCCCACCCAGACACTCTCCCAATACGACTCGTCGCGCGACGCCGCGATATCCGCGCGGATCTTTGCCCGTTGCGCGGGATCCCGCAGTCGCCGCAACACCGCAGCCCGTCCCCCCTGCGCCGCCCACTCCGGCAGCATGATGTCCAGCTCCGTGCACGATGCCGTATAAGGATACCGGTCCGCCGCCACCTCGAGCCCCGCCGCGCGCGCCACACGAATCTTCTCCAGCGCCGCCTCGAGCTTCGGCCAATTCGCCCGCCCCGCCGCCTTCAGATGCGATACTTGCAGCCGCACTCCCGTGACCCGGGCCACTTCGATGGCCTCATCCAGCGCCTCGAGCAAGTGCCGCCCCTCGCTGCGCATGTGCGTGGCATAAATCCCCCCATGACGCGCCACCACCCGCGCCAACGCCTGAATCTCCTCCGCTTTCGCGTGCATGGCCGGCGCATAGATCAGCCCCGTGCTCAAACCGATGCCCCCCTGCGTCAACGCCTCGTCCAACCGCGCGCACATCTGCTCGATTTCATCCGGCCGGGCCGCGCGCGGCTCCACGCCCATCACTGCCGCGCGGATGGTCCGGTGCCCGATCAACATGGCCGAGTTCACCGCCGGGCGCTGCTCCGCCAACAGCGCCAGATATTCTGTCACCGTCGTCCAGTCTCCCGGATACTTCTGTTCGAGCCAGTCCGACGGCATCACATAGCCCGGCCAGCGCGGCGCCGCGCTGGCCCCGCAATTGCCCGTGATCTCGGTCGTCACCCCCTGATGAATCTTCGACGGCGAGCCCGGCTCGATCAGCAAATAAGCATCCGAATGCGTATGCGCGTCAATAAACCCGGGACACACCCACTGACCCGTCGCGTCGTATTCCTCCGCAGCCTCGATCCCCGCCAAATCCCCCAGCGCGGCGACCCGCCCGCCGCGAATGCCCACATCCAGCCGGGCCGGCTCGCCGCCCAGCCCGTCCACCACCTGCCCGCCCCGCAGGATCCAATCAAATCGCTCCGCATTCATTCCCGCCAACCTATCACAACGCCCCGCCGCCGGAAAACCGGATTGAATGCGCCCGCCGGGTTTGCTTTGCTGTTCCCCACGCATGAGCCAGCCCAAAACAACCCCCATGATGGCCCAATATCGCCGCATCAAAGCCCAAATTGATGCCGAGACCATCCTCTTTTTCCGCTTGGGCGACTTCTATGAAATGTTCTTCGAAGACGCCATCGTCGCCGCCGACATCCTCGGGATCGCCCTCACCAAGCGTCAAACCATCCCCATGTGCGGCATCCCCTATCACGCCGTGGACAGCTATCTGGCCAAACTCCTCCGCGCCGGTAAAAAAGTCGCTCTTTGTGACCAGATGGAAGACCCCTCCCAGGCCAAGGGCATCGTCAGACGCGAAGTCACCGGCATCGTCACCCCCGGCACGGTCCTAACCGACTCCGTTCTGGACGCCGCCCGCCCCAACTATCTCGCCGGCCTCCACCGCCAGGGCGAGCTCTACGGCCTAGCCATGCTCGATCTCTCCACCGGCGACTTCTGGATGGAAGAATCCAAAGACCTCGAGGCCCTCTTTGACGACCTCACCCGCTACGCCCCCCCCGAAGTCATCGTGCCCGAATCCCTCGCCGCCGATTCCAACTTCCTTGCCGCCCTGCGGGCCGCTGGCTCCCACACCATCACCCAGCGCGACGACTGGATTTTCGACCCGGCCACCTCTGTTGACGGCCTCTGCCGCCACTTCGGCGTGACCACCCTCGACGGCTTCGGCGGCGAGGGCCACCCCGCCGCCGCCGCGGCCGCTGGCGCCTTGCTATATTATGTCACCCGCGACCTCCGCCGCGACGCCACCCACGTCCGCCGCGTGCGCTTTCGCGCCGCCGCCGACGCCATGATGCTCGACGAATCCACCCTGGCCAACCTCGACCTGATCGCCACCCGCGGCTCGACCCGCGCCGACGCCCCCACCACCCTCCTGCGAGTTCTCGACACCACCCGCACCGCCATGGGCTCGCGCCTCCTGCGCGACTGGCTTGTCCGCCCCCTCCAGAACATTGACGCCATCCGCGCCCGCCACGATGCCGTGCAAATCCTCCACGACCAGCGCCACACCCTCGACACCCTGCGCGACGCCCTCGGCGGCGTCAAAGACCTCGAACGCCTCCTCGCGCGCCTCTCCAGCGGCACCGGCAACGCGCGCGATGCCCGCGCCCTGGGTGTATCCCTCGCCGGACTCCCCGCCATTCTCGAAACGCTCGCCCCCCTCGAGGCCCCCCGCCTGCGCGAACTTGCCGGCACCATCGAACCGCAGGACGACCTCGTTCAGCAGATCGAGGACGCCCTTGTTGACTCCCCCCCCCTCACTCTCAAAGAAGGCGGCCTCATCCGCAAGGGCTATCACCCCCCCCTCGATGAACTGCGCGCCGCCGCCCAGGACGGCAAACAATGGATCGCCGGGCTCCAAGCCCGCGAGATCGAACGCACCGGCATCAAGTCCCTCAAAATCCGCTTCAACAAAGTGTTCGGCTACTTCATCGAAGTCACCAAAGCCAATCTTGCCCAGGTTCCCGACGATTACATCCGCAAGCAGACCATCGCCAACGGCGAACGCTTCATCACTCCCGAACTCAAAGACTGCGAAAACAAAATCCTCGGCGCCGAGGACAAATCCATCGCCCTCGAATATGAGCTGTTCCAAGAGCTGCGCGAGCGCATCGTCCAGCGCACCGCCGCCATCCAGCTCGCCGCGGGAGCGGTGGCCGAACTTGACGTGCTCGCCGCCTTCGCCGAGCGCGCCCGCGCCTGCCGCCATGTCCGCCCCCGCATGACCACCGATCACACCATCGCCATCCGCGATGGTCGCCACCCCATCGTCGAAGCCCTCCCCGACTCCGACCGCTTCGTCCCCAACGACACCCTCATCGACACCGCCGGCAACCAGCTCCTCATCATCACCGGCCCCAACATGGCCGGCAAATCCACCTACATCCGCCAAGTCGCCCTCATCGTCATCATGGCCCAAATGGGCGCCTTTGTCCCCGCCGCCGATGCCGAAATCAGCGTGGTGGACCGCGTCTTCACCCGCGTCGGCGCCGGCGACGACATCGCCCGTGGCCGCTCCACCTTCATGGTCGAGATGCAGGAAACCGCCAACATCCTCAACAACGCCACCCCCCGCTCACTCATCGTCCTCGACGAAATCGGCCGCGGCACCTCCACCTTCGACGGCATCTCCATTGCCTGGTCCGTCGCCGAATACCTCCACAACCAGCCCGGCGTCAAAGCCAAAACCCTCTTCGCCACCCACTACCACGAACTCACCGACATCGCCCTCACCCTCCCCGGCGTCAAAAACTACAACGTCCTCGTCAGCGAAAAAGACGATCGCATCGTCTTCCTGCGCAAAATTGTTCCCGGCGCTGCCGACAAATCCTACGGCATCCAGGTCGGACGCCTCGCCGGCCTGCCCCTCGAAGTCATCGCCCGCGCCAAAGAAATCCTCGCCAACCTCGAAGACCAGGAACTCTCCGAAGCTGGCCAGCCCAAACTCGCCCAACCCCGCCCACCCAAACTCAGACTCCTCGATACCCACCAGCTCACCCTCTTCGACCCCTAACCCCATCCACCCAATCCGGCAGTCGCCGGTTGAGCCTCGCCATCACCCACGGCGCGTCAGCGCCCCCCAAACAACAACACACCCCGCCTGAACCAATAACATCCCGCACAACATAACGCCTTGTCCGCTGTGCGCAGCACGTGGTAGCAGGCGGTTTCTTGGGGAGTTTGGCGGGGTTTTCCCGCGGAAATAACCGCGGGAGTTTCTGGAGATGCCGCTTGGCGGGCGATCCCTCGCAGTACTTTAGTACGCGAGGGTCGTTCTCCAAGCGGCAGAACAGAAAAAACCGTGGTTGGTTTCCGCGCCGCCAAACTCCCCAAGAAACCGCCATCTCATCCCCCACCACTTCCCACCCCCGCCCCTACCACCCACCGACAACAACAAACTTTACAAAACAACACACCCGAGCCCACCCTCCCCCCATGATCCCAACCCCCAAACCCAAAAACAGCTCCACCTGGCGCGACACCTACTACCACAAACTATTCGGCCTCAAAGCCGCCAACGAAGCCCAGCGCGTACTCAAACACTTCACCAACGAACGCCCCAACGACCCCCGCCCCCGCGATGCCATCCACGCCATTCGCGACTGGGCCCAAGACAAGCGCACCCTCGACATGAAAACCGTGCGCCACCTCTCCCTGCAAGCCCACGCCGCCGCCCGCGAAGCCAAATCCGAAGCCGCAAAATATGCCGCCCGTGCTGCCGGACAAGCCGTCGGCACCTGGCACGCGCCAGCCCACGCCCTAGGCGCTTTCGGCTACGCCGGCAAAGCCACCATCGCCGGCCGCAACCAACCTCCCCAACCCCGATAACCACCCCCCTACCCAATCCGGCAGTCGCCCGCCATGCTTCGCCGCCGCCCTGGCCCGTCAGCGCCTCCCTCCCCTTCCATCCCCACCAGCATCGCCCCGCCTGCACCCATGGCGCGTCAGCGTCCCGTGGCCGTGCGGCAAAGGATTTGGAAAAACGAGGGGATCTCCCGGCAAAATAAGGCGCGAATTTTTCGATGATGGCGCGTCTCGGGCGACCCTCGTAGTACGAATGTACGCGAGGGTCGTTCTCGACGCGCCAGCGCGGAAAAGGCGGGTCTTGGTTTTGCCGCCTCGTTTTTCTAAATCCTTTGCCGCCTCACTCCCCCCACCACCACCCACTCCCACCACCAGCCATCCTCACCGCCCACCACCCACCACCCACAAATCAGGGCGGTCGGCATCGCCCACATCACTCAAACGCCAGACCCGCCCATCGCCCACCCGCTGCACACCCACATCCTGACGCTCCCCCTCGATCACCACAGCCATCCAATCCGCATGATTCGACCACTTCTGATTATCGAGCTTCAATCCCGGCGGCGCATCCAGCCGTCGTCTTTCCTGCCCGGTCTTCAGGTCAATCAATGCCAACTGCCGGTGGCCGTCCAGATTGATGGTGGCCAGATGCCCTCTCGGCGACAGGCTGGCCGAACACCCCCGCCCCAGCTCCGTCACCTTGCCGGTGGCCACATCCACGCTTCGCACCCTCCAGCCCAGTGACTTGGCCGTCCCTACAAAAAATTCGCCCCCTGCCGCCACCTGCAGCTCATAAAACGCAGTCGAACGATGAACCTTGGTCACCTGGCCGGAATTCACCTCCACACTGCTGACTCCCTGTTCGCCCGCCACCCACACCTGGCTGCCATCAGGATGATAGGCCAGGGTTCGCGCCCCGGGCACAACGGCCAATTTCCGCTCCCGCCCCCCGGCCAGATCGAAAAGAAGCACCTCGTCGTCCCGCAAAAACGCCAACCCTTTGCCGTCCGGCGCCCAACGCGGCCAACTGCCGCCCCCAGCCAATCGCCGGGGTTGCCCTTTGCCCAACTCGAGGAGCCAGATGCCATCCGCCCGCTGATACACCATGCGGGCATCGTGCAACTCCTCCGGACGTCCCGAAGCCAACCCGCCTTCCGCGGCTTCCTCTCGCGACGGCTTGGCTCCGCACCCCACCAACAGCCCGAACGCCAAACAGGCCAAACCCAAGCGCTGTCCCAGATAATATCTCATCGCATTTCTCCGCGCGGCCGTCTAACATGACAGTCATGGTAGTTTCCCGCAACCGCACCAGACCTGTTCTCTATATCATATCCAGCCTGACGCTGGCAATCGGCGTCTTTGCCTGGCTCCTGGCCCATGTGACCTGGCGCGATGTCTTTGACCTGATCCGCTCCATCCATTTGCCGCTGCTCGGCCTCTTTTTCGTGCTGTCGCTGGGCATGCACACGGTGCGCACCCTGCGCTACCGCCTGGTGCTGGCCTCGGTCGGCCAAGCCCCGAACTTTTTCCGTCTCTTTCTGGCGGTACTAGTGCGCAGCCTCTGCGTGGACCTCCTGCCCGCCCGCAGCGGCGAACTCGTTTACATCTATCTCCTGCGCACCCGGCTGGGCGTCGAACTCGGCGCGGCCACGGCCAGCTTTGCCCTGGCTTTTCTCTTCGACCTCATGGCTCTGGCGCCGCTCCTGGTCGTGGCCTTCCTGTTGGCCGGCCTTGACGCGGCCCTCTCCCCCGCCCTCCTGATTGGCGCGGGCATGGTCTTGCTCCTCCTGGCGATTCTGGCACTGCAACTCCTGCCAACCGCCCTGCGGCTGGCGTTCGGCGCCTGCCGCTGGCTCCCCGCGCCCCTGGCCCGTTTCCGTCAATGGAGCAGGCGTTTCCTGGCCGCCACCCACCGGCAAATCCGCCGCGCCCGCGCCCAAGGCATCGCCACTCCGCTCTTCGGCCTCTCGCTCGGGGTGCGCCTGTTCAAATATTCGGCGCTCTACATTCTCCTGCTCGCCATGCTCCATCCCCAGGGCTATACCCTCCAAAGCCTGCCCTTTCCCAAAGTCTTTCTGGGCCTCTGCGCCGCCGAAATGGCCGCCAGCCTGCCCGTCTCCGGCCTGGCCGGCTTCGGCGCCTACGAAGGCGCCTGGGCCGGCGTCTTCATGCTGCTGGGTTTCCCCGCAACCATGGCCAAGGCCAGCAGCATTTCCCATCATCTTTTCACCCAAGCCTATGGCTATCTCCTCGGCGGCATCGCCGCCGTCTGGCTGCTCGCCCTCCCCGTCAGCAGCCTCCCGCCCCAACCCGCGCGCCCACCGCCCAAAGCTTGAATCCACACTCAAATCTGATAGCGTCGGCATATCCATGAATCAGGACTCCTCTTCTTTGCGCACCGATGTCGTCATTATCGGCGGCGGGCCGGCCGGGCTGGCCTGCGCCATCCACCTGGCCCGTACCTCGCAGCCCCCCCGGCAAATCCTCCTCCTCGAAAAATCTGCCCAACTGGGCGGACACCTCCTCTCCGGCGCGGTCATGCGCACCGACGCGCTGCAAGACATCCTGACCCCCGACGAATACGCCGCGCTGCCGCTCGGCCCCATGGTCGCCCGAGAATCCTTCCACGCCCTGGCGCCCAAACTATCTCTGCGTCTGCCCTTCGTGCCCCCCAAAATGCGCATGAAAGGCCTCCCGCTGGTCTCCGCCACCGAACTTGGCCGGGCGCTCGGCCAAATCGCCGAAAACCTCGGTGTCGAAATCATGACTTCGCAAACCGCCGACGCCCTTATCTGGGACGGCGACCGCGTAGCCGGGGTGCGCTGCGAGGACGATCAGATCCTCGCCCCCGTCACCGTTCTGGCTGAAGGCCCCGCCGGTCTCCTGACCCGCGAACTGCTCGAACGCCATCCCGGCCTGCGCGGCCCCAACCTGCCCAGCCATGCCCTCGGCTTCAAAGAAATCATCGAGACGCCCCCCCGCCCCGGCACAGCCGGCACCGTGCGCCACACCTTCGGCTATCCCCTCGATCTCGGCACCTATGGCGGTGGTTTCATCTATCGGTTTGATGACACCCGCGTCGCCCTCGGCCTCGCGCTGGCCCTCGACTATCGCAACCCGGCCCTCAACCTCCACGAGCTCTTCCGCGCCTGGAAGCGCCACCCCCTGGTGCAGGCCCAAATCCGCGACGGCAAAACCATCGCCTACGGCGCACGGCTGGTGCCCGAAGGCGGCTGGCATTCCCTCAGCCAACTGCAAGCGCCCGGCGCCATGATCATTGGCGATGCCGCCGGACTGGTGGACACCATGGAACTCAAGGGACTGCACCTCGCCATAGAATCCGGTCGTGCCGCCGCCGACGCCATCCGCGACGACATCCCGCTCGCCGCCGATGCCATTCCCTCGCTCGAGGGCTTGCGACGCACCGCCAACTATCGCGCGGCCTTCCGCGGCGGCCTGCCCTTCGGTGTCGCCGCCGCCGGCCTCGCCTGGCTCAGCGGCGGACGCATCCCCTGGGGCCGCATCCCCCAGCGCGACGAACGCGCCAGTTACCGCCCCATCGGCGCCCGCGCACCCGTCCCCGCCACCCCCGACGGTACGTCCACCGACCTCGGCCTCGATAGCGACCTCTACCTCGCCAACCTGCGCGTGCGCGAAGACGCCGAACATATCCGCATCCGCGATGCCGCCCTTTGCGAAAAGTGTTTCGCCGCCTACGCCGCCCCCTGCCTGCGTTTCTGCCCCGCCGCCGTCTATCACGCCGATAACGCCAACCCGCCCATCCTGACCCGCGACGAAAACTGCGTACAGTGCCGCTGCTGCACCCTCAAGTGCCCCTACGACAACATCCACTGGGAAACCCCGCGCCACGGCACCGGCCCCGACTACCAAAGCCTGTAAACCGCCCCCCCCCACCCAATCCGGCAGTCGCCCGTTGTGCCCTCCCGCCATCACTCCAAAATAAAGATTCCGCAGCGTCCGTGTCGGTCCGTACTCGTCCGTGTTCGTCCGTGTGGCTGTTCCCGCCCCGCCAGCGCGGAAAGGGCGAGCCTTGGTTTTGCCGCCTCGTTTTTCAAAATCCTTTGCCGCCATCTCTTCCCCCATCACCCCCCACCCCACCCATCAACCAACCACCCCTCACAACACCACCGCTTCAGCGGCGGCGCACCCCCTCCTCCTGCCGCACCACCACCGCATTCGTCCCCGGCAAAATCGTCAGCTTGGGATGCTTGGCAATATAATCCAGCACCATCTGCCGGGTGGAGGCTTCGGCATATTGCAGCCGCGCGTTGGGCCGGCCAATCGCGTTCATCAGCGTGGGGAACCGCCCGCCCCCCCCCGCCAAATGATAGCTGTTGAGCGCCACACTCAGGCGGGTTTTGGGGTGAATCACCCGGCCGTCCGCCCCGCGCACTTGGCGAATCCGCTGACCCGGCGGAGCGTCGCGGTGCAATTCATACTGCAGCCCCCACGTCCCGAAATAACGCGCCGTTCCCAGATACTCCGTGGCCTCCTCCATGATGTCGCGGATCTCGCCCACGGTCAGCCGAACACAACCAATTTTATTTTCATAAGGCACCACCCGCCAGATGTCCTCCACGCGGATGTCGCCCGCCTCGATGGATTCCGTCGAGAGGATCCCGTGCAGCACCACATCCGCGCCCGTGCCCTCCGCGATCGCCGCGCAAAGCAGCTGCTGCACGGCGCACAACCCGCTTCCGCCCACCGAACAACGGATCGGTTCGACCGCGTGCCCCACCACGGTCTGCATCCAGCGGTCTGCCTCCGCCAGGTCATCGGCCAGCACCGCCGCCAGCTCTGCGTCCTCCGGCGTGTCCGCCTGCACCGGCAGATAGGTGAACGCCTTGTCCGTCACCCGCCGCGCGCAGGTGTCATAGGTCAGATCCACCCGCAGCACCCCGCGCGCGCCCGACCCGGCCTGCGCGTAATCCGTCCGCCCCAGCTTGGTGCCCGGCAGCACCCAATGCAGATGCCCCCCCAGCACCACGTCAAACTCCCCGAAACGACGGCAGATGGCATTGATCTGATTGGCCTCGTCGTCGCGCGTCGCCAGCCCCTGATGCGCCAGCAGAATCAGAATATCCGGCCGGGCCTTGCGAACCTGCGGCATCACCTGCTCGAGCGCCCGGCGCGAATCCAGCACCCGGACGCCCGCCGGCTCGAGCTCGCGAAACCAGTTGGGCAGGTTCGGCGTCGTCAGCCCCACAATCCCCACCCGCAAACCGGCCACCTCCTTGATAATCCAGGGCTGAATCCGCGCAAATCCTGGCAGCTCCTTGTCCGTCTTTATGTTCGCCGCCAGCGGCACGGCCTCCATCTTGTTCAGCAACCGTCCCAGCGCGTCCAGCCCCCAGTCAAACTCGTGATTGCCCACCGCCCAAGCGTCATAGCCCAGCCAATTCATCGCCCGGACCATCACCAGCCCGCGCGACAAATAGCTTTCCGCCGTCCCTTGGAAAATATCCCCGCAATCCACCAGCAACACGTTGGGCGTCTGCGCGCGGACTTCGCCAATCAGGCTGGCGCACTGCAGCAGTGACCCCTCGTTATGCTCGACATACCTCCCCGGAGTCCGCCGGATGGATCCATGCAAATCCGTCGTGTTCAGCAGAGTCACCACGACCTCCCGCGCCGGCGCGGTCACCGCCAGCGCCCCCCAGATCAGCGCTCCCGCCAGCAGGCTTCGCATGCGCCAAAACCCGACCCGCGTGAACGCTTGCTTCCCCGTCATCCCGCAGCGTCCAGTTTCTTCGAGGGCGGCGCGGACGGTTTGGTTTTCTCCTCCACGTCCAGCACGTTAATGTGCCCCCGCACCACCTTCTCCGTAATCACATAGCGGCCCGCCTTCTTCCGGCGCGGCGCTTCATACATCACGTCCAGCATCAGATTCTCCAGCAACGCGCGCAGCCCCCGCGCCCCGGTATTGCGCCGCTGGGCCTCGCGGGCCAGCTCGCGCAACGCCTCCGGCGTGAATTCCAAATCCACGTTCTCCATCTTCAGCAGCTTCTGATACTGCCGCACCATCGCGTTCCTGGGTTCCGTCAGGATATGCACCAGATCATCCTCCGACAGCGCGTCGAGCATCGCCACCATCGGCAAACGGCCCACAAATTCCGGAATCAGCCCGAACTTGATCAAGTCCTCCGGCTCCACCGCGGGATGCCCCAGATGAGGCCCGTTCTGTTTCTCCTCTTCCTGCTCGAAGCCGATCACCCCCTTGCCCAGACGGCGCTTGATAATGTCCTCCAGCCCCACAAACGCGCCCGCGCAAATAAACAGGATGTTCTCCGTATTGATGTGAATCATCTCCTGCTGCGGATGCTTGCGCCCCCCCTGCGGCGGCACGCTGGCCACCGTGCCCTCCAGAATCTTCAGCAACCCCTGCTGCACCCCCTCGCCCGACACGTCGCGCGTGATGGACACGTTCTCCATCCGCCGGGCCACCTTGTCTATCTCGTCAATATAGACAATCCCCAGCTCCGCGCGGGCCATGTCGCCATTCGCCATGCGAAGCAGCCGCAGGAGCACGTTCTCGACGTCCTCGCCCACATAGCCCGCTTCCGTAATGGTCGTCGCGTCCGAAATGCTGAACGGCACATCCAGAATGCGCGCCAGCGTCCGCGCCAGCAGCGTCTTGCCGCTGCCCGTCGGGCCGATCATCAGGATGTTCGTCTTGTCAATCTCCACCTCGTCGTCATCCACACCATCAGAGTGTTTGGCCAGCCTCGACTTCACGCGCTTATAGTGGTTGTGCACACCCACTGCCAAAATCTTCTTCACCCGATCCTGACCCACCACAAACTCGTCCAGCCGCGCCTTGATCTCGTGCGGCAGGGGCACCTTCAAACGGCTCGCCGTCGAACGGATAGATTGCGCCGGGCGCCCCTCCATATCCGCCAGCATCGTGTTGCAAATCCCGACACAGTCCCTGCAAATACTCAGCCCGTCGGGCCCCGCAATGATGGGATTGGCCTGCGAACCCGGCCGCCCGCAAAAGGAGCAGTCCTGATCATGGGGAGAATGTCTCTTCGCGCACATGGTTGCTTTCCAATCGCTCCGGGTCAGGCCTTCGACGGCGCCGCCCCGAGCACGTCATCCACAATACCATACTTCACCGCTTCCTGGGCCGACATGAAGAAATCGCGGTCCGTATCCTTCGCCACCGTCTTGACCGCCTTGCCCGTGTGCTTGGCCAGAATCTCGTTCAGGTGATCCTTTAGGCGCAGAATCTCCTGCGACTGGATATGAATATCGCTGGCCGCGCCCTGCGCCCCGCCCCACGGCTGGTGGATCATGATCCGCGCGCCCGGCAGGGCGTGGCGTTTGCCCTTCGTGCCTGCCGCCAGCAGCACCGCCCCCATGCTGGCCGCCTGGCCGATGCAATAGGTCACCACGTCGCACTTCAAAAACTGCATCGTGTCATAGATCGCCAACCCCGCCGTCACGCTGCCCCCGGGCGAGTTGATGTACACGCTCACATCCTTCGTCGCGTCCTCGCTCTGCAAAAACAGCAGCTGCGCCACCACCAGATTCGCCAGCGGATCGGTAATCTCCGAGCCGATAAACACAATCCGCTCCTTCAGCAGACGAGAATAAATGTCATAGGAACGCTCCCCGCGCCCCGTCTGCTCGACCACAATGGGAATCAAATAGCCTTGTTCTTCCGTCCGGTTCATGTCTGTTCCTCCTGCTTTTCAACGGGTTCCGCCGCGTCCTCTCCGGTCAGCTTGACATAGCTCATCACCTTGCCCAGCGCCTTGTCCGCCAGCACATCCTTCGCGATATTCGCCCGCAGCTCCGACTCGTCCGTCTGCAGCCGGTTCGTCAGCGCCTTGATCGTCGGCAGTCCGGAACGCCCCGCCTCATTCCGGAGAATCGAGGTCACCTCCCCCTCCGCAACCGCGATCTTCTCCTCCTTGCCGATCCGCTGCAGCACATAGTTCAGCTTGACCAGCTCCGCCGCCCGTTTGCGGGCATCGGCAGTCAGCTCCTCCAGCTGGCCGCGCAGCATCTCCTCCGGCACCCCCTGCCGCGAAAGATTCTCCACCGCCTGATACACCATGCGGTTCGTCCGCCGGCGCACCTCCGACTCCGGCAAATCAAACGTCACGCGCTCCAGCAAAATCTTGATCAATTCATCCCGCCGGCGCGACTTCTCCTGACCCTCGCCGTTCCTCTGCAGCACCCTGCGGATGCTCTCACGCAATTCCGCTTCACCCGCCACGCCCAGGTTCTTGAACAGCTCCTCGTTCAGCTCCGCCTTCCGCATCATCCGGATCTTCTTGGCCGTCGTCGTGAACACCACCGACTTGCCCGCCAGCTCCTTCACCGCCGCGTCCTCGCCAAAGACAATCGTAATCGCCTTGGTCTCCCCCACCTTCATCCCCGTCAATTCCGGCGCGATCTCCGGAATAAACGCGTACTGCGGCTCCACAATCGTCCAATAGTCCTTGCCCGTTTGCAGCTCCTTCGCCTCCGGAACCGCCTCGCCCAGCGGTTGTCCGTCCAGAGTCGCCTCATAGTCAATCTGCACCATGTCCTTCTCGCGGACCTCCCGGGCCTCCTCCACATCCTCATAGCGCCCCATGCCCTCCAGATAGTGATCCAACTGGTCCGTCACCATCTCATCCGTCACCACCACCGGCCGGGTCTCGATTTCGATGCCCTTGTACTCCGGAAGCTCAAACTCAGGCTCCACCTCCAGCGTCACCGAAAACGAAAACGGCTGACCCGGCGCCAACTCCGACTGCTCATAATCCGCTTCCGTCAGCGGCTCAAACCGGTGCTCCATATAGGCCTTCTGATACCCCCGCGCCTGCAGGTTTTCCTTCATATCCTCCATGATTTTCGCCTGATACTGCCGCAAAACCATCTCCCGCGGCGCTTTCCCCGGCCGGAACCCCTTCACCCGCCCGTGCCGGGCATACACCCCCAACAGCGCGTCAAATTCGCTCTGGGTTTCCTCCGCGTCAAATTCAATCGAAAGCCGGTTGCGGCAGGGGCCTGCTGGCTGATAATCAATTTTCATAAAAAACGTCTCGCCTTATTTGTATGGAAGTTGAACAAAAACGTGCGCCACCATACCCCCCGCCCCCCCCCCGCGTCAAGCCGCCCCCGACGTCCCAAGATCACCCATCTCCCCCCGATTCACCCAATTCCGACCGCTCACCTTGGACACAAAACTTGATTGTTGAATATTGGATGTTGCATGTTGAATATTGAATCTTCTTTCCGCGGTTTGTCGGGATTTGCCCGTTGCCCTGCTTCCCCTCTGGCCACGCGCGGGGGGACCAAATCAATCATTCCCGCACTCCCGCATTCCCCCAATCAGCGGATGGGCCACCCACTTGAATGGCGATTATAGCGAATATGGTGTTTGTAGCGTTGACAAACGGAAAAGGTGAACGATAGTTGAGGCATGAAACTTCGAGGCAACAGAATGGATGCCTCCATGTTGAGCGCAAAGGAACGCGCGCAGTTGCCGTCCCTGCTGGATTTTGCGCGCCGGACGCGACGCCCCAGCCTAAAGGCCAGGGACGGGACCGAAATCGCACTGCCTCAGGCCCTTTTCGATCTGCTGGTCAGGGTGGTCGAAGACATTCGCCAGGGCAAAGCCGTCGTGCTCATGCCGGAGCAGGGCACGTTCACCACCCAAGCTGCCGCCAACATGCTGGGCATGTCGCGACAGTATTTCGTCAACCTGCTCGAAAAAGGAGAAATTCCCTTCCATCGAGTCGGTTCTCACCGGCGGGTCTATTTCAAGGATCTTCACGCCTACTCCAAGAAACGGGATGCAGAACGGCGGACCGGTCTGAATAAGCTGTTCAAAACGCTGCGCGACGGAAAGCAATACGATACAGACTATACGGGCGAGGATGCATAGCGACTATCCAGTCGTCTTGGATGCATGCGTTCTGGCCAACGGGCGGCTGTGCGACTTGTATTTGCGACTGGCCGAGACTCCGCGTTTGTACACGCCCATTTGGTCATCGAAAATTCTGGCCGAGGTACATCGGACCCAAACCACCAAGCTCAAACGCCCCTATCCCAAGAAATTGGCCGACTATTGGAGACAGGAAGTGGATCGTGCGTTTCCAGAAGCTTGCGCCGAGGGCTGGGAACCCTTGCTGAAATCCATGACCAACGACCCCAAAGATCGGCACGTATTGGCCGTAGCGGTCAAGGCGAAGTCCAACATGATTGTCACCTTCAATTTGCGAGATTTTCCACCAAAAAGCATCAAGCCTTGGCAGGTGGAAGTGCTCCACCCTCAGGACCATCTGCTGACGCTTTGGAGCATGAATCCCGCGGTGGTGATGGCCAAGTTGGCGCGATGCCCAACGACGAGCCCGCTGAATTGCTTGACGTCATCATTCGCCTGGGCAAAAGCGTGCTGCGGTTCTCCGCCCAGATTCTGGAAGCCATGGGTGTTTCCAGGCCATAAAATGTATTTTGCTTCACGCCCTTTTGCTTCGAGGTTCGGCAGCTGCCGGTTGTTCCCCGGCCAAGGCGCGGGAACGCCCAAAAAACGTCTTGTTTTTGCGTCTTTTTTCCGCCACAACAGCGGCGTCCCAAATGTCCGTGGTCGTCCGTGTTCGTCCGTGTTAGTCCGTGTGGCTGTTTCCCTCCAAAAACCGCCCGAAAACACCAAAAACTGCCCGTTTTCGCCCATTTCTGACCTGCATTTGCCAATTTTTGCCGTTCTCATCGCTCTTTCGACCATTTCCGGCCCATTTTTCGCCATTTTCACTCATTTTCTGCCGGTTGTCGGCAGCTGCCCGTTGCCCGATCCTTTTACCTTTTATCTGCCACCTTCTACCCGCCGCGAAGGGGCACACCCGCGCCCATTGCGCCGCCACCGCCGCCTTGCTATGCTTTCTACATGAAAACACTTCTGACGGTCCTCATCGTAATGCACGCCGCAGCCATGGCCGGCGCCGAGGAGTTCATGCTGACGGATCCGGCCACCGGCCAGGACCTTGGCCCCTTCACCTATGCGAACGGCTCCGCGGTATCGCTCGATGGCCGCACCTATACCCTCACGCGCGTCCAAACCGCCGCGGCCGCCATCGAGGAAAAGATGAGACGGATCATCATCCCCACCATCGAATTCCGTCAGGCCATGCTCTCCGATGTCCTGGCCTTTCTGGTCGAAGCCACCCGGGAATGCACCGGCGATCCCGGCGTAAACATGGTCTTGCTGGGGCTGTCCCACACGATGGACATCCCTCCAGCGAGCGACATCGCGCTTTCCGACCTGTTCGACGAGACTTTTGACGAAAATCCCCGTCCCCCGCCCCGCCCGACTTCGACCGAACCCCATATCACCCTCACCCTGCGGCAGGTTTCCCTCTACGATGCCTTGCACATCGTCTGCCAAGCCGCCGAACTGGCTTTCATCATTGACGAAACCGGCGTCGTCTTTATATCCAACCAAAACGGGAAAAACCATTGAATCAACGCGAAAAGGAGACCCATCATGCTCGGTAAAATCATTGTGCGCTTCATGAATGACATTCTGGAAGTATGCAGCCTGCTGGCCATTATCGCCGGCGCGGCCGTGTGCGGCTATTTCGCTCATAAATTCGATCTGAACGTGATCGTGGGCATCATCGTGGGACTTGTCGGCAGCTTCTTGATGGTCACCATGTTCTGCGGCATGGCATTTCTGGCGTTCGAAATGAACAACAACCTCATCCGCATCCGAGAAGCCCTCCAAGACAAGCCATAACCCAGCCATTTTTGGCGGTTTTTGCCCGCTTTTTGCCCATTTTTTGCCCGTTTTTGC
>JAAZFE010000118.1 GCA_012511885.1 Lentisphaerota bacterium | reverse complement strand
GGTTGGAATCGTCGCGCCGAAGGGCAACAGGGATGAAAAATAAATTTTTATCCAAATATCCACATCATGCAGTGCAACAATAAGTAAAGATGTTTTCATCCATGTTGATGAATTATTCAGGCTAAACCGACACCCATTAAACACTCTCCCGGGCCTGTCTCTTGTGCTCTTTTCCCGCCGAGTTCCCGCCCCAAACATTTATGTTTTCATAAAAATATAAAACCTAAAAATAGCTTGCGTGTATATTTTCGACCTGGAACCATCAAATTTTAGCGTAAAAAAAATGGTCGAGCTTACTGGACAGCCAAAGAAACTGTTTTGCGTAGTTTCCCCCTCTGCCGCCGCCACGCTCTCTCCTTTACGCCCGCCTTGCTCAAGCCCCCATTGCGCGGGCTGCTTCCCTCCTGCGCCCGCTTCCCCCCATAGCCCGGCCATCCTGCCCCCCCGCAGCCGCGACCAGTCCAAGCCCTTCCTAGGCCGCCCCCATTGTGCCGCCGCTTCGCGGCCTCCCTTGCCCGGCCCACCATGGCGCGGCGCTTCGCGCCGCTATAGATGTCCCTCGCCGCTGGCGCGGCTCGGGGGATGGCCGCCCCCGCTTCGGCCACAGCCCCGCCGCTGGCGCGGCGTGGCGCGGCCTGCGCCGGGGGCTGGCCATTCCTCGCCCCGCCGTCATCCCGACACACTTCGTGGTCGGGATCCACGGCTGGGCTCCGGGTGGAACTCGCTCGCTGGCGCTCGCTCGCCTCCGCCTCGGCCAAGGGCCTCGGCGTTCACGCGGGCCTGTGCCCGCCTTCGGCAGGCAAAGCGGCCCGCGTGAGGAGCGGCGGCGGCCCGCCCGCCTTCCTGCCGCGCCGGAGAACCTGCCGCAAGGTTCCGCGCCCCGAAACGGGGCGGCCTCGGCACGCGCGCAATAATTAAGGTTCGTTAACCCGCTCGCCAGTTCTGAGATTTTCACTCATGTTGCGTTTTGGGTCATACTCCATATTTCTATCGTTGGGATTTGGGTTGAAATAATAAATCATTTGTAATGAGGTTCCACGCGATAACACCTCATAGAATAATGGTCCTCGAATTTTCCCATAATTGGCACTTATAATCCGCCCATCCATGTCTTTTTTCGTGCGTACACGGAAAAAGAAATTTTGGTCTTCTGCATACTCGCAGTTAACAGACTTAAGATCGGCCGATGTCGATGATTTCCAATTGCTCATATATCCATTTTCTGGGGCATAACGCGGCAATCGATAAACACTACCTTCTGTCCGCGGATTGTCAATTACCTCCTGAATGCCATCATCTTCATTGGAAAACGACAATGATAATGTGGCATTGTACATTTGAATTCCACTTTTTCGGGTTTCACCCAAAACGCAATCCAGAATGAAAATGAAATCGGGCGTTTCGCCAAGCCCATATGGCGCCACCCAATCCCCTTTAACAAAATCATACCCAACAGGTGAATTTGTTGCAGGAATATAAAACTCTCGAGGTCGCAATTTTTTTGCGTACATAGGGATAGGATGTTCAATTTTTCTTAGTACAGTTTCATATGTATTGTTCCATGGGAGCCAACGGCCCGCAATTGAATTGCTAAAGGCAACAGGGAGCGCATATGTCTTGTAGTAGCCATCCTTTGTGGCACTCCAATATACAACGCCGTTGCATGCGCCATGGAATACATATAAGCCGTTTGTGTCGGTTTGGCCCGTAATGTGTTGATGCGTTTCTGAGCCAGCGCCTGAACCTATCGGCTTAGAACGCATGAAGTTCGCACCGACCGTGGCATTAGTAACGGGTAAATGCGCCTCATCTTTAACCAATACCGTAAATGTCGCATCACTGACTCCACCATAGACGAATTGAACAGTTAAAACAATTCCACATATTACAGACAGGATTCTCATTTGAACTCTCCTTTATAAACAATATCATCATAAAGTAAGTAATTATATAAATATGCAACATCCCGATAATCGCCATGAAGCCATCTGCCGGACTCGCGAGCAGAGGGCCACAGTCCTCCATCGATAAATTCTGTCATCATGTCTATATTGCTGTCGAACACAAGAGGAACTGCGTTTCTGCCCGTAGCTCTGGATGTGGCGGGCATAGCTTCTGACAGGATTTTTGCTTTTACGAAACTGTTTTGGGCAATATCGCTTCCGTTTGTTGTATATATGCCTGCGTTATAAAATGGCTTGAAATATGAATATTGGCGCAACATATCATCTCGAAGAGATTCAGCCTGGGCCGGCGTTGTCGCTGTAATATATATGTTGTTGCTTGGGTCGAACACACCAATTGAATAGTCAGAATTAAAGCCCCAGCCGCCGTGTGAATCTACTCCCCACAGAATGTCGGGGATAGGACCGCCTTTAATCATTTCCTGGAAACACCATATATGTTGACCTGCCTGCCATAAACCCAGGATTGACTCTGGATCTGGTGGATTTGTAGGATTATTTTGCAAAACATCTTCGCCGCTAGAGTAGTAGTTGACTGCTTGCGATAAATTTCCGAAGCGATCTTTCCAAGTTAAGTCATTGCGTCCATCATCGGGATCATACTCCCATAGCCTGTGCCATTCAGACGCCCATAAACGATTTGTATAATTCCACCAATCAGGGGGGCACATTTCTTCTGGATATTGCATTGAAGAATTGTATGCCTCCATTGATACCGCTGCATCTATCATAAAATATTTTGCAGGCGCCAAGTCATTGTCTTTTATCGCAGCTGAAGCCAACATATTACCTAAGCTATGCGCGACAACATATAGCTGGCCAGGCAACTCGGATACTGCGATCGCAAAATTTGATGCAATGCATTGTGCGTTAAGAGCGTCCAAATGGTAATAGACCCCTGCGGGAAGTACGCCTCCCGCGTGATAGACCCATCGAGGAATACATCCAGCAGGCGCGCCACCTTCGCATCGATCTCCGCCAGCCGCTTTTGATGGGCCGAAGCCTCCGCCGTCGCGCGGTCCGCCCCATCGCGCCGCCATTCCTCGATCCGCCCCAGCATCAACTCCGCCCATTCGTCGGAAATCCCCACGCGCAGGAGTTCCCGCCGCATCTGCTGGGCAAGATATTCCTCGCGGATGTACCCCACCAGATCGCAGGAACCGAGTTTCTTTGCGCAACGGTAATAGTGATAGGTCTTGTGCCGCTCCACCGTCACCCAGGACCCGCACACCCGGCACCGCACGAAGCCCAGGAACGCCACCGGCTGCAATCCCTTCTTGGTGCGGTAGCGCCCCCGTCCGCGCTCCAGCAAGACCCGCTGGACGCGCTCGAAAAGCTCCACGGGGATAATGCGCTCGTGCGTACCCTCGTACTCGTCGCCCGCCCACGCGAAAAACCCGATGTAGAACCGATCCGAAAGAATCTGCGGAATCACGCTGCGGGCGATGGGCTTTTCCTGATGGCTCAAAAGCCCCCACTGCGTTGCCAATGCCACCATTTGGTCGTAGTTGTAGCGGCCTGTCGCATAGGTCTCGAACAATCGCCGGACCATCGGGGCTTTCTGCTGGTGCACTTCGATGGTCCGCAAGCGCGGTTCGTTCACATAGCCCAAAGGCGGCTTGTGCGGATAGACGCCCCGCCGAATCTTCTCCCGCATTCCTCGCCGCACATTCTCCGAAAGCGCATCCACATAATATTTCGACTGCCCGAACGCCATGTTCAGGACGAACTTGCCCTGCGGCGTGTTCTCAAACCAGAATGTCGGGAACTTCAACGCCGTGATTTTCCCCGTGTCCACCAGCCAGATGATTTTTCCGCCGTCCACGCTGTTGCGGGCGAGGCGGTCTGGATGCCACGCCAACAGCGCATCCGCTTCGCCCTTCTCCACCCTTAAAAGCATGTCGTTGAAGATCGGTCGCCCCGGCTCCTTCGCCGTCATGGACTCGACAAATTCGCGGACGATCACCAGCCCCTGTTTCTTTGCGTACTCGCGCAATTCGTTTCGCTGCGCATCAATCGAAAGAATCTGCCGCTCTTCATCGTCCGTGCTTTTCCGCGCGTATAGGAATACTTTCATTTTGCCCCCTCCTTGGCCTTGGTTTGCGCCCTGGCCTTTGTTTTCTCTGCTTCTGCGATGATTTTCTTGAAGCCCTTCACATCCGGCGTGGCAAGCGGTTGCAAGAGGATGTTTTTACCATCCGTGAAAATGGCGAACTTCGTACCCGTGCGCAGACCAATCACCTTCCGCGTCACCTCTGGAATCACAATCAGCCCCCGCGAAGAAAGCCGGGTCAATTCAAAGTGCATTCGCAGCCTCCTTTTATAAGATGATCTTATATATTCACTTTACCCGAGGAAGGAAACGCTGGCAAGGCGATTCCTGGAAATAATCTAAATTTAACGCGGACGGGATCGAACCGCTCCTGCCCGCGTGCGAAGAATGAGCGCCAAAGGGCAGGAAGTGGGGCGGCCTGGCCGCTACCGACGGCGGCAAGCGTAGCGCGCAGGGATGCACCCCCCTTCGGAACGGTCGGGCCAGAAATCCCGCCTTCGTCAAGACTTCGGCGGACAAGCCGACCCAGCCGCTCGGCGCGGCGGCCTTGCCGCACGCGCCGACCTCCCGACCCCGCAGGAACCCCCGCGCATCGCTTCCGCCGATCCGTGCCGCAACTCCTTGTACCCCAGCCTGAAAGTTCGCGCCTCCCGCGCTCGTCGCGCCGCCTCTGAACACGCTTGCCAAGCCCAAGGCATTGCCGCCGCCCCCGATCTGGCCGCCGGGAATAAGTGGTCGTCGCAAAGGGTGAGCAATAGGGGAAACCTCCCGCCGCGTCTGTGCGTGGAGTTTGTCGGCCCTTGGAAAAACTGGGCCGAAAAAAAGCCGAATCTAAAGTGGTCGGGGCGACTGGATTTGAACCAGCGACCTTTTGCACCCCAAGCAAACGCGCTACCAGGCTGCGCTACGCCCCGGCCAAAAAGGGGGAATCAACGCACCCGGATGTAGCATGATGGCGGGACCTCCGTCAACTCTTGGATGAGCCCCCGTTGAGATGCGCGCCCACTCTGCGCTTGCGCGTCACTCGGGTTCAGCTTACCTTCGCGCCATGATGCCAGTCGAACATGGCGAGCAAATGGATGCCAACCGCCAAGCCTCTCCGGCGGAACGCAAGAACCATGTTCCGCCGCGGCCCCGGCGCAAACCACGTCATATTCGCAGGCATTTGCATCCAAGGCCGCCCTCGGCGCAATCCACCTGGGTGCGTCTGGGCATTTCAGCTGCCGCCGCCGGCGTGCTGATTCTGGTGCTGCTGGCTCTGGCCATCAAATATGCCGAACGAGACTGGGCGCGCAAAAACCAGCAGGCCCACGCGTCGCGCGTCCGCCGCCCGGATCCGCCCACCCAGAGCCGGCCGAATGCTGAAAATGCGGCCGCTGGCTGGAGCTACACCCCACCCCACGGAGCCGCCGCAGCCACCCTCCAACACCTCTCGGGGGATGCCTTGATCCCCAACTGGTGGCTGATCCAAAGCCGCGGCCATTCCGCCCGCGAGCAATCCTATCTGGTGCTGGCCATGTTGCGCATGGCCATGGCCGCCGGCGGCGAAAGTGCCGCCATGAAAAACGATTTTGCCGCCGCCTACCTCCAGCAAAATCGCGTCAATGCGGCCACCCGGCAATTGCGCATGGCGCTTCAAATCGAGCCGGGGTTCGCCCCCGCCCTGTTCAATTCGGCGCTCTGCGCCACCGCGCAACGGCATCCCGCCGAGGCCTCGCGCCTGCTGGCCCAATATCTGGCGCAGCGTCCCAACGATGCCGCCGCCTACCGCCTGCAATCCATGTTGCTTACCCAGCTTGGCCAGCCCGAAGTCGCTCTCGATATCCTCGAGCGGTTTTTGCGGAATCAGCCGCCGGAGCAGCCGCTCTTCCTCGAAACCGCGGTTCTGGCCGCGCGTCTCGGCCAGAACACCAAAGCCCTGCTCTATCTCGAGACCTCTCTGGCCGGCAATCCCATTCAGTCGGTGGTGCGCACCTATCAATCGTCGGCCTTCCGCAACATCCGGCTCTCCGGTGTCGGAGATGCCCTGGCCGCCAAACTGGCCGCCCGGGCGCGCGTGGCCTTTTCCGCGCCCTTGCCCGTCGAGGAAATCCTCCCGTTGCGCGCCACCCCCGACGCCATGGTGCGCTGATCCTGTCCTCGCCCGGCCGGCGCCAAAAACCGGCCCGGATACGGGAGGGATAAAGATGAATCATTCAGGCCGGCGTCGCTCCGCGTGCACCCGATACCCCGGAGCGGGATACCTTGCCGGCGCCCCCGCCATATCCACGCAAATCATACCCTGACGGTCCGTCCGCCACACCCGGACATCGCGCGCGAACAACCGCTCGAGCAGAGCTTCATCCGGATGGCGCGATTCGCGGTGCTGCCCCGAACTGATCACGGCTTCGCGCGGACGCACGGCATCCAGCCAGAGCTCCGAGGTCGCGCTTTCATCGCCATGGCGCGCCACCAGCAGAACTGGCGCGGCCAGCTCCGCGCCGGACGCGATCAACTCCCGCTCCACCTCCTCGCCCGCGTCCGCCGTCAGCAGGATGGATGAGCCAAACCGGGCCACCCGCATCACCAGCGAGGCGTCATCCGCCCGCTTCATGGCCACCCCCGCCGGCGGCCAGAGCACCTCCCAATACATGGCGCCCGGCCAGTGCCCGGAATCGCCGCGCCGCACCCGGCGCACGGGAATCGCCCGCTCCTCCGCTTCGGCCACAATGGCCCGCATCAAGGGCGATGGCCATACCTCGGCCGGCACCCACAACTCCCGCACCGGAATCTCTTCCATGACCGCCTTCGTCGCGCCGATATGCGCGGCATCGGCATGGGTCAACACCAGCGCGTCCAAACGGTTCACGCCCTCGCGCCGCAACTGGCGCACCGTCTGGTAGTCATAAAAGATGGGGCCGGCATCAATCAGAATGCGCCGGGTGCGCGCCTGAACCAGCACCGCGTTGCCCTCGCCCACATCCAGCACGCTGACCCGGCACCGCTGCGCGTCATGCAAGGCCCACCCGCCGGCCAGCAGCGCCAGCACTAGCAAGCCGGCCGGCAGGGCCCCCTTGATCCGCCGCGCGATGATCGCCGCCGCCGCCAGCACCAGATACCATGCCACAATCCCGGCGGCGGGCGGTGTCCGCACAAACCAGTGCCCGCCCGGCACCCGGGCCGCCCAACTGATCAATGCCGCCAGCGCCTGCGCCCAGGCCCGGGCCGAATGATTGAATATTTCCGACACCACCCCGCCAAACGGCGCCGTGAGCAGACTCATCACCCCCGCCAGCAGGATGGCAAACGCCGAAGGGATCACCACCAGGTTCATGCCCAGCGCCACCGGCGAAACCATATTGAAAAAGAAAGCCGTCAGCGGCGCGGTGCCAATCCAGGCCGACACCGTCACCGTGCTATAGCGGGTCAGGCCCAGACACGCTTCTCGAAAACGGCGGCCCTCGGGCAATTCCTCGTGCGCCAACTGCCAGTCGTCGCGCCGGAAGGTCCGCACGGCCCAGGCGTCAAAGATCGGCTGGATGGCCAGCAACCCGGCCACAGCCGTAAACGACAGCAGAAACCCCAGATCCCCCATCTGCGCGGGGGAAACCACCAAAATCACCGACGCCGCCACCGCCAGAATGGACACCGCGTCGGGTTTGCGCCGCAGCATCGGCGCGGCCTGCACCAGCGAGGCCATCACGCAGGCCCGGATCGCGCTGGTGGCCGCGCCGGTCGCGATCGTATAACCCACCAGCAGGGGCGTCGCCAGCCAGAACCAGCGCGTCCGCGGCACGCGCAGCGAGCGCAATACCAGCATCACCAGCATGGTCACCATGCCCACGTGCGCCCCGGAAATCGCAAAAATATGCACCGTCCCCGTCGCGGCAAAATCACGACGCAGCAGGGTCGGCAAATCCTCGCGATAGCCCAGCAGCAGCGCCTGTAAAAGGCCGCGCTCCTCCGGATAGTCATCCAGCCCCCGCGCCAGAATATCGCGCGCCTTGCGCCGGAACGCCAGACAGGCGGCTTTGACCGGATTCCCCCGCCCCGTGTCCAGCAGATAGAACCGGTCCGGATCCACCACCGCCTGATTCTCCGGCAACGTAAACAGCCCCGACCGCCGCGGCACGGCGGGCCGCACCACGCCATGCATGTGCCAGCGTTCGCCGTAGCGGGGCAGGCGCCGCCCCTCCGGCTCGCCGCGCAGCACCACCCGGATCTTGTCATCAACCCGCTGCCAGTGCCCCTCGCGGTTGATCCCCTCCACCCGCGCGTGAACCACCGCCCCCGCCGCCTGCCCCGGACGCCCCGGACGCGGCACCGCGTCATCCGTAATCAACGCCACAAAGCGAATGTATTCCACCGGACGCGGCATGATAGCCCACAACGACATCCCCGGCTTCAGCGCCACCGACTGCGCCGCATGGGCCGCCACCAGTAAAAATAGCGCCGCCATCAGCCCGGCGGTCGAACTCCCGCGCCGCACCCACACAAACAGCGGCAGCAGCAGCAACGCCCCCGGCACCCAAAACCAGAGCATGGAAAACGGCACGCTGATCCCCACCACCGTGCCCGCAATCAGCACCATGGCCGTCCCCACCATCGCCCGGCGCCGCGGCGGGCGGACCCGCCCCCCTCCCCAGTGTGGTGCTTCTGCCAACCAATACTCCACGCCTGCCTCCTGCAACGGACAACGTCCCCCTTATACCCCCCGGACCGCCCAATCACAAGCCCCAACCAAAAAGGCCTCCGTCTCCGGAGGCCGCGGGGCAGGCAAAACTGGTGGAGGCGGCGGGAGTTGAACCCGCGTCCGCACAAGTGTTGCATCAGCGTCTACGCGCGTAGTCCATGTTTGAGTCTCGCCATGTCGTCTGCCCACGGACAGGCCAACGCCACCGCCAGCAACCTGTTGGGTCTCGCTTCCTTGCCCGGTTGCCCGGCTCGGTTGCCAGCCTGCTCATGACGCTCGGTTCCGTCCCGCAGGCACAGACGGGCGAACGTTCGCGGGCTTTAGGCCGCGAAGGCCAAGTCTTCGTTGGCTTTTGTGTTGTTTCCCGGGTGATTTACGAGGCCAACCGGGGTCCTCGGCGCGCGACCAATACTTCAACAGGCACGTCGAAACCGGTCGCCCCCGCAATCGTCAACCTACGACACCCCTCCGCCTTTTGCAAGCGCGATCCCATCCCAAAACCCCGTTTAAGCTGACGCTCCGCGCTCGGCTCCGGACATCCGACCACTCCGCCGGTCCGCCACCATGTTTTCCGGACAGCCCCCCCCACCGCCCATTTTTATTCACCCCCATGGGTTGACGAACACCGCAATGTGTGATAGGCAATGGTCAAGTCTGAGATTGGGGGGTTAGCTCAGTTGGTAGAGCGCCTGAATGGCATTCAGGAGGTCGGGAGTTCGAACCTCCTACCCTCCACCAATTCTCAGGCCGTGGCCGCGCGTCCGTTTTGGCGGACGCGTTTCGCTTTTCCACCGGTCGTCCCACCCGCTCTGGCCCCGCACGGAAGAACGGCGCAAGATCCGTCGTTTTTGCGTTCAACGGGATTGATTGTTCCCCGCAATTACAGTACAACCACTCACCATGGCTATGAAACCCAAATCCCGCGGCCTGGGCCGGGGACTCGACGCCCTGATTCAAGAGGGTGCCACCCGCCCGGAATCCGCCCCGACATCGGCGCGCAAGGCGCCGCCCGCCCGCAAACCCGCCCCCAAAAAAGTGGAATCGCAAGATGCCGTGCTCATGGTGCCCATCGCCAGCATCCGCAAAGGCCCGTGGCAGCCGCGCGCGCATTTCTCCGAGGAAGCCCTCAAGGAATTGGCCGACTCCATCCGTCTCAAGGGTGTGCTCGATCCCGTCTGGCTGCGCCCCAGCGGCGATGCCTACGAATTGATCGCCGGAGAACGCCGCTATCGCGCCGCCCAACTCGCCGGCCTCACCGAAATCCCCGCGCTGCTCCGCTCCGTCAGCGATCTCGAAGCGCGCGAAATGGCTCTCATCGAAAACCTCCAGCGCACCGACCTCAACCTGATCGAAGAAGCCGAAGGCTACCGCGACCTGATGCGCGAAGCCGGCCTCACCCAGGAGGAAGTAGGCCGCCGCATCGGCAAGGCGCGAGCCACCGTCGCCAACGCCCTGCGGTTGCTGGACCTGTCCGACTCCATCAAGCGCGCGCTGGCCGAAGGCGCTCTCACCGCCGGCCACGCCAAGGTTCTGCTGTCGGCCGAGGCCGCCCAGCGCGATCTCCTCGCCGCCCGCACCATCGCCCAGGGCCTCTCCGTCCGCGCGCTGGAAAAACTGGTGGCCGGCCTGCCGACCGGCGCCCGTCCCGCCCAAAAGAAGGCCCCCCCCTCCCCCGCTCCCGACAACCAGCAAACCCGGCACCTCAAGTTTCTGGCCAATCGCATCCAGCAGGAACTGGGCACCAAGGTTCTGCTCTCCCCAGCGCGAACCGGCTCCGACGGCAAACGCGAAATGGGGCGAATCGTCATCGAATATTTCGACAACGAAGACCTCTCCCGCCTGCTCGAAATGCTCAACCTGGGCGACCTCGTCTAACCCGGCGGGTCCACCGTGCAAAACGGGCGCGCAAACGACTGGTACGACCGGCGGCTCGAAGCCCAGGCGCGCTCCCATGACCAGACCCGGGCCGTCCTCTTCCTCCTGCGCTTCGCCCTCCTCTTTGCCCTAGCCGCGCTGTTCTGGAAAGCTGGCTGGTCGCGGGCGCTCGCCGAAGGCCTGCGCAACTCCCTGACCTTCCCCTTCGGCTGGGCCCTGCGCCACATGGCCTTTGTGGCCTTGGCCGTCTTCGGCTACGAAGCCATCCTCTTCCCCCTCTCCGTCCTGGCCGACTACTCCTTCGAGCGCGCGCACGACCGCTCCCAGGATGAGTTCGGCGACTGGCTGCGCGGGTTCCTCACAACCCTGCTGCTCGAAATCGTTCTGGTCACCGGCGCTTTCACCGCCCTCTATGCCCTGATGCGCCTGTTCCCCTCTGTCTGGTGGATCTGGGCCGCTGGCGGCTACGCGCTCATCGTGATGGGCCTCGGCGAGTGGGGCCCCTCGCACCTGCTGCCCCTGATGCGCCCCCCCGTCAACGCCGATGAATCCGCCGAACTGCTCGAGCAACTCCGGCAAATAGGCCGCGAGGCCGGCCTCGAAATCACCGGCGTGGCCTGGTGGAACTTCGACCACCAGGACCAGCTCGAGCACATCAGCCTCAACGGCATGGGCCGCCGCCGCCGCGTGGTCTTCTCCGAATGGGCTTGGAAACAGTTGGCCCCGCGCGAGCAACTTTTCCTGGCCGCGCGCCTGATGGCCTGGCATCGCCATCATCTCTCCTGGGCCGTGCAAGCCCTGCAACTGGCCTTGACGGCGCTGGCGCTGCTCGGCTCCGCCTTCATCGCCGACTCCGTCGCGCGCTACGTCGGCCTCGCCGGGGTCGCCTCGCCCGCCGCGTTTCCGTTTTGGGTCACCGCCCTCTTCGGCTGCGCCGCGCTGGCCGGCCTCTTTGCCCATGCCCTGGTGCGCCGTCTCGAGCTGCGCGCCGACCGCTTCGCCCTGCGACACGCTGGCGGACCCGACGCCCTCCAAACTCTCCTGCAGCAGGAGTTCAGCCGCCAGCCCTTCGCCGTCAGCGCGCCCTACTGGCAAACTCTTCTCCTGCGCCGCATGCCCACCCCCGCCCAGCGCCTGGACCACGCGGCCCGGGCCAACCCCTGACCCCGCCCTCCCCCCGCGCGAGAAGCCTCCATGATGCCGCAAATTGCGCTTGGCGGGGTGAAAGCCCGCTTGCTAGAGTTCCGCGCCATGAGGTCCCCCTTTCAACCGCCTCTTCAGGCTGTCCGCCAACTTATCGGAACCGGCATCGCCGTGCTGGCGTTCCTGGCCGCCCTGCCCGCCCCCGGGCAGACGCCCGCCGCACTCGCCCCCGGCCGGCAAGCCATGGCCGGCCGCCTGGCGGCGGCCGACGTCCTCGATGTGGCCGCCGACAGCCTGGCCTATGACGCCTCCGGCCGCTTTGTGGTCGCCCGCGGCAACGTCAAAATCACCAGCGGACAGGATTCCGTCTCGGCTGATTTCGCCCGGGTGGACACCATCGCCCGCACCGTCCACGCCCGCGGCAACATCGTCATCCACTATCGCGGCAACATCTGGCAGGGCGAAGAAGCCACCTATGACTTCCAGGCCGGCACCGGCGACTTCGGCGCGTTCACGGCCTCCTCCCCCCCCTGGCACATCACCGCCCGCGACTCCCGCCTCTCCCGCCCCAACCGGGTCGAACTGGACGGCGTCATGCTGACCACCTGCGAACCCGACCGCCCCGAATACTCGATCCGCGCGGCGTCCGGCAGCCTCGAGGACAACAACATCCTGCGCGCCAAACATCTGCGCTTCCAGCTCGGCCCCGTGCCCTTCTTCTATGTCCCCTATCTGCGCGCCAACCTCGAAGAACTCGCCAAATTCGAGTTCACCCCCGGCTACAGCTCAAGCATGGGCGCCTTCCTCCTCACCGCCTACAACCAGCCCCTCAACGATGTCTTCCGCAGCCGGACCCACTTCGACGTGCGTTCCCGGCGCGGTATCGGCCTCGGACAGGACCTCATCTGGAAAGACCGCGTCAACGCCACCCACGACGGCATGGCCCGGGCCTATTACGCCCACGACAACCGCCCCTGGAAAAACGAAGAGCAGCGCCTCGCGCGCGAAGAGCTCATCAACAAAGACCGCTACTGGCTCCAGCTCAAAGACCGCTACAACCTGACCGACCGCGACTACCTCATCACCGAACTCAACTACGTCAGCGACCCCTGGCTGCTCACCGACTTCTTCGACGACGAATATCAGAAGAACGTGCAGCCCGAAAACCGCCTCACCCTCGCCCACCGCGACAACCGCTACACCGCCGGGGTCGGCCTCAACATGCGCCTCAACGACTTCTACGGCAACGTCAACCGTCTCCCCGAAGCCTTCCTCAACTTCAACCGCCAACAAATTTTCGAAACACCCTTCTACTACGAAGGCGCCAACACCCTCAGCTATCTCGAGCGGGTTTACCCCTCCGGCAGCCCCCGCGACAAATACGACGCCTTCCGCTTCGACTCCTACAACATGGTTTATTGGCCCACCCGCCACTTCGGCTTCCTCTCCCTGATCCCCCGCGCCGGCTACCGCGGCACCTACTACTCCAAGACCCTCTCCCGCACCACCGTCACCAACATCGTCACCGTCACCAACGACCTCGGCGAAGTCATCGGCACCACCAACCAGGTGGCCACCCTCCTCAGCGAGGGCGGCGCCACCTGGCGCAACCTCCCGGAGATCGGCCTGGCCGCCTCCTTCAAGGCTTTCGGCAACCTCTACCGCGGACCCACCGGCCTCGAAGACGACGAAGACCTCCGCCACATTGCCGAGCCCTACGCCGATTACACCCTGCGCTTCGAGCCCAACACCCTGCCCGAAGACCTCTGGCAGTTCGACGGCGTGGACAAGCTCGACTACGCCAACGCCCTCTTCCTCGGCATGCGCAACTATCTCCAAACCAAGCGCCGCGGCGCCGCCCACAACCTGATCTACGCCGACGTCTTCACCACCCTCAACATGGACCCCGACGACGATGAAGAACGCCTCGGCAACATCGGCTTCAAAACCGAGTGGCGTCCGTGGTCCTGGCTCACCTGGGACTTCGACGGCATCTACGACACCCTCGATGACCGCATCCACACCTTCCACACCAGCGTCGGCGTGCGCGCCCCCGACCACTTCAACCTGAATGTGGACTACCGCTACAAATACAACACGCGCGACGTCATCGCCGGCGACCTCGAAATCCTGCCCGAGCAGCGCTGGTCCGGCCGCCTCTATGCCCGCCTCAATCTCGACGACTCCGAACTCGAAGAGCACTCCTACATGCTCATCCACCGCACGCGCTGCCTCGGCATCGGCCTCGGCCTGCGCATCCGCCCCAACGACAGCGCCGACGGCGAAGACAACTACACCGTCTGGCTCCGCCTGTGGCCGCTGGCCTTCCCCGGCTTCAGCAGCTCCCTCGGAGGCTGACCCGCCCCATGAGCACACCCTTCCTGGTCACCGGCGGCGCGGGTTTCATCGGCTCCAACCTCGTCCGCCATCTTGTCGGACAATCCGCCCGCGTGCGCGTCTTCGACAACCTCTCCACCGGCCGCCGCGCCAATCTCGAAGGCCTCGACGCCTCCATTGATTTCGTCCAGGCCGACCTGCGCGACCTCGACACCCTGCGCGCCGCCATGCGCGGCATCCGCCACGTCTTCCACCTCGGCGCCCTCGCCTCCGTGCAGGCCTCCGTGGACAACCCCGCCCTCACCCACGACATCAATCTCACCGGCACCCTCAACGTCCTGATCGCCGCCCGCGAGGCCGGCGCGCAACACGTCGTCCTCTCCTCCTCCGCCTCCGTTTACGGCGACAGCCCCGTCATGCCCAAGCGCGAAGACATGCTCCCCGAACCCCTCAGCGGCTACGCCCTCTCGAAGCTCGCCGGCGAGCACTACGCCAAAATCTTCCACTCCCTCTACGGCCTGCCCACCTACTCCCTCCGCTACTTCAACGTCTTCGGCCCCCGCCAGGACCCGGCCTCCGACTACGCCGCCGTCATCCCCCTCTTCATGCGGGCCTATGCCGACGGCCGCCAGCCCGCCATCCACGGCGACGGCACCCAAACTCGCGACTTCACCTACGTCGCCGACATCGTCGCCGCCAACCTCGCCTGCCTTGCCGCCCCGCCCGAAGCCGCCGGCAAAATCTACAACATCGCCTACGGCGACCGCGTCTCCATCCTCGACCTCGCCCGGCACATCGCCGGCCTCGCCGGCATGCCCTGCGCCCCCCGCTTCACCCCCCCCCGCCCCGGCGACATCCATGCATCGCAGGCCGACGCCGCCCTCGCCAGCCGCGCTCTCGCCTGGACCCCCCGGCACACCTTCGCCGACGGCCTCGCCGCCACCTGGCAGTGGTATAAAAAGAACACCCCCCCGCAAGATGCGCGTTGACACCCGCCCCCGCTCAGGCTACTGTGTGCCGCCAATATTCAAAAAACAGTCAGAGAAGTTATGAAGACAACCCAGCCCAAAGAATCTGAAATCCAGCGCCAGTGGTATCTCATTGATGCCGCCGACAAGCCCGCCGGGCGTCTCGCGGTGGACATCTGCCGCCTCTTGCGCGGCCGCGGCAAGCCGGATTACACCCCCCATATCGATATGGGTGATTTCGTCGTAGTCATCAACTCCGCCAAGGTTGCCCTCTCCGGCAACTCGAAGGAAGAGAAGAAAACCTACGCCAAATACACAGGCTACCGTGGCGGCCTCACCGAGACCCCCGCCGCCAAAATGCGCCTCAAAGACCCCAACTACATCCTCTTTCACGCCGTCAAGGGCATGCTCCCCAAAAACAACCTGAGCCGGCAGCACCTCAAGCGCCTCAAGCTCTATCCCTCCACCGAGCATCCCCACGCCGCGCAAAACCCCGCCCCCATCGGCTAATCCCGGAGAACCAACATGGCCACCAAACAAATCGAAATCGAATATCGCGCCACCGGCCGCCGCAAGACCGCCGTCGCCTGCGTCCGCATTTTCCAGGGCACCGGCAAAATCACCGTCAACGACCGCGAATTCGCCGAATACTTCCCCACCACCGACCTGCGCCTGACGGTCGAATCCCCCTTCAAGACCCTGGACCGCGCACGCGCCTTCGATGTCATCGCCACCTGCAAGGGCGGCGGCGTGGCCGCGCAAGCCGGCGCCATGCGCCATGGCATCTCTCGCGCCCTGCTGCAAGTCGATGAAAATTTCCGGCCCATTCTCAAAAAGGCCGGATTCCTCACGCGCGACCCCCGCATGAAAGAACGCAAAAAGCCCGGCCAGCCTGGCGCTCGCCGACGCTTCCAGTTCTCCAAGCGCTAATTCACCCACCAACCAAGCATTCCCGAGCGTGCCCACCCTGGTACGCTCGTTTTTTCTCCCCCTCCCTCCTCCTGCCGCACAACTGTAAACCTCACTACTATGCCAATCATGTGGTTGCAGGCG
>JAAZFE010000117.1 GCA_012511885.1 Lentisphaerota bacterium | reverse complement strand
TGTTGCCCTTCGGCGCGACGATTCCAACCCGTCTGCGGCGTTATTCGGGGCTCGCAGTATGTCCATACAGCTTCGCCCCGCCTGCCTTGCATCCGGGCCGGACTTGTCGCGTGAATTATTCAGGCTAGCCTGGATTATTCATCAACACGGGTGCGGCCGGGCCGCAGCATGGAAGCAGGGGAGCGGGCACGACGATTCCAACCCGTCTGCTTTGTTCTGCGGGGTTCGCTGTATGCCCATACAGCTTCACCCCGCCCGCCTCGCATCTGAATTGGACTTGTCGCGTGCATAATCCAGGCTAGCCCGGACTTGTCGCATGAATTATCCAGACAGGGGTGGGGAGGAAAGAGATCAGACTGATCAGACATATCCGACGGATCATAGGTGGCTGGCGGCGGCGGGGGGGAGGGCCCTTTTAGGAGGCAAAACGGGAAATATTATAATTGTGTAAAGCGATTGAATGGAGGTTGACAACATTGGGGCGGTTGCCTAGGGTGTGACATGGCAAGCGTTGGGGTGGTTTTCCGGCGCACGGCTTAAAAAAAAGAAAACAACAACAGTAAAGAGGTGCGAAGATGAAAAAATTGGTATTATTCCTTGTGTTGGCCATGGTGGCCGGCGGCGCCTGGGCGCAGCTCGCTTGGGTTGGCAACAGCTATCTGTATAATGTAGAAAGTGATACTTGGTTCCGTGGTAGCGGCAGTGACACCTGGGGCGGAGTGGCAGAGAATGCATTTGACGGCTGGGATTTCGGGATTGTTGCGTCCCTGACCTTGGGCGGCCAAATACAGACATGGGACATAGGCGATGATACCGTCGCGACCATGTTCTATGAAGTGTTCCAAGGCGAAACCAGTGTGACCACTGGCGACATCGTTCTGCCATGGAATAGTAACACGGAAAGCAACTCCAAGTGGGAAAACATGACGGGCGTGGATGTTGCCGCCGGTTTGACTGCCGAGACAGAATATGATGTCGCAGTCTGGTTCAACGCATCGCGCGGTGAAGTAACCGTCTGGGACAGCAACGACAACAACAACTATGTTGCCAGCTTTGAGACGGAGACAGCTCCGATTCCTGAGCCGGCGACGATGAGCCTGTTGGGTCTGGGCGCGCTGGCGATGGCGCTGCGCCGCAAGCTGAGCAAGTAATCCGGTTACACCGGACGAAACGAAGGAGCGGTTGGTTTCAGCCGCTCTTTTTTTGTGCCTTGATGACTCTATTCGCCTGAATAATTCATCAACATGAATGAAAATATCTTTACTTATTGCCGCACTGCGTGATGCGGATATTTGAATAAAATAATTATTTTTCATCCCTGTTGCCCTTCGGCGCGACGATTCCGACCCGTCTGCGGCGTTATTCGGGGCTCGCAGGTTGTCCAACCAGCTTCGCCCCGCCTGCCTTGCATCCGGGCCGGACTTGTCGCGTGAATTATCCAGGTTAGCGAGATATTTCTTGAAAAAGCTCGTTCTGTGCATGGGTTTGAGTGTATATTTGCGGGGATGAACGTGGCGCGAACAGGACGGCGTTGGTGGCTTTGTCTGACGGGAGTTACGGGGGGGCTGATTCTTGCGGGGACGGCGTCGGTGCAGGGTTTGCAAATGGAGCCTCTGCGGACTCTCCAGGTGGTGGAGTGGACTTCGGACCTGCCGGGGACCACCTTGTACGAGGTGCAGGCGACAGAGCTGGGTTCGACACTGATCTGGCGCACGGTGGGCACGGCGCTGCCCACGGGGGAGGTGATGTCGGCGCGGGTCAATTTTCCCTATCCGGCCGCGGCCTTCCGGGTGGCGGCCACGACTTCGTCGTTTCCTCAGACGCGTCACGTGATGGTCTGGATTCCCGGGGGGGAGTTTTTGATGGGCAACGGTTTTGCGCATTTGAACGAGGGGTGGGCAAGGGAGTCGCCAGTGCACACGGTGCCGGTGAGCGGTTTTTTGATGGACCGTTTTGAGGTGACCTATGCGCAGTTTCTGGAGGCGTACAACTGGGCGGCAGAGCAGGGATGGGTTACCCTTATTGCGGTGGCGGAGGCCGGCGAAGGCGGAACCACCAACATCATCCCGGATGTCCGGGTGCTCAACACTGAAGGTGCGCAGCGGCGTTTGCTGGATGTGAATCGTCCCTGGCTGGACATCGGCTATACGAACGGGATGTTTTATCTGGGGGATTCAACCCGGAGCAATCATCCGGTTGCCGATGTCACCTGGTTTGGGGCGATGGCGTATGGCAATTTCCGGAGCGAGATGGAGGGGCTGCCCCGGGCGGTGGATTTCGGGCCGACGAACTGGACAATGGTGCTGACCAATTCCGGCTACCGCCTGCCGACCGAAGCGGAGTGGGAAAAGGCGGCGCGCGGCGGGCTGGAGGGGACGCATTTCCCCTGGCCGAATGATTCGGTGCAGGGCACGAACGACTATCTATGGAATATAGATCCGGTCCGTGCCAACTATTTGGATGCCCGTTTTATGCAGGACGGTTTGGAGAACCATCCGGCGCACCCGTGGTTCAACCGGACAACGCTGGCTACACCCCCCTTTGGCATCACGCCGGTTGGCTATTATGACGGGCGGCAGAACATCCAGTTTTCCGCACAATCCACCAACGAACTGATTTATTGGCGCCGCGGGGCCGATTGGGGGCAGGTTGCAGACATGGCCAACGGCTACGGGCTGTATGACATGGCGGGCAATGTGTATGAGTGGTGCTATGACTGGGCAGGGACCAACTGGTATGGGAAGCCGGAGGCTTCGCTGCCGGACCCGATGGGGGAAAGCATTGAGAACCGGAATCAAATTTTCCCGCCGGAGCATCAGGGGGCGCCTGGACGAATTGTGCGCGGAGGCGGGTGGCGGCCTTTGCTTGTGCTATTCGAGTCAGCATTTGATCCGTCATTTTTGCGGTGCGCCTATCGAGAGATGCAGGAACCGTTGCTGGCGCATCAGGCGATTGGGTTTCGGTGCGTGAGGTCGGCGCCATAAGGGGGGGGG
>JAAZFE010000116.1 GCA_012511885.1 Lentisphaerota bacterium | reverse complement strand
CTACGTTCTTCTTGGGTTATGCGATGGTATTTCATTGTTTCCTCCGTTGTGATAGGCGAAGGAATCAAACTAGCGCATAACCCTTTTTAGAGAAACCTCCTGTTGCAATAGCCTCTGGAACGCGGCGTCGTTTTATCTGGTTTTTACGGAATTTATCATTTTTGAGTTCTTTTTGAGCAAAATCGACGGGATTTTCATATTTTGCGGCAAATAATTGAGGTTTCCAGTACTTCGACACTCGACTTTCGGCACTCAACACTCGGAATCTATTTGCTACGGCAGAAGCTGGCAGTCGCCCGTTGTGCCTAAAATCAGCAGGATTTTGTCGAAAACCGGCGACTTTTGACGTCTTTTTGGGACGATTTTTGCGATAAATCACAGTTTTCCGGAAAAAATGAGTGTCGAGCGTCGAAATAATGCGAAATTTCGCGCCCAATCGCGTCCACTTTCGGTTCAAACCCAGATCTGACGGTCAGACAAGACACAGCACTGACATATGCTCGGTAAAGAAGAATATGATAAATCTTATTATACTTTACGGCCCCAAGGTAGAATAAGAATATTTATTCGTCACTTTTATCAGCGAAAAGTTGCATATATTTGCGGAATACAAAAGTTCTGTTGCGTTGCCATCCCGTATCCTCCTCAAGGATGCCAAGCTCAACAAATGCACTTACCAGCTTGTTTGCTGCAGCATAGGAAAGGTTTAGATGGGTGGCTACCTGGTTAACGTTCACGTGCGGCTTTTGATAGAGAAAGCGAACCAACATATGCCCATTGGCCGCACGTCGGCCCAGAGATACTATCTTCGCGTCCACTTCTTGACGCAATTTCAAAATTCGGTGAAAAGTCTGTTTCCCACTTTTTGCGGTTTCCGTGATGGCTTTGAGGAAAAATCGTACCCAATGGCCGATATCGTTGGATTCCCTGACCCGAGTCAGTGCATCATAATATGCTCCACGGTGCTTTTCCAGATGAGCAGAAAGATAAAGAGAGGGTTTGTGAAGCAACCCGTGACTGACCAGGTATAGCGTGATCAACAAACGACCAATACGCCCATTACCATCCAGGAAGGGGTGAATGGTTTCAAACTGATAGTGACTTAGCGCACAACGTACCAGATGCGGAACGTGTATCTGATCGTTGTGCCAAAAGGCTTCAAGATCGGTGAGTAATTCCGGCAGTTCGTCTTGGTGAGGCGGTACAAATGCGGCGTCGGCAACGGAAGATCCGCCAATCCAATTTTGACTGCGTCGAAGTTCACCCGGAGTTTTGCGCTCCCCGCGAACGCCACTCAATACAATTTCATGTGTTTTGCAAAGCAGGCGCATGGAAAGAGGAAGTGTTTGCAATTCTTGAATGGCATGGTTCATTGCTTGAACATAATTTTGCACTTCTCGCCAATCATCGCGACGTTCAGGAAGAATAATTTCTTCATCTTCCAATACAGCTTCATCTATCTCGGTACGGGTACCCTCAATTCGGCTGGACGTATTCGCTTCCTTGATGATGTGCATGTGAATAAACCAATCCACATCTGGCACAATCAACGAGAAAGCGTTCAACTCTCCCAACGCTTTCGTGGCCTTTTCTAAAAGAACATTTATCCGTGGATCGTCCCACGACCACTCTCGTTTCATCTGCGTTGGCTGAAAGCTTTTGTACTGATATTGCTGCTTCCAGCTGCCCGCCTTGAAAGTTTCAAATTTCATGGACACTTTTTCTCGTCTGCAACCGCCAAAAGAACCGTACCGTCCCGTTATAGGTAACGCATTATGCGGTATTCGCCAAGGAATCTCAATGAGCTCTTGCCAAATTGTTTCGCGTCCATTTGCGGTGCGAAGCCGGGGTCTGGCGGGGGATTGCGATGGAGTCGGCGCGTTATGCTTCAGAGGGTGACACATCGACGGCGAGGAGACTGCGCTTGAGCAGCGATGACACATATTCAGTGACGGCCACGCGGCTTTCGTGAAAGGAGAGGCGATAATGCCGCGCAAAGCGCACGACGAGGTCTTCGACGGTCAAGTGGCCGTTGCAGGCTCGCCAGATGCCCGCCCCGAGCGGATCCAGAATGGTCAGACGCTCCTTGGGCACCCGCACCAGCCAGGACAGGAGTCCGCGGAGCAACGGCGGTTTACGAGTTGGCACGGCCAAGGTCAATCCCCCGTCGCTTTCCTCGCGCACGATCCGCACCGCTTGATTTGGCAAGAGCGCGGCCTTGAGCATATCGTCCCAGGCTCCAGCGCCGCGAGCGGTATCGGTGCGCTGGCTCATGACGGCTCCTCCGGCACGGCCAGAAATTCCGGACACGAGCGCATCATCAGATCCGCGCCCTCTGCCGGATGGAACCGGCGATGCTTTTTGCCGGTGATGCAAATCGCGTGATAGAGCCGTCCGTCGCGCGAGTCGCGCCAGACCGCCGCGGCATAGGCGCCGCGCCGCAGCAGCAGCCCTTTGGGCCGCCAAATGCCCTCGAGGCGCTCGACGCCGCCCGCCGCGCCGGGCTTGAGCCGTGCGCCGCGCACCGGTTCGCCGCATTGCGCGGCCAGCCACTGGCGCACATCGCCCTTGAGCCAGGCATCCACCATGCCATAGCGACGGAAAATCCAGCGGTCCGGCTTGCCGGGGCCGTCAAAGCGCAAGCCCACCCGTCCCGGCTCGACCACGCATTCGCCCAGGCGATACATGCGCGGCACGCGCATTTCCATGCCAAAGGCCCGCCAGAGCTGCAAGCCGGAAGGCTCCGGCGGCACCGCCCGCACCGTGGACAGGACGCTCCGCTCGAGCGCGGCGTCGCGCTCACCCTGATGCACCAGCACCACCTCCACCAGCAGGCCGGTCTCCTCGAACCAGCGGCCATAGCGCGAAACCACCTCGTCGCCGCGGCGGCCGGTCAGCCCCGGCCAGCCGCGGCACCGCACATGCCGGATGCCCTCCCACTCGCCGGCCAGCGCGGTTTCATAGTCCTTCATCATCCGCTTGAAGTCCGGCTCCCCCGGAGTCTGCCGCCAGTTGAGCTCAAAGCGGTAGCGGTAGCGGTCCGCGAACGCGCAGCGCCCCACCAGCGGGTCCCGCGCGAACTGCAGGCATTCCCAATCGGCCGGCAACTCCACGCCGATCTGGTTCCAGATCCAGGCCACACTTTGCCGCTTTGCCCGCATCGTGCGTCAATCAATCAAATGGCACCAGACCCGGTGGCCGGAGTTTTCGCGCATGGCCGGCATCTCCCGCCGACAGATGGGAATGGCCAGAGGACAACGCGGATGAAACGGACAGCCGGCGGGCGGATGGGCCGCCGAGGGCGGCTCGCCCGGCAGCGCCTTGCGCTTGCGCGGCGCGCCCGGCACCGGCACCGCCGCCACCAGCGCCTGCGCGTAGGGATGCTGCGGCGCGGCCACCACCGAGCCGGCCGGACCCACCTCCATCAGGCGGCCCAGATACATCACGGCAATGCGGTGCGCCACATGCCGCAGCACGCTCAGATCGTGCCCGATCATCAGATAGGCCAGCCCGTGCCGCTCGCGCAGGTCCGTCAGCAGGTTGATCACCTGCGCCTGCACGCTCACATCCAGCGCGCTGACCACCTCGTCGCAAACCACCAGGTCCGGGCGCAAAGCGATGGCCCGCGCGATGCACACGCGCTGGCGCTGCCCGCCGGACAACTCGAACGGATAGTTGCCCGCCAGGGCCGCGTCCAGCCCCACCTCGGCCAGCAGGCGGGCGGCGGCGGCCTCGCGCGTCTCGCCATCCAGCAGGCCGTGCTCGACCAGCCCCTCCGTCAGCAAATCGCCCACGCTCATCCGCGGGTTTAGAGCGGCCATCGGATCTTGAAACACCATCTGGATGCGCCGGCGCTGATCGCGCGAAAGCGGCCGGGAACGGCCGGGAGCAAAAAGCGTCGCGCCGGCCAGCCGCACCTCGCCGGCGACGGGTGTCTCGAGCCCCGCCACCACGCGTCCCAGCGTGGTCTTGCCGCAACCGGACTCGCCGGCCAAACCGAGAGTCTCCCCGCGCCGCAGTTCGAGGGACACCTCCTCGACCGCCTGCACATGCCCCCGCACACGGGCCAAAATCCCCCGCCGGATCGGAAACCGAACCGTCACCCGGTCCAGTTCCAGCCAGGGCGCTGACGATTCCGGCGGCACGCCGACCCGCCCCCCGCTACAGTTCGTTCACAAAGGCGCCGGACTTCCCGTCCTCGCGCACAAAGCCGTTGCGCAGAAAATATTTCGGATGCGACGGGTGCCGCGCCACCGCGCGGAACCGCTTGATGCCCTGCTCCTTGAAATACATTCGCTTGGTCTTGTAGAGAAAGCGCCCGGCCTTGTAGTCGCGGTAATCGGCAATCATGAAATCCAGCACGATCTCCGCGTCCTGCCCCTCCTGGCGATAGGCAAACAGGCCCACCGGCAGCATGTTGCGGAACAAAATGCAGGCCTGGGTGTTCACCAGGTCTTCAAAGGTCAGCCCCGGCGAATGTTTGCGCAGCTCGCGCTCGTGGAACAGGAAGAAGCGGTGGAGATATTCCTTGCCGATGCTCGTGGCCGGCGCCAGATCGAAATAGGCCGAATAGCGCATCATTTGCAGCAGGATCCAGATGTCCACACCCGCAATCAACAGATTCATCAGCACCACCGGCCACGCTTTGAACCAATAGCCGTAGAGCGCAAACAGCAGCGCCCCCGCCAAATTGATCTGGCGCAGGCGGTACACATTGGTCATCAGCATCGAGACAAAAATGATCAGCGATGCCGTATAGCCCATCACTACAAAAAGTAAATTCATGGCCATCCCTTCGGTTCTCCGGCCAACCACCGGAAATCATCCCCCATCATAGACACATCCTCCCGGCCGCGTCAAAGCATGGATGGCGCATCCAGCACGTCGCCGGGCGCCAAGCGATAACCGCGCAAAAACGATGCGCCGTCCATGACTTTTTTCCCGGCGGGCTGCACCGCCGTCAGGCGCACCGCTCCGCGCCCGGCGGCCACCAGCGGCCCCTCGCCCCGCGCCGCCAGCACCGTGCCCGGCGCCGCGGCGGCATCGCCGTCCTCCACCCGCAACCCGTGAACCTTGAGCAACTGCCCCCCCGGCAAAAACGTAAAGGCGCCGGGCCAGGGCGCAAACCCCCGCCAGCGGTTGCGGATGCTCTCCGCGTCGCGTTTCCAATCCACGCGCCCGTCCTCCTTCGCCAGCTTCGGCGCATAGGTCGCTTGCGCCTCATCCTGCGGGACGCCCCGGGTGCGCCCCGCGCGCAGATCGTCCAGCACCCGGACGAGCAGCTCGCCGCCCAGCTCCGCAAGGCGCGGCTCGAGCGTCGCCGCGGTGTCCTCCGGCTTGATGTCCATCGTTTCCTGCGCCAGGATATCGCCTGCGTCCATGCGCGGGGTCACATAAAGCACGCTCACCCCGGTTTGCACCTCGTCGTTGGCCAGCGCCCACTGGATCGGGCTGGCCCCGCGATATTTCGGCAGCAGCGATGGGTGTACATTAATCGTCCCCAGCCGTGGCAGCGCCAGCAGGTTCTCGCGCAAAAACTGCCCGAAACAGGCCACCACAATCACATCCGGCTCCAGCGCCGCCATCTGCGCCACCACCTCCGGCGAACTGGCCCGGTCGGCCGTCCACACCGGCAACCCGTGCCCCTCCGCCACGAGCCTGGCCTCGCAGGGGGTGCACTGCAAGCCGCGTCCGGCGGCGCGGTCCGGCTGGGTAACCACCGCCAGCAAATCGTCGCGCCCCTCGCGCAGAATATGATCCAGCAGCGGACACGCCAGCGCGCCCGAACCCATAAAGATGAGACGCAGTCTTTTCACGCGCTGAAGGGTAGGCCGCCGCCCCAGACCGCGTCAAAGCATTTCCCCCCCGCGCGCGCCAAAACCCGGTCAGCGCACCAGCAAATCCGGAGGCAGCCCGCCGCCGTTACGCCCCGGCACCACAATCTGCGAAGCGCGTTCGCGCTGAATGGCCTCCATCTCCTCGCGCAAACTGGCCAGCGCCTGCTTGAGCGCCTCGGGAAAACCGGCCACAGCCTCCTCGAGCGTCTTCGCCCCGCGCACCTCGCCGCTCAGCGGCAGAATGCCGCCGGGCGTCATCACCTGCGCCACCGCCGTAAAAATCGGCTCGCGCGCGGGGTCGTCCTCGCCGGCGGCCGTCACCGGCACCAGCTTGCGCAACGATCCGGACTTCAGATCCGTGAACGTTTCTTCCCGATACAAATTTCCGGCATCCATTTGGATGTCGCCGCCTGCTAACTCTGCCATGATCGTCTCCTGATTGCGTATGTGAACGGATAAATAGGTTGGATTAGTCGTCGAGCATCCCCAGACGCAGGGTGGCCAGCGCCTGGTTTTGCAGCTGGCGCACCCGTTCGCGGGTGATGCCCAAACGCTGGCCCACCTCCTCGAGCGACTCCGGCTTCTCGTTGTCCAAGCCGAAACGACGCGTCAAAATCAATTGCTCGCGGTCCGGCAATTTGCCCATGTGCTCTTTGATTTCCTCCAGCAGTTGCTGGTCGTTCAATTCCTCGAAGGGCGATTTGGCCGAGCTGTCGCCGATCGAGTCACCCAGGCTCTCGCGGCCCTCCTCACCCTGCGGCATGTCCAGCGACGTTGTCCGCTGCGACACCTCGCGCCAATAGCGCACCGTCTTCGCGGGCACATCCAGCTGCTTGGCCAGCTCCCCCACCGTGGGCTGCCGCTTCAGCTTGTGCGTCAGCTCCTCCTCCATCCGGCGCATGCGGAACAGCTTGTCCACCATGTGCGACGGCAGCCGGATCGTCTTGCTCTGGTTGGCCAGCGCGCGCCGGATCCCTTGTTTAATCCACCACGCCGCGTACGTGCTCAGCTTGCCCCCCTTGGCCGGGTCAAACCGGTCCACCGCCTTCATCAGCCCGATGTTGCCCTCCGAAATCAAATCCAGCAGCGGCAGCCCCAGCCGCGCGTAATCCCCGGCAATCTTCACCACCAGGCGCAGATTCGCCCGGATCATTTTTTGGCGCGCGGCCTCGTCGCCCTTCTTGATGCGCGCCGCCAATTCGATCTCCTCCTCGGGCGTCAGCAGATCCACCTGCCCGATCTCGCGCAGATAAATCTGCATGTTGGGGTCATCGCGCTCATTCATGCACCCACCTTATTCCAACCCCGCCGCCAAAATGCAAGCGCAGACGCACAGGACCGCGCCCTTTTCCGCCTCGCCGCCCAGCTCCGCCCGCCCCCCTCCGCGCTTGACTTCCCCCCGCCCCGCCGCCCACTATTTCCCCATGCGCTGCCCCAACTGCACCCAATCCAACGACAAGGTCGTCGACTCCCGCATCATCCGCAACGGCGCCGCCATCCGGCGCCGGCGCGTCTGCGCCCAGTGCGGCCACCGCTTCACCACCTACGAAGAAGTCGCCAAGCCCGTCATCGGCGTCCTCAAGCGCGACGGCCGCCGCGAAGACTTCGACCGCGCCAAACTGCGCGCCGCCATCGCCCACGCCGCCGTCAAACGCCCCATCTCCGAACCCCAGCTCGATGTCATCGTGGACGACATCATCCGCGAGCTCGAAACCGAATACCACCGCGAAGTCCCCACCACCGTCATCGGACGCAAAGTCCTCGACAAACTCGAAAAAATTGACGAAGTCGCCTACCTCCGCTTCATCTCCGTCTATCGCCGCTTCCGCAACGCCTCCCAATTCCTCTCTGAAATCGAAAACCTCATCACCCGCCAATAAACTCCCCTCGAGGCCGCCCCATGATGCCGCGCCCCCCCCCCACCAACGCCTCCGACGCCCCCGGCGACCCCCTGCGCGCCCACCTCGAAACCCTGCTCAACGCCACCGGCGCCCACAGCCCCCTCGATCCCGCCGCCGCCGAAGCCGTCGCCGCCGCCGTCACCACCTACCTCGAAGACCAGGACCTGGCCCTCCCCCTCCCCGACGACTACCTCCACCTCCTCATCTACCGCGCCCTGCGCACCCTCAACCAAAACGAAGCCGCCCGCGCCTGGGCCGCCGCCCGCCTCCCCGAAGCCGGCCCCCGCCCCGTCTTCGACCCCGACATCTGGCCCGGCCCCGTCCCCCTGCCCGTCTGGCAGCTCTTCGCCTCCGGACTCATCCGCCCCGCCCGAACCCTCACCCACGAAGGACGCATCCTCTGGACCCTCGACTTCTGCCGCATCCGCCCCGAACAGGCCGGCTGGCTCGAAATCACCCTCTTCCCCGGGCTGCGCGCCCTCCTCGAACAGCTCGCCCCCGCCTGGGACCCCTCCTCCGGCGACGGCCTTCTCGGCCTCCGCGGACTCGATGTCGCCGGCTTCGCCGCCGCGACCCGCCGGCGCGCCACCGGCAAAACCGCCCCCCCCCCGCTCGACCCCGCCGCCATCCGCGCCTACTGCCAGCGCGTGCTCGCCAACCTGCAAACCGCCCGCGGCTGGCAGCACCGCCCAACCGTCCTCCAACTCGACTTCCTCCCCCACACCTGACCCCCCTTTTCACCCGATTTGCCCATTTTTCGCCACTTCCCACCGTTTTCGAGAGCTGCCAGCTGTTCCCAGGCGCTTCAGCGCCCAAAAACGTCTCGTTTTTGCTTCTGTTTCCGCTGCGCAGCAGCGTCCCTAGCGTCCGTGTCCGTCAGTGTTCGTCCGTGTCCGTCAGTGTTCGTCCGTGTGGCTGTTCCCCCCGCGCTCCTCCTTCCACCTTCCACTTTCCACCTGACACCACTCCCCCCCCCGCCTATAATGGCGGGCATTTGCCCCCCATCGCAGGGGCGAAAAATCTTTCGCCCTGGCGGACCTCCCCCCTTCAATCCAGCGGGCTTCGCACCGAAACGCCCGGTTTGTTCAGCACATGCGTATACACCATCGTCGTTTCCACATTCGCGTGCCCCAGCAAATCCTGAACCGTGCGAATGTCGTGCCCGGCCTGCAGCAAGTGCGTCGCAAAACTGTGGCGCAACGTGTGCGGCGTCACCCGCTTCGCCAGCTTCGCACGCTCCGCGCCTTTGCGAATCGCCGTTTGAAACGCCGCATCCTGCACATGATGCCGACGCCGCACTCCGCTGCGCGGATCCACCGATGTCTGGCGCGAGGGAAACAGCCACTGCCAACCCCAGGCCTGCCCGGCCGATGGTATCTTATGCTCCACAGGCGTCGGCAACCAAACCCCTCCCAAACCCGCTTCCCGATCCCCATCAAACAACTGGCGCAATCGCTCCAGATGCCCCGCCAGCGGAATCTTCAGCACCTCCGGCAAGACCG
>JAAZFE010000115.1 GCA_012511885.1 Lentisphaerota bacterium | reverse complement strand
TGGTCTTGGTCTTGAGTTTTTTTTCATAATACCTGTAGGCTACAGGCACACAAAATCAAGACCAACACTCTTTTTTATCCGCTTCCCCAGCTCAAAATGACATCCCTATGGGATGGTAGTGTAAAAATTCATTTTCATCCATGTTGACCAAGGGCGCGACGATTCCCGTCCATCTGCTTTGTTCTGCGGGGTTCGCAGTATGCTATACAGCTTCACCCCGCCCGCCTCGCATCTGAACTGGACTTGTCGCGTGAATACTTCAGGGCAAGACGGATCTTTCATCCGCTGCCGGGGTCTATTCGGGGGGGAGGGTGACCCGGTAGCGGTAGAAGTTGAAGATGTTGACGGGGGCGGGAATTTCGACTTCCCAGGGTTCGTGGTTGGCGGGGCCAGGGGCATTGGTCAAGTTGATCCAGTCGGGGGCGATGAGGTCGGGGGTGGCATCCAGCCAGTAGTGGCGGTTGGTGCTGGTGGGTTCGATGCTGACGGCGAAGGCGTCTTCGGTTTCGGTGACGCTCCACTGGAAGCGGCTGGCGGAGTTGGTGGGGTCGGTGCCGGCAATATATTCCTGCCAGGTGGCGTAGCCGTCGCCGTCGGGATCGTCGAGGGCGGCGTCCTCGAAGTTGTTGGTCCAGCCGTGTTGGGCCAGCCACCAGTGGGGCACGCCGGTGGTGGTGCTTTGGTTGGCCACGACAATGGGGATGGTGACCCGGGACGCGGCGGCCACCGCCGAGCCGTCGCGGGCGATGATGTCGAGAGTGTGCGGGCCGTCGTCGAGCGTGGTGGTATCCAGCGCATACTCCGCGGCCAGCGTGCCGTTGGTCGGCCGCAGGTGATAGAGCACGGAGGCGCGCGGGCGGGTGTCGTTGGCGTTGTCGGTGAGCCAGCTAGTGAAGTTGGCGTTGGTGGTGAGGCCGGAATTGGTGCTGACCGGCGCCACATGCCAACTGAGGTGAATGTTGGGGCCGGTGGGTCCGGGGGAATTGGCGATGATCGCGCCGAAGCTGTTAGCGCTCGAAGCGAGGCGGTCGTAACGCACGCCGTCGGTGCCCGCGAGCACGGTGTTGGTGATGATGGCCGCGCGGACGCGTTCGAGGAGGGCGGGGATTTTTTCGCCTTGGTCGGCAACGAAGATGTTGGTGACGGTGATGCCGTTGGTGAGGGTGATGACGCAGGTGAGGAGGTCACCGGCGTTGGCGTTGTTGGTGTTGTGGACTTGGAGCGAGACGTAGGCGCGGGCGTGGTAGATGGAGGGGACGAGTTCGGTTGCCGTCAGACCGACGCCGAGGGTGAGTTCGTCGGCGCTGCCTTGGGCCACGGTGGCGGTCAGGGGCAGGTTGTCGCCGTGGTGATCGAACTTGCGATAGATCAACTCGAGGCGGTCGCCGCGGGCGAGGGCCCAAGCAACTTGGAGGGGGTCGTTGTTGATCTCGTCGGCCAGAGCGGCCACGGCCTCGAAAAGGGTTTGGTTGGGGGTGAGGGTGACGGCATTGGTGTGGCTGTTGAGTGCGATGGCGAGTTGGTTGCCGGGGGTGGGGGCGACCGTGGCCAGATTGGCGTGGAAGCGGCCATCCAGATAAACATCGAGGCCGGCGGCGGGGGCGCCGAGAGCGTGAGGGGTGGCGGCCACCGCGATATTGAGGGCGCCGGTAACCACTTGGCCGGGGGCGGGATTGGTGATGGTGAGGAGCGGCCCGGCGGCAAAGGGCGCGGCGAGGGGATCGCCGGCGAAGAGGCCCTGATAGGGCGCCCAGACGCTCATGGCGTAGGCTTCGCCGATGGTGAAGCCGCGGGCATAGTAGAAGCCCATGATAGAATCGGGAAATTTGGCGGCATAGTTGCAGGGTTCGGCCACGGTGCCGTAGGAGGCGGTGGCGCCAATTTCCATCCAGTCGCGCACGGTGGACTGGTTTAGACAGGGGTCCGGCAGCATGCCGCCGCAGGAGGTCATATGGTCGGCATAAGCTCCGGTGAGCCAGGTGTTGTTGGTGCGGATGAGATCGGCGATGGTGCCGTAGCCGTCGTGGTAGCCGATGACATTGGTTTTGCCGCTCAGGGTGGCGTAGTAGGGCTGGATGGTGCAGCCGATGGGCAGTCCGGGCAGGCTGAGGAAGCTGAACTGGGCGTTGTCAAACCGTTGCTCGCGCACGCCGCGGGGGCCATCGCCGCGATGGGCCAGATAAACATGCCCCTCGGGGAAGGTGGATTGGGCGGCGGCGCCACGATCGGCCACGAGCTTGGCGGTGGGCAGGTTCGAAGTCGTCAGATGAAAGGCGACGAAGCCGTTGGTGCTGTTCCAGCCGTCGGCGGAGCGGAAGGCGCGCTCGGCGAGGTAATAGTCGCTGGCGGTTTCTTCCGGCAGGTTGCACCTACCGGCCTCATGGTAGCTTGGCGCGTTATGGAAGCCGTAAAACAGCGACGCGGTGACGCCTTCGACGTTGCGCACTCGCGTGGGCAGGTCGTCGCAGAGCACCACAAAGTCAATTTGGCCGGCAAGGTTTTCGGCGGCGATGTGGTTGTTGATGGGGTCGCGCAGCAGGCTGTAAAACTGGTGGGAAGTCAGGCTGACCGTGTTGGGGGCGATACTGACCTCGCAGATGTGATGGGGGGGGATGCCGTGTTGCGCGGCGTAGTAGTCGCCGAGTTCGACGGATTCCACCGACTGGGTGTTGACCACCACGAGGGTACGAAAGGCGTTGGGGGTGCCCGCCCGGGCGGGTGTGGGCAACAGCAGCGCCAGCAGGCCAAGGCATGGCCCGCACAGACGCAAATGGTTCCAGAGTCGTTTCATGATGGCGACAGGGGAAAGTATCCTTCATGCCGCCGGAAACCGCAAGCGGGAGACGAGTTGTTGGATCAGTTGGGGGTGCGGTTGTGGAAGCGGACGCAGTAGAAGAGGTTTTCGATTTCGAGGGCGATGTTGATGTTTTGGACGAGGAGGGGGTGGGGGGCCTTGAGCTGCACGGGGGTGAAGTTGACCACGCCTTGGATGCCGGCTTCGGCGAGCTGGTCGAAGGTGGTGGCGGCGGCGGCTTCGGGCACGCTGAGGATGGCGATGCCGACCTCGTGTTTTTTGACGAAGTCGGGCATCCGGTCCACGGGCAGAATGGGGATGGCGGCGTGGGGGTCGAGGCGGCCGGGTTTGGTGTCGAAGCCGGCAACGATTTGGATGCTTTCCGAGGAGAAGCCGGGATAGTGCATGAGGGCGGTGCCGATGCGTCCGCAGCCGACAATGATGACGCGCTGCTGCAGGTGGCTGCCGAGGATCGCATCGAGACCCTGGGCGAGGGCATCGAGCGGATATCCGGCGCGGCGGTTGCCGACGGTGAGGCCGGCCTGCGACATGTCTTTACGCACGAGCCCGGCGGAAATGCCGGCCATTTCGGCCAGATTGGTCGAAAACACCCGGGTGAGGCCGAGGGCTTTGAACTTCTGGAGCGCGTTTTTATAGCGCACGAGACGATGGATCATTTCGATCTGGACAATATTGTTCTGCAAGCTCACAACAACCTCCCTATCTTTCACTTTGTAGCAATATGATTACATTAAACATTCATTTGGTGCAATTCAAGTGAATAAAAGGATAAAAAATGCTTGCGGCAGGTGAAATGTTTTTCTATGTTTTGCTTAATTTCGAATGAGCGGAGGATTTGGAATGAGCCAGATGGAGCAGGTAGTCGAGAAGACGAGCGAGGAGAAGCTGACGCCGGAGTTGCTGGCATACATTGCCGAGTGGCGGGACGTGCCGGGCAGTCTGATCATGGTGCTGCACCGGGTGCAGGGGCATTTCGGCTATGTGCCGCGTCCGGTGGCGTTTGAGGTGGCCGCGGCGTTGAAGCTGCCGCCGGCGCAGGTGTTCGGGGTGCTGACGTTTTATCATTTTTTCAAGATGCAGAAGCCGGGTCGGTATCAGATCGCGGTGTGCATGGGGACGGCGTGCTATCTGAAGGGTGCGGCGGACCTGCTGCAGGAGCTGGAGAATATTCTGGGGGTGGGGCAGAACACGGTCACGCCGGATGGATTGTTTTCGGTGGAGTCGGCCCGCTGCCTGGGGTGTTGCGGGCTGGCGCCGGTGCTGGCGGTGAACGGGAACATTCACGGCAATTTGAAGCGCGAGGATGTGGCCGGCATTCTGGCGCAGTATCGGGCGGAAGCCGCGAGCGGTGTTGCAAAGTAGAGGTGGACCATGGCGAAGATGTCGGTGAAAGATTTGCGGGCGGTGCGGGCGAAGCTGGCGGGCACGTTTGACGGCCCGGCGAGCGATGACGGCCCGGTGCGGATCCAGGTGGGGCTGGGAACCTGCGGGATCGCGGCGGGCGCGCGCCAGGCGCTGGCGGCCTTCGAGGAGGAGCTGGAGAAAGCCGGGGTGCGCAACGCGGAAATCCGGCAGACGGGCTGCATGGGGCTGTGCCACAGTGAGCCGACGGTGGAGGTGCGCTGCCCGGGGATGCCGGTGGTGATTTACGGGAACGTGGACGAGGATACCGCGCGGAAAATTGTCGGCCAGCACATCGCGCGCAAGCGGCTGGTGGATGAGCGGATTTATGACCGCCCGGCGGTGGATTTGTTTGTGGGCGGAAAGGGGACGGAGTGATGTCAACCAAGACCTATATCCTGGTGTGCGGCGGACCGAACTGCAAGACGGCCCGGCAAAGCGGAGTGTATGAGGCGCTGGCGCAGGAGGTTGCCGCGCAGGCCGCCCAGCAGACCACGCAGGTGGTGCGCACGGGCTGTTTCGGCCTGTGCGAGCGCGGACCGATTGTCAAGATGCTGCCGGATGAGACGCTCTACACCAACGTGCAGGTGTCGGACGCCCGCGAAATTGTCAGCGAGCACGCGCTGAAGGGGCGGCCAATTGAGCGGCTGGCCTATGTGCCGCCGGAGAGCCAGCGTGAGTTGCTGCGGGACGACCAGGCCAAGACCTATCAGAAGCAGTATCGCCTGGTGCTGCGCAACTGCGGCGTGATGGATCCGCGCAACATAGATGAATATATCGCGCGGATGGGCTACGAGGCCCTGGCGCGGGTGCTGACCGAGTGGACGCCGGACCAGGTGATCGAGGAGCTCAAGACGTCCGGCCTGCGCGGGCGCGGGGGGGCGGGGTTCCCGACCTGGCTCAAGTGGAAGTTCACGCAGGACGCGCCGGGCGACGAAAAGTATGTGGTGTGCAACGCCGACGAGGGCGATCCGGGCGCCTACATGGACCGCTCGACGGTGGAGGGCGATCCGCACTCGATTCTGGAAGCGATGACCATCGCGGGCTACACCACGGGGGCGTCGCAGGGCGTGGTGTACATCCGCGCGGAATATCCGCTGGCCATCGAGCACCTCCGGGTGGCCATCGGGCAGGCGCGCGAGCGCGGGTTGCTGGGGAAGAACATCCTCGGGTCGGGCTTTGACTTCGACATCGAGATCCGCCTCGGGGCGGGCGCGTTTGTCTGCGGCGAGGAAACCGCGCTGCTGGCCTCGATCATGGGGCAGCGGGGCATGCCGATTCCGCGGCCGCCCTTCCCGGCGGTGTCCGGGCTGTGGCACAAGCCGACGGTGATCAACAACGTCGAGACCTTCGCGAACATTCCGGTGATTCTTCTGCGCGGCGGCGACGCGTTTGCCAAGATCGGCACGCGCAAGAGTCCGGGCACGAAGGTGTTCGCGCTGACCGGCAAGATCAACAACTCCGGACTGATCGAGGTGCCGATGGGCACCACCCTGCGCGAGATCATCTATGACATTGGCGGGGGCATCCGCGGGGGCAAGGCCTTCAAGGCCGTGCAGACCGGCGGGCCGTCGGGCGGGGTGATCACGGCGGATTTTCTGGACACGCCGATTGACTATGAACACTTGCAGGAGCTGGGCTCGATCATGGGCTCGGGCGGCATGATTGTCATGGACGAGGACGACTGCATGGTGGACGTGGCGCGCTTCTATCAAGAGTTTTGCGTGGACGAAAGCTGCGGCAAGTGCGCGCCCTGCCGGATTGGCACGCGCACGCTGCTCAACCTGCTGGAAAAAATCTGCTCGGGACGGGGCGAGGCGACCGACCTCGAGAAGATCCAGGAGGTGGGCCAGGCCATGCAGAAGGCGGCGCTGTGCGGGCTGGGGCAGTCGGCGCCCAACCCGGTGCTGTCCACGGTCAAGTTTTTCGAGGAGGAATACCGCGCGCACATCGAGGAGTCGCGCTGTCCGGCCGGGGTCTGCAAGGACCTGATCACCTATACGATTGACCCGGAAAAGTGCATCGGCTGCACGTTGTGCGCGCGCCGCTGTCCGGTAAACACCATCGAGGGCGAGCGCCAGAAACCCCATCGGATTATCCAGGAGAATTGCATCAAGTGCGGCGAATGCCTCGTGGCGTGCAAGTTTGGCGCCGTGAGCCGCCGCTAACAGGGGAAGAGGACGATGAAGACAGTTCATTTGACGATCAACGGTTTGCCGGTCGAGGTGCCCGAGGGCACCACCATCCTCAACGCGGCGCGCAAGGTGCAGATGCGGATTCCCACCCTGTGCTATCACCCGGACCTGCCGGCCTGGGCGGCGTGCGGCATCTGCGTGGTCAAGGTCAAGGGCTTCAGCAAGCTGGTGCGCGCCTGCGTGGCGCCGGCCGGCGAGGGCATGGAGGTGACCACCCACGATCCGGAGCTGTATGCCATCCGCCGCACGGTGATCCAGTTGATCCTGTCCACGCACCCCGACGACTGCCTGCAGTGTCCGCGCAACCTCAACTGCGAGTTGCAGCGCCTGGCGGGCGAGTTCGGCATCCGCGAAGCGCCCTACGGCAAACTGCTGCGCGACCTGCCCGAAGACGACACGACCGGCTCGCTGATTCTGCACCCGGAAAAGTGCATCCTGTGCGGGCGCTGCGCGGCGGTGTGCCAGCAGATGCAGGGGGTGTGGGCGCTCGAGTTCATCGGGCGCGGCGAGACCACGCGCATCGCGCCGGCGGCGGACGTGACCCTCGAGGAATCGCCCTGCATCAAGTGCGGGCAGTGCGCGGCGCATTGCCCAGTGGGGGCCATCTATGAGCACAGCCACGCGCGCGAAGTGTATGCGGGCCTGGCCGATCCGGCCAAGCACTGCGTGGTGCAGATCGCGCCGGCGGTGCGGGTGGCCCTGGGCGAGGACTTCGGCTATGAGCCGGGCACGCTGCTGACCGGCAAAATCTATGCCGCGCTGCGGCGGCTGGGCTTCAATGCCGTGTTCGACACCAACTTCGGCGCCGACCTGACCATCATGGAAGAAGGCGCGGAGTTCATCGAACGCTTCGTCCATGGCAAGGGCGAGCTGCCGTTGCTGACCAGTTGCTGTCCGTCGTGGACCGACTACATGGAGAAATTCGCGCCGGACTTCATCCCGAACTTCTCGACGGCCAAATCGCCGCAGGCGATGGTGGGCGCGCTGGCCAAGACCTACTACGCGCAGCGCATGGGGCTGGACCCCGAGGACGTGTTCGTGGTTTCGATCATGCCCTGCACCGCCAAGAAGTTCGAGATCCAGCGCAGCGAGGAAATGCGCAGCTCCGGCTTCCAGGACATTGACTACTCGCTCACCACGCGCGAACTGTGCCGGATGATCAAGAGCGCCGGCATTGACTTCCGCAACCTGCCCGACGACGAGCGGGTGGACTCGCTGCTGGGCGACTACACCGGCGCGGGCACCATCTTCGGCGTGACCGGCGGCGTGATGGAAGCGGCGTTGCGCACCGCGCACTGGGCGCTGACCCAGGAGCGCCTGCCCACCATGGAGCTGACGGAAATCCGCGGCCTCGAGGGGGTCAAGGAAGCCACCCTGCAGGTGGCCGGCAAGGAGGTGCGCGTGGCGGTGGCCCACTCGATGGCCAACATCGAGGTGGTGCTCGACAAGGTCCGCGCGGCGCGAGAGCGCGGCGAAGAGACGCCCTATCACTTCATCGAGGTCATGGCGTGCCGCGGCGGCTGCGTGGGCGGCGGCGGCCAGCCCTATGGCGCCACCGACAAGATCCGCGCGCAGCGCGCGGCGGGCATCTACCGCGACGACGAAAAGAGCGCCTATCGCAGCTCCCACGAGAACCCGATGATCCAGTTGCTCTACAAAAATTTCCTTGGCGCGCCCCTGGGGCCCAAGTCGCACGAGCTTCTGCACACGGGCTATCAGCCGCGCGCGCGATACAAACGCTAGCCTGAAGCATTCATCAACAGAGTCCTGATCATGAGCGCGCGACCCTCGAAATACACGTTCAGCGAGGAGCTGATCCATGCCATCAGCCATGGCCTGGGCGCGTTGTTGGCGCTGGTGGGACTGGTGGTCCTGGTGGTGGCGGCGGCGGTCCGCTGCGAAGGCGCCACGCCGGTGGTCGCGTGCAGCATCTACGGCGCGTTCATGGTGCTGATGTTCGTCACCTCGACGCTCTACCACAGCTTCCCCTGGCCGACGGTCAAGCGCGTCTTCCGCGTGCTGGATCACGAGATGATCTTTCTGATGATTGCCGGCACCTATACGCCGTTTGTGCTCATCACCCTGCAGGGGGCGCAGAGCTGGACGCTGTTCGGGCTGGTGTGGGGACTGGCGGCGGTGGGGCTGGTGTTCGAGGGTTTTTTCACCGGGCGCTTCAAGGTGGTGAGCACCCTGCTCTATGTCCTGATGGGTTGGGTGATTGTGTTCGCGCTCAAGCCGCTTGCCGAGGCCATGCCCGCGGCCGGCATCCGCTGGCTCTGGGCGGGGGGCCTCTGCTACACCGCCGGCGCGGGGGTCTATCTCTTCAAGCGTGTGCGCTACCATCACGCCGTCTGGCATCTGCTCGTGCTCGCCGGCGCCGCCTGCCACTACTTCGCCATCCTCTGGCACGTCCTGCCGCCGCCCTAATGGGCCAGCCGGCAGACGGGTGACTCGAGGCCACAGACTGGTTTTCAACACAAAAGAAACGCAAGGGGCGCAAAAGGTAGGAACGCCTCGCCGAGGCGTCCGTTGTGAGGGAAGATCATTCCTTATTTTAACGCAAGGGGCGCGAAAGGAACGCGAGCGAGGGATGCGCGGGAGGCGGGGGAGAATTGCGAGAATGCGTGAGTGCGAGATTATCTTGGGTGAGTTTTGAACCGCGAAGGCGTCTGCGGCGCGGAAGCGGAAGAAAAGGGAGTATTACGATTGTGCACAATCGTAATACTGGGGTGGGGCGTGAAAAAAGGATTGGAGGCGGGTGAAGATGGTACCTTGTGCCACAAGGTAGCATGGGTGGCTGTTGTTATTATTGAGGAGGGTAGAGATGTACACGCCGAGGCGTCCGTTGTGAGAAAAGACCATTCTTTTTTGCAACCACACAGAACACAAAAACACAAAAGATGCGCCTTCGGCGCTGGCGCGTTGTTTTTATAACGCAAAAGTCGCGAGCGTCGCGAAAGAAGCGCAAGAGGCGCAAAAGGTAGGGACGCATCGCCGAGGCGTCCGCGGCATGGCGTAGCCATGACGAAGAAAAGAATGGTTTCCAGGGGTTCGCGAAGGCCGAAACGCAGCTGGTTTTGCATGGCGCGTCAGCATGATTTTTTCCTACGCCGCGTCCCGCACGTGCGGGACGGACGCGGACGCCTCGCCGAGGCTACCTTAAAACCAGCAAATCTCGACCCGCGGTTCCTCGCGGCGCGCGCGCGCCGAAAAAACCAACAATTGCGTGGGAAAAGCACGCAAAATGGCTCGTTTTTGACGATATTCGGCATATTTATACCGGTTTTGGCTGTTTTGTGCCGATTTTCGAGGCTTTTGCAGTTTTGGGGCGCAAGGGGTTCAAAAAAAAGCGCTGAGTCGGTTTTCTGTAGCCGGCCTCGTTGAGGCCAGGTTCCAAAGGTAGGTGCCTGTCCGCCTCGGGCGGAACGCATCGCCGAGGCGTCCGATGTGAGGGAAGATCATTCCTTATTTTAACGCAAGGGTCGCGAAAGGAACGCGAGCGAGGGATGCGTGGGGAGGGGGGGGGAATTGCGGGATTTCGTGAATGCGCGATTACGAGATTATTTTGGGTGGGTTTTGAACCGCGAAGGCGTCTGCGGCGCAGAAGCGGTAGAAAAGGGAGTATTACGATTGTGCACAATCGTAATACTGGGGTGGGGCGGGAAAAAAGGATTGGAGGCGGGTGAAGATGGTACCTTGTGCCACAAGGTAGCATGGGTGGCTGTTGATGTTTTTTGAGGAGGGGAGGGATGTACACGCCGAGGCGTCCGTTGTGAGGGAAGACCATTCCTTATTGGTATTTGGAACCACATAGAACACAGAAAACACAAAGAAAAGGCATTGTCCCTCGCCAAGACGCCAAGACCGCCAAGAGATTTTAACGCAAAAGGCGCGAGCGGCGCGAAAGGAGCGCAAGCGCGGGATGCGCGAGGAGAGATTGTCAATTGTCAAGGACTGACCCCGGCGGGGTGAAAAAAGCGGACGGACATTTGCTCATGGGAGGGAGCAGGGTTGGCTGGATTTATTAATTTATAGGACCGGCCCCTTCCCAGCAAAATGGCCGTTTTTGACGGCTTTTGGCACAGTTATGCCGGTTATGGTTTGTGTTGTGCCGATTTTTAGGGCTTTTGCGGTTTTGGCTCGCGGGGTGTGCTTGACGGACTGCCAGAGAATAACGCACCATGAATAAGCGAGTAAAATCCGGAGAGAAAAATTGTGAAATCAAGCGCTTCGCGAAAGAAATGGACACGGGATGAGCTGTTTATTGTCTTGAATTTGTATCATAAGCTCGCTTTTGGACAGTTCGATCAACGGAACGCGTCCGTTATGGCATTGGCAGAGCGATTGAGGCGAACGCCAAGTAGTGTCGCGATGAAATTGAGCAACTTGGCGTCTTTTGATCCAGCTTTGCGGCTGCGAGGCATCAAAGGGTTGCAGGGGGCGAGCAAGCTGGACCGGGAGATGTGGGAGGAGTTCCACGGTGATTTGGAGGGGAATATTATCGCAAGCGAAGAGATAATTCGTGATTTGTTCGGGGCGGCAGGGGAGGATGAGCTGGAGGTGTCGGCGAAAGGCGGAATCAGGCGGATTCCGCGGGCCAAAACGCCTCCCGAAGTGACGGAATCCATCCAAACGGTCAAACAGCGCCGGGGGCAGGCGTATTTCAGGGAGTGCGTGCTGAACAATTACGAGGAGCAGTGCGCGGTTACGAGAATTGCCGTCCGGGATTTGCTGGTGGCGTCCCATATCCTGCCGTGGAGCAGCCATCCGAAGGAGCGACTGAATGTACAAAACGGAATCAGTCTGTCCCGGTTGCATGATGCGGCGTTTGATCGGGGTTATATCGCTTTTGACCATGATTACTGCCTGCTTGTTTCCGGGGAATTGCGGGATCAATTTGGCTCGTGGGAGATGTTTTTCGCCAATTTTGAGCGATTTGAGGGTCAAACCCTGTTTATTCCGCCGGAAGCGCTGCCTCCAAATCCGGAGTTTCTGGCAGAACACCGGGAAACGGTTTTCCGGGGGTAAGTCGATTTTTCACTAAAACGACTCAAAAGCGCTCAAAAGCGGCATGAAATTAGCGAAAATGTGGCAAAAAATGTGCCGAAACGGCTAAAAATGATGAATCTGGGTGATGGTGGTTTGGCAGTGCCAGTTGAAAAATCCAGAAAAAGTCTTCGTCAGGCTTGAGAAATTTTTAACCGCGTGAATTTTAAAAGAGGCAGAGATAGGAGGGGCCTCGGTTGTTGTTCTGTTTTGCAATTAAGATGCGATTTTCCATGGCGTGGAAAACGGGGTGTTTTGGCGGGGGGAAAAATTGAGTCGCCGAAGCCTGAGCGGGGGGGGCGCGAGGGGGGCGCGGGGGAGCCGCGGAGACGAGAGACATTAGACGACAGACTGTAGACTTGGCGGGGGCTGCCGGATTGAACGGGGTTCTGGAGCCATTTTTTCTACGCCGTGGCGGGGCCACGGCGCGGACGCCTCGGCGATGCGTTCCGCCCGAGGCGGACAGGCTCCTACCTTTGGGGACGGGGAAAAGGCGGGGACGCGGCGGTGAAAAGAGCCAAAAACGGGTCAAAATGAGCAGTTTCGGGTAAAAAGAGGCTTGAAAAATGGGTAAAATGGAAAAAACAGGTAGGAAACGGCTCGAATGCGTCGAAAATGCGCGATATTGCGCCAAAAATGGGCGGAAACGGGCAGGTGGTGGATGTTTTTTGTGCCGAGCTGGGGCTCGGCGATCCCAGGGGGGCGGGGCCGCGCAGACGAGAGACTATAGACTTTAGACTGTGGACTTGGGCGGGGGCTGCCGGATTGGGCGTGTTTTTGGAAATGATGGATTTGCGTTACGGAGTTTTGTTGAGTTGCCAGAATTGTCGGGGGGATAGGATGTGGGCTTGGTGGAATTGGTTGAGCACGAGTAAATCTTTGTCGCCGGTGATGATGGCGTTGATTTTTCCAGGGCGGACGAGGCCGAGGATCATGAGATCGTTGGGATCCCGGCAGGCGAAGGGGGCGATGGGCTCGGGATCGAGCAACAAGGCGTTTTGTTGGAGCAGGGAAAGGAAATCGGCGACGATTGGGGCGGGCACTTTCAATTTATGGATCAGTTTTGTTTGAATTTCGTCCAAAATGGCGTTGCAGGTGACGATTTGATGGTGTTCCAAGCATAATTCAAAGATGGCTTGGCACAGGCCGTGGGTGGCTACGGCGGCGATGGCGACGTTGGCATCGAGGACGACTCTCATGGCACTCATTTGAGATTTTCAAAAATATCGTCATCGGTGAGAAGCCCCTGGGCTTCGGCGAACGGAAGGATTTGTTTGCGGACGGCGCGGAATTGTTCGCGGGCGAGGTGTTTGAGGATGGATTCGCGGGCGAAGTCGCTGATGGTTTTGTTTTCGGCGCGGCATATTTGTTCCAACTTTTGTTTGAGCGTGGAGGGGACGCGAATGGTGATGGTGGTCATGGCGGGCTTTCTCCTTGTGTAAGACAATGTAGTACGGCTTGGGTCGGGTGTCAAGCGTTGGCCTGAATAATTCATCAACATGGATGAAAACATCTTTACTTATTGTTGCACTGCATGATGTGGATATTTGAGTAAACAAGTTATTTTTCATCCCTGTTGCCCGTTGGCGCGACGATTCCAACCCGTCTGCTTTGTTCTGCGGGGTTCGCAGTATGTCCATACAGCTTCACCCCGCGCGCCTTGCATCCGGGCCGGACTTGTCGCGTGAATTATCCAGGTTAGGGCGGTTTTTGGACGGGGAAATGGTGAAAACGGGGTGAAATTGGCGGAAATGGGTGATTTTGGGCGGTTTTTGGCGGTTTTGGGAGGCAAACAGCCACACGGACGGACATCCCGCGTGGGCGGGACAGGCGGACGGACACCGACAGACATCCCGCGCGGGCGGGACAGGCGGACGTTGCGGACGCCGCTGACGCGGCGGGGAAAGAAGGAGGAAATGGGGGGGGACAATGGGCGACTGCCGGATTGGGTGTTTGGGGAGGGAGCGGTTTTTTAACGCAAACGACGCAAGAGGCGCAAAAGGAATGCAAGTGTTTTTTTTGGGGGGGGTGCCGCGCAGCGGCGTCCGTCTGGCTGTTGCGCCGCATCGGCGGCGCAAAATAGCGCGAAAATGGTCAAAAATAGCTCAAAATGTGAGAAAATGACGTTTTAGGGCGGAAAATGGGTGTTTTCGAGGTGTTTTTTGGCGTTTTTGGGGTGGAAATTGGCGGGAATGGGCAGGTGTTGGATGTTGTTTGTGCCGAGCTGGGGCTCGGCGATCCCAGGGGGGAACAATGAGCGACGGCCGGATTGACGAGAGGAAGGCGAGAGGGAGCCGAGGTCAGCGACCTCAGCCACAGGCGGGGCCACGGCGCGGACGCCTCGGCGATGCGTTCCGCCCGAGGCGGACAGGCACCTACCTTTGGAACCCGGCCTCAACGTGGCCGGCTACAGAAAACCGACTCAACGCGAATTTTTGGCGCCCCTTGCGCCCCAAAACCGCAAAAAACCAGAAAATCGGCAAAAAACAGGCAGAAATGGGCGGGAAGGGGGTGTTTGGGGCGTTTTGGGGGTGTTTTTGGGGTGGTTTAGGGGAGGGTGCCGCGGAAGGAGATTTGGGCGGGGCCGGTGAGGGTGAGGGGGTGGAGGGTGACTTGAAGGGTGTCGTTGCCGGCGGTGGTGACGTGGACGGGGGGGGTGACGTGGCCTAGCTGGGCGGCGATGAGGGCGGCGGCGGTGATGCCGGTGCCGCAGGCGAGGGTTTCGGCTTCGACGCCGCGCTCGTAGGTGCGGATGGCGAGGGCGCTGGGGCCGGTGATTTGGACGGCGTTGGCGTTGGCGCCGGCGGGGGCGAAGTGGGGATGATGGCGCAGGTGGGCGCCCCAGGCGGGGAGATCGAGCGAGGGGAGGTCGGGGGTGAACCAGACGGCGTGGGGGACGCCGGTGTTGACGGCGTGGATGGTTTGGGGCTGGCCGCGCCAGGGGATGGTTTGGTGGAGCTGCCAGTCGCGGGGGGGGGGCATGTGGAGGCGGGCCTGGTGGCCAAGCCATTCGGCGCGGAGTGGGCCGGCGGCGGTCTGGATGAGCATGTCGGCGGGGGCGATGCCGAGTTCATGAGCGAAGCGGGCGACGCAGCGCGCGCCGTTGCCGCAGAGGTCGGCTTCGGCGCCGTCGGGGTTGTAGAAGCGCATGCGGAAGTGGGCGGGGGGGGCGGCGGGGGGCTGGAGGAGGATGAGGCCGTCGGAGCCGATGCCGCGGCGGCGGTCGCACAGGTGGCGGATGTGGGCGGCGTGGGTGGAGGGGAAGGCGAGGGCGCGGTCGTCGATGAGGATGAAGTCGTTGCCGGCGCCATGCATTTTCCAGAAGGGTTGGGTCATGGCGCGGGGGGGAGGGTCAGGTGATTTGGAAGACGCAGGCGCCGAAGGGGGGCAGGGTGCCGCCGGGATCGAGTTCGCCGTAGAGGAGTTGGCCGTCGAAGAGATGGGCGGCGCGGGCGAGCTGGCGGCTTTGGTCGCCGAGGTTGACGACGCAGCGGATGAGCTGGCGGCCGTGGGTGCGGTCGAAGGCGATGACGCTGCGCTCGTGGGGGGGGGCGTCTTCGCCGACATCGAGGATGGCGCAGTCGCCGCGGGAGAGGGCGGGGTGTTTTTTGCGCAGGGCGATGATGCGGCGGAAGAAGGAGTACCAGCGCTGGCGCTCTTCGAGGGTGCGGGCGAAGAGGTTGCCCTCGAATTCGACGCCTTCCTGGTTGCGTTCGAGGCCGTCGGTGGCGAGGATGCGGCGGCCTTTGTCGCAGGGCTCGCAGCGGGCGTGGATGGAGGGGCGGTTGAGGGCGCCGAATTCCTGGCCGGTGAGGAGGAAGGGGAGGGTGCGCGGGGCGAGGAAGATGAGGGTGTTGAGGGCGCGGAAGGCGCCGGGGCCGAAGCGGTAGAGGCCGCGGCCTTCGTCGTGGTTGTCGGTGTAGCGGGCGACATAGCGCGGGCCGGCGAAGCGGTGGGCGGCCTGGTCGTATTGGGTGAGGACGTGCGCGGCGGCGGCGGCGATGCCGCCATCCTGCCAGGCGTCGAGGGTGGGATGGAAGTCGTGGTTGTGATGGGCGTCGGGGGCGAGGCGCAGGTGGGAGCGGCCGTTTTCGCCGATGGCATAGGCGTATTGGGCCAGCTTGTAGAAGTCGTCGTCGTAGGCGGCGTCGACGCCGCGTTCGAAGAGGCCGGTGTTGTTGTGGAAGCCGTAGGATTCGGCCATGAAGAGCAGTTGGCGGTTGGGGTGGCGCGAGCGCAGGATGGGGAGGGCTTCGTCCCAGAAGGAGCAGTCGTTGACGAAGTGGGCCATGTCGAGGCGGAAGCCGTCCACGCCGTCGGGATAGCCGTCGCTGCCGGGGCCGAGGATGGAGAGCCAGTGGTCGAAGACTTCGATCATGGCGGCGCGGAGGTTGGGGTTGCGGTAGTCGAGTTTGGCGGTGTCGGACCAGTCCCAGTCATAGATGGCGGCGCCGTCGGGGCCGTGGACATAGTAGTCGGGGTGGCGGGTCATCCAGATGTGGTCGCGGGCGGTGTGGTTGGGGGTGATGTCGAAGAGGACCTTGAACTTGAGGTCGTGGGCGCGGTGGAGGAAGGCGACCATGTCGTCGCGGGTGCCGTATTCGGGCTCGATGGCGGTGAAGTCGCGGGTGGCGTAGGGGGAGCCGATGCCTTTGCGGGCGAAGAGGCCGATGCTGTAGGGGGGCAGGAGGTAGAGGGTGTTGACGCCGAGGCGGCGGATGCGCGAGAGGTGGCGGGTGAGGTAGGCGAGGGGGGAGTCGGCGAGGGGTTTTTCGGTGGCGGCCTCGATGGCGTTGCGGGGGTCGCGGGCGGCGAGGGAGCGGAGGTTGAGCTGGTAGATGATGGCGGTGGGGAGCCAGGAGGTTGGGTGTGCGGTGTTCATGGGGGGTAGTTTAGCGGGAGGGGGCGGGGGGGGCAAGGGTTTGTGCGGCGGGTGGCGGTGGGGGCGGGGGGGTGGTGTGTGTGGTGGCGGGCGGGTGGTGAGTGGGGGGAGGAGAGGCGGCAAAGGATTTTGAAAAACGAGGCGGCAAAACGAAGGCCCGTCTTTTCCGCACTGGCGCGTCGAGAACGACCCTCGCGTACTAAAGTACTGCGAGGGATCGTCCGCGACGCGCCATCATCGAAAAATCCGGGCGCTTATTTTGCCGGGAAAGCCCCTCGTTTGTTCAAAATCCTTTGCCGCGCTACCACGTCCTGCGGACGGCGAGCCGAGGGCAGTTCTTGATGATGCGATGGGGAACAGCGATGGCGGGGGGGGGAGGGGATGACGCCGTGGGACCGTGACGCCGTGAGGCCGTTTTTTTGGGGACATTTTAGGGAAATGGGAGACAAATGGGGCGAAAATGGGGTTTGGGGGCGGGAAAAGGGTGAAAATAGGGGGGGATTTGGGGTTTTAGGGTTCATCCTGCCTAGTTGTGTGGATGCGTTTTGGGGTGGGAGGATCTCTTGTGAAATATCGACAGCGCGGCGAGCTGTCTCTACCTTTGGGATAGGGGGACGCAGAGGGCATGAAGAGGGAGAGGTGATACCCCCCAGGGGTATATTTTGGTAGATTTTGGGATTGCCAAATTGGTGGTGTTGGTGAAATATGTACTTGCGCGTTGCGAGAAAAAATATTGATAATGCAGGGAGGCGACGGCATGAAGAAGAAGTGGGTTGGGTTGGGCTTGATGCTGGGGTTGGCAACCGGAGCGTGGGGGGCGTACGAAGGCACGGGCACCTTTTCCAAGATCACAAACCGGGCGGATTTGACGGAAGCCTATTACGTGGTTGCCAATAGGAGCGGCTTATTTGCCATGACCCATACCAACGCGGGCAGCTTTTTCATGGATTTGGCGATTGCTCCGGAGTCCGACGTTCTGACGGATCCTTCGCCGGCCATTGTCTGGCACATCCAGACCCATGCCGCCTATGACGGGCTGACCATCTACAACGAGGCCAGCAACCGCTACGTCGCCTATGCCGGAACGGCCAACGCCGCCCATTCCGTTGCCGAGGTGAACGACGCAACGGGCGTGTGGTCGTTTGCCTGGCGGGAGGACATTGGTTGTTTTGCCGCCAGCAACGGCGCGCTCCCGTACCGCTTTCTCCAGTACAACGCCGGTGCGCCCCGGTTCTCCTGCTACAGCAACGGCACGCTGCAGCATTTGACGCTGTACCGGCTGACCACGCAGACTCCGGCCTTCACGGGCGGGGCCGGGCCCTACGGGGCGACCACGGGCGTGGCGGTGGCCTTTGCGGTTGCCGCCAGCGGCATTCCGCCGCCGGTGCTGGCGCTGGAATCCACCACCGCCACGGGCGGCTATTCCTTCACGCCGGAAACCGGCATTCT
>JAAZFE010000015.1 GCA_012511885.1 Lentisphaerota bacterium | reverse complement strand
GCATTCCTTGATCCCGCCGTCTACAAGTCAAATCGGCGGCGGTTCGGCAGAGTTACAAACAGGCGGGTGCGGGGAGCTTCGCGGGGCTCTCCGCCCCGCCTATTCATAACTCTGGTGTTCCTATAAGGGGGTGGAGGGGGGGCGGGGGGGAAAGGGCTTGCGTTTTGGGGCGGCTTGATTATTGTACGGTTATCAAGTGGAGGCGTGAGGATGAAGACGAGTAAGGGTGGCGGGTCGCATGGCGGCGCGCGGGCGGGGGCCGGGCGCAAGCCGGGCAGCGGGCGGTTTGGCGAGCCTACGGTGGCGGTGCGGGTGCCGGAGAGTCGCTTGCCGCTGGTGGCGAGCTGGCTGGGGAAGGTGGCGGCGGAGGTGCGCTCGGGGCGGGTGCGGCCGTTTACGCGGTCGCCGACACCGCTGACACTGCCGCTGGTGGGGACGCGGATCGCTGCGGGGTTTCCATCGCCGGCGGATGATCATTTGGAGGGGCCGATGGATCTCAACGAGCATCTGGTGGCGCATCCGGCGGCGACCTTCGTGGTGCGGGTGGAGGGGGATTCGATGATCGGCGCGGGGATCCGTCACGGCGATTTGCTGGTGGTGGACCGGGCGCTGGAGGCGCGATCGGGCAGCATTGTGGTGGCGGTGGTGGATGGGGAGCTGACCGTGAAGCGTTTGCGGATGTACCGCGGGCGGGTGCGGCTGGAGGCGGAGAACCCGGCGTATCCGCCGATTGAAATGCGCGGGCAGGTGGATTTGATTATCTGGGGCGTGGTGGCGCACGCCATCCGTTCGTATTAATGGGAAGGGGGGCGGGGCGGTGTTCGCGCTGGTGGATTGCAATAATTTCTATGCCTCGTGCGAGCGGGTGTTCCGCCCGGATCTGGAGGGGCGGCCGATTGTGGTGTTGTCGAACAATGACGGTTTTGTGGTGGCGCGCAGCCGCGAGGCCAAGGAGATGGGGATTCCGATGGTGGCGCCGTATTTTAAGATTGCGGAGCAGTTGAGGGCGCGGGGGGTGGCGGTGTTTTCGTCGAATTATCCGCTGTATGGAGATTTGTCGCGGCGGGTGATGCAGGTGCTGGCGGGGTTCGCGCCGCGGTTTGAGGTCTATTCGATTGATGAGTGCTTTTTGGAGGTGGACGGGCTGGGGGGCGATTTGACGGAGCTGGGGCTGGCGGTGGCGGGGCGGGTGCGGCAATGGGTGGGCATTCCGGTGTCGGTGGGAATCGCGCCGACGAAGACGCTGGCCAAGGTGGCGGTGCGGCTGGCCAAGCGGGGGCGCAACCCGGCGGGGCCGGTGCTGGAGTGGCGGAGGGTGGAGGATCCGCGGGCGGAGTTGGCCGCGCTGCCCGTGGAGGAGGTCTGGGGTATTTCCACGCGCTGGGGGGAGCGGCTCCGGCAATTGGGGATCGCCAACGCCCTCGCGCTGGCGGAGGCGCCGCCGGGGGTGCTGCGCCAGAAGTTTGGCGTGGTGATGGAGCGGATCGGCTGGGAGCTGCAGGGGCGGCCCTGCCTGGCGCTGGAGGAAACCCCGCCGCCGCGGCAGCAGATCATGGTGTCGCGCGGATTCAGCGAGCGGCTGACGCGGCTGGACGAGCTGCAGTCGGCGGTGGCCGGGTTTACGGCGCGGGCGGGCGAGAAGCTGCGCCGGCAGCGCCATCTGGCTCGGGCGATCAGCGTGTTTGTGCGGACGAGTCCGTTTGAGCGGGGCGGGCCGGCCTACGCGAATTCGGTGACAGCGCCGCTGGACCCGCCCACGGCGGACTCCGGGCGGCTGATTCGCGAAGCGTCGCGGGGGGTGGCGCGGATTTTCCGGGAGGGGCTGGCCTATCAGAAGGCGGGGGTGATGCTGCTGGATTTGGCGGCGGCGGGGGCGGTGGAGGGGAGTTTGTTCGCGGAGGCGGGGGCGGAGGAGCGGGCGGGGCGGTTGATGGAGCGGGTGGATGGGGTGAACCGGTCGCCGGAGCGGCCGGTGGTGAGGTTTGCGCGGGAGGGGGCGGGGGGGCGGTGGAGGATGGGGCAGGGGTTTGGGTCGGGGGTGTG
>JAAZFE010000114.1 GCA_012511885.1 Lentisphaerota bacterium | reverse complement strand
GTTTGAGCACCTGACCCGTTTTTGTAGCTTTTAATCTGAAGAACATGCGTACAAATTAGCACATACTCGGGAGGTGTCAATAGATAAAAATAATCCATGGGCACTACAAAGCAATTTTTGGCTATTATTCCTCTCAAAATTGCGAAAAACAGGTCGAAACACCCCCAAAACAGCTCAAAAACTTCAATTTATTGCCAATTTGCCCCCAAAAAATCTTTCCAAAAAAGAGCGACCGCGAAACGTGGGCTACAACTCCGTTCCCTCCGAAAGCTGCCGTAAATAGCGGTCATAACAAAAAATCCGGTTCCGTTTCCCTCCCGTAATTTCACGAACCAGCCCCGCAGACTCCAACGCACGCACCACGCTCCCCACCGTGTTCGGCACCAAACCCGTATGCTTGCCAATAGCCGGCAAAGTCAAAATGGGGCGCTTCGTGAACAAATCAAAAACCCGACCAGCCGACTTGGATATTCTCCCCAGCGACTGCACCACCTGACCATCCGTTCGGATCATCTCAGACAGGACCCGAGCCGTCTCCACCGCCTGGCGGGCCGTATCCCGAATCGCCGTCACAAAAAATTCCACCCACACCTCCCAGTCGCCCTCCTCGCGCACCCGTTGAAGCAGCTCATAATAGGTTTGCCTGTGCTGCTTAAAATACAAACTCACATACAGCAGCGGCTCGCGGAGCACCTTCTCGTGACACAACAGCAGCGTAATCAGCAATCGCCCCAAACGCCCATTTCCATCCAAAAAGGGATGGATGCTCTCAAACTGACAATGCGAAAATGCCGCCTTCAGCAAAGTCGGCGTTCGCCTCGGCTTGTCATTCAAAAACTTCTCCAAATCGCTTAAACAATCTCCCAGCCGCGCCGGAGGCGGAGGCACAAAACGCGCATTCCCCGGACGCGTCCCCCCAATCCAGTTCTGACTCGTGCGAATCTCGCCCGGCTTTTTGTCCGCCCCCCGCCCCTTGGCCAGCAGTTTTTCGTGAATCTCGCAAATCAACCGATGGCATAATGGGAAGCCACTGCGTAGCCGTTTGAGTCCATGCTCCATCGCATCCACATAGCAGGAAACCTCCCGGACATCATCCACAGGAATCCCCGGCACAAGATCCATTTCAAAAAGCAACAAGTCCGACAGCGACGACTGCGTCCCCTCAATTTGCGAAGACAGCACCGCCTCTTTGCGAATATACATGTATAAAAAAAGAGACGTATCCGGCAACACCGCCGACATCCCATCCAACCGCCCCAATTCCAAATGAGCTTCATCAAGCAAATTACGCAGCGCCGAAGAAATAACAAGCGGCGGAACCGGCGGAAGCCGATTCGGAACAAACGCCCGAACCACCTCCCCGGCCGACGAAACAACCAAAAATTCGCCCGTTCTTCTCTTTTTCATACCCTTCCCTATTCCATATCTTGCAATAAGCAACTATCTTACTGCATAATAATTATAATATTTGCAATACAAATCTTTCCATCCCCAAATTATTGCAATTTTTCAATAAAACTTGCAATACAATCATCCCCCCCCCCTCTCCCCCCCCTTCCTCCCTCTTTCCACCTCCCCTCCCCGCGAGTCGAGCGCAGCGAGTCGAGCCCCGCCCCTCCCCCGTCCCATTCAAGTCCATTCGCGCCCATTCGCGGTTCCCTCCCCCTTCTTCCATCCTGTCCCCCCCCCAACAAAGCACCAAGCACAAAGCACACGGCACCCCGTGCCGCATCTGCGCAATCTGCGCCCCCCCCCCCTTTTCCTCTTGAATCTCCCTGCCGAAGCGATAGATTCAAGAAATGGACGGTTTTCTCAATTTCAACACCCCAACCAACACCCGCTTGTTCTTCTTCGACACCGAAACCACCGGGCTGCCCCGCAACTGGCAGGCGTCCGTCGAAGACACCGATAACTGGCCCCGCATGGTTCAATTTGCCTGGATTCTGACGGATGAAGCCGGCAACGAGCTCGCCAGCGGCAACCGCATCATCCGCCCCGAGGGCTTCTTCATCCCGCCGGATGTCGTCCGCATCCACGGTATCTCCCACGATATCGCCCTGGAACAGGGCATCGACCTTGCGGAAGCCGTCCAAGAAGCCCTGCCCCACATCGAAGAGGCGCAAACCCTGGTCGCCCACAACATCTCGTTCGATGAAAAAATCCTCGGCGCCGAATTCATCCGCCTGGAACTCCCCCTTCCCTACCGCTCCAAAACCCGACGCTGCACCATGAAGGAATCCACCCGGTTCTGCGCCATTCCCGGACGAATGGGCGAGTTCAAATACCCCAATCTGATGGAACTCTACCGCAAACTCTTCAACAAATCGTTCCAGAACGCCCACGACGCCCTCGCCGATGTCCGCGCCTGCAAGGCCGCCTTCTTCGAACTCAAACTCCGCGGCATCATCGCCTAGTTCATTTCCCGCTCTCCTGTAGCCGGTCCCGCTGAGGCCGGGCATTAGGCATCTTCCGCCCTCCTGTAGCCGGTCTCGCTGAGGCCGGACATTAGAGCGTTTTCAGGTTTTCTGTAGCCGGTCTCGGTGAGGCCGGACATTAAAGCATCTTCCGCTCTCCTGTAGCCGGTCTCGGTGAGGCCGGTTCCTGAATGGGGATACCCCCACTCTCGGAGTGCGGCTACGACATTTCTGAAAATGCTCTAAAGCATCTTCCGCCCTCCTGTAGCCGGTCCCGCTGAGGCCGGGCATTAGGCATCTTCCGCCCTCCTGTAGCCGGTCTCGCTGAGGCCGGACATTAAAGCATCTTCCGCCCTCCTGTAGCCGGTCTCGTTGAGGCCGGACCTCAAGCCATCATCTCCGCACCCTCCAAGTGCGGCGACCCCATTCCCCGCAATGCCCTATTTGCGCCGCGCGAGCAGAATCAAAAACAGCGGACCGCCCAGCACCGCGGTCATGGCGCCCACGGGAATTTCAATCGGCGCAACCGCCCAGCGCCGGCTTCTTTTTCAAAAAATAAAAGTTGACGCCATGGTACTATGTGGCACATAGTACCATGTAAGAAAAGGTAGCGTCATCTTCGACTCTCTTCCTGCACAGGACACACCGGTATGAGCCACAACACATCATATATCGCCAAATGGATCACACAAATGCGGCGCGGCTGGCTGGAGGCGTGCATCTTCAATGTGTTGGCAAGGCAGCAGGAGTTGCACGGCTACGGCATCATGCAGTGCTTGCAGGATATCCCGGGGCTCGGAATCACCGAAGGCAGCCTCTATCCCCTGCTCTCGCGCCTCCGCCTTCAAGGGTTGATTGCGGTGCGCCGCTGGGAGGAGTCCCCGGAGGGCCCGCCTCGCAAAATCTACGGCCTGACCCCGCGCGGCCATGACATTTTGAATTTGGTGAATGAGCATTTTGAACTGATGGGCCGTCAACTTCAGGCCGCCAAGGAAGGAGTCTCCTCATGATCTCGTGGAATCCGGACGCTCAGCAAGTGTTTGAACAGTTCTGCGAAAAACACCGTAACATTCTCCTGGCCGCGGGAGCCGATCCGGATGAGGTGTTCTCCGATTGGCGAGCCCTCATTGAAACCCGTGCCGCCGGGCAGGACGAGCAAGAGGTCGGGATTGCGCGGGTCCATGCCGAAACGGCCCAGCTCGCCGACGCCCTACACCAGTTGGAGTCCATGCAGGAAACGGAAACCGTCAGCCCCAAGACCGTCATGACTCAAAAGCTCCGCACAGGATTCCGGCACGGCATGACGATTTTACTGTGGCTGTTGGGCGTGATTCTGCCGGCGGGTGTTCTGCTTTTTGAGCTGATTGCCGGTTTCTGCGCGGACATTCTGTTTGATCCCCTTCCCACCTGGTTCCACACGCTGCTGATTGCCCTCGTGCCCATTGCCAATGCCTGGGCGATGCTCGCCATTTCCAGGCGGCGGCCATCAAAAACCGCCGGCATCCTGAACGGCTGGACCCTCGGGGTTGCCGCCTTCTATACCTTGCAGTTCATCGTCATTACGCCCTTTGCGTTCATGGCCTTGATCTTTTTCGGCCTAGGGCTCATCCCGTTGGCGCCCCTGCTGGCGCTGGTCTCAGCGCTTCTGCTTCGCCGCCGCCTGCGGCAAACAGCCGTTGCCTCGCGCACCGCCCCTCCCGCGGCCCTCCTGTGCACGGCTCTGCCCGCATTTCTGCTCCTCATTCTGCTGTCCATCCCGCAAATGGTCGTGCCGCCCTGCACACACCGGGCGCAAGACCCCGACCCCGCAACACAGCGCCGCGCCATACGAATCCTGCGCGCCATCGGCGACAAGGATTTGCTGCTGCGAAACTGCTACAAAGTGCCCGAAAACATCGACCTGCTCTCCATCATCAGCCGAACCCTTGCCGGCACAGGCAACAAGCGAGTCTCTCCAGCCGCCTCGCAAGAAGCCTTCTACCGGGTCACCGGAACACCCTACAACGCCGTGCCGCCGCCTCGCGCCAAGGGATTGCGCGGCCAAGACCTGTTCGACACAAGCTGGTTTGATCCCGCCCTGGGCGGCGATCAGGTCGCCGCGCGCATCCGCCACCTGACCCTGTCGCAATCGCGCCTGGACGGACGCATAGACACCGGGTCGGGTATTGCCTATATGGAATGGACGCTCGAGTTTGCCAATGCGTCGCCGGTGGCACGCGAGGCGCGCGCGCTCATCGAGCTGCCGCCGGGCGGCGTCGTTTCGCGGGTCACGCTTTGGATCAACGACGAGCCGCACGAGGCCGCCTTTGGCGGGCGCTCGCAAACGCGCCGGGCCTATCAGCAAGTCGCTGTCCAGCAGCGGCGCGATCCCGTGCTGGTCACCACCGCCGGGCCGGACCGCGTGCTGCTGCAATGCTTCCCCGTGCCGGTGGACGGGACCATCAAAACCCGTATCGGCATCACAGCGCCCCTAACCGTGCCGGACGCCGCGCAAGCCGAAGCCCTGCTGCGCCTGCCCGCATTTATCGAGCAAAACTTTGGCGTCGCCTCCAATGTTCAAACCACGGTATGGCTGGAAAGCGACGCCGAGGCGCTCGCCGTCACCGACTCCTTGTCGAATTTCGGCTCCCCCGGACAGCCCGCAACCATTCGCGGAAAACTCCCTCCCGATTCCAGGGGACGGGCGCCCTTTCTACGCCTCCCTCTCGCGCTCCCTCCTCCGCCGCGCATCGCCAAAGACCAGCGGCTGCCCGAACATCAGGGCATCCTGCAAACACTGCAAATCCCTGACGCCGAACCCGCCTTCCCGTCCGCTCTGGCGGTCGTCATTGACGGCTCTGCCCGCATGAAACCGCACGCCGAAACCATCCGCTCCCTGCTGGCCGGCATTCCGGAGGCCACCCGCCTCTACTGCGTCATCGCTTCCGACCTGCCGCTCGCCGCCGAAGGCCTCCCTCCCCGCCGCCTGCGGTTTGCCGGCGGCTGCGACAACAGCGACGCCCTCGCCCTTGCCGCCGAATGGGCCGCCCGGCACGACCATGCGCCCATTCTCTGGCTGCACGCCGCACAGCCTCTTCCATCGGCGAAGGTCGAAGACCTGCGCCAGGCCGCCGACTTCTCGCGGGGCAAACTGCGCATTCACAGCGTCCAGTTTGGCAAAGGCGCGAATCTCATTGCCGAGAAAATGGCCGACCTGCGCGTCATCCGTCCCCTGCCGGTTTTCGATGACAGCGCCGACGCCATTCTCCAAGCCCTGAGAAGCCCCCGCCCCGCCTGGCAGCGTCAACTCATCGCCTTTGCGGATGCTCCAGCGGATACCGCGGACGGCTCGTCGCATATTGTTCGCCTGTGGGCCGCGGAAGAAGTCGCCCGCCTCAGCAGTCCATACCGCAAAGACGGCGGCAAAAAAGCCGTCGAAATCGCAACCAGCTATCAGCTCGTCACCCCCGTCTCGGGTGCGGTCGTCCTCGAAACCGCCGCGCAATACGCCGCCCACAACCTTACACCGGTGGATGCCGCCACCACGCCGGGCATGGTCCCCGAACCCGGCACGCTTGGCCTCATCCTCCTGGGCGGCACAAGTCTCTGGTGGATACGGCGGCGCCGCGCAAAGCAAGCGGCTTAGAGCGTTTGCAGTAGATAAAACGGCTACAGAATTGATGAAAATACTCTAATAACAATGGACGCCCATGCTACCTTGTGGCGCAAGGTACCATGTTCAGACTTCCTGACCTCGATGGGGTTTTGGTGGATTTTGCGGAAATTGCTTTGGCACTATTGGGGGGCGCGACATCGAAAGGGACATGGCGGATTCTGTGAGTTGTTTTCCCCCGCTGGCTGTCGC
>JAAZFE010000014.1 GCA_012511885.1 Lentisphaerota bacterium | reverse complement strand
TGCGCCAGCGTTGCAACTTGAGGCCGGTCACCCGGCCGCCTTGGCGACGCTCAGAAACCTTGCCTTGAATCATCACGGGGATTTGCCCCATTTGCGCCAGAATCTCCTGGCCTCGACGGTTTGGATGGGATCGCGTCTTCATGGCCTAGTAATCTAGGCTATAGTTGCGCGGACTGCAAGCCTATTTTGCGTTTCGCGCAAAAATCTGTCCTACACCCCGAAGGGCAACAGGGATGAAAAATAACTTTTCCTACTCAAATATCCGCATCATACTGCTCCGCAGCAAATAACAATACTTTCATCCATGTTGATGAATTATTCAGGCTAGGCCCAATCGTTGGTGTCCAACACCAAAGTCACGGGGCCATCGTTGACCAAGGCGATTTCCATCATGGTGCGGAACACCCCGGTTTCAACCATGAAACCCAGTTCACGCAGACGCTCCACAAAGATTTGATAGAGCGGTTCGGCCTGGTCGGGTCCGGCAGCCCGGATAAAACTGGGGCGGTTGCCCTTGCGCACATCGCCATGCAGCGTGAACTGGCTAACCACAATCAGCTTGCCCCCGGGCACCTCCGCCAGCGACAGATTCATCTTCCCGTCAGGGTCTTCAAAAATACGCAACTTGGCAGTTTTATCGGCCAGCTGCAGGGCTTGAATTTCGCTGTCATCCCGTTCAACCCCCAAGAGCACAACCACGCCCGGCCCGATCTTTCCAGTCACTTGCCCTTCGCTGCGCACCTCGGCACTTGAAACCCGCTGAATGACGGCCCTCATATCTAACGGGCTTTCGGATTGACCAGCACCTCAAGCGATCCATCTTCCAGCAAAATGCCATTCAGATGCTGCAGGATGAGATGTTCTTTTTGAAACTGCCTTACAAGGCTGCTCCGACCGTTCGCGTAGAATTGGCCGAGAATGCCCGGCAACGGCAAATGTCCGGTCTGGGCGGCAATCAGTTGCAGCGTCTCGCCGGTGCTCTTGAAGGTAAATGCCGAGGTCAGAGTGAGCGGACCCCATGCAATCGTTTGATAGGCCACCAGGCGATTGCCCTTAACAGCCACCCCAAGATTTTCAACGTGCGCCTTGCTACGGCCGGTCGGGGCTTGGCTTCGGAGTTGCTCCTGTAAATACCCGTTGAGTTCAGCTTCGGTGATGGTTTGCACCTCAGGGGCTTCACGCTCCAATGCGGCAAGCAGAATTTCCACTTTCATTCGGTAGCGGCGTGCGTCCAGTTCAGTCCCCGTCGTGACCTCCCAGGGTTGCGGCCAAATCAACAACAGGCCGACCGCCACCAGCGCCAGAATCAGAAAACCCCGCAGCGTGTTGCGTAATCCCGCCGGCGTACTGGCGCTCTTGCCTTTTAGGATGCTTTTTTCCGCCTTTTCATAGTCCAGTCGGGCGCCACAGTGCTTGCAGTGAATGGTCGGCAACCGATTGGATGCGCCACATTGCTGGCAACGGATCATCAAGTCGTCCTTGCTCATGGCAGGTCCACTCCTCAAGCTGTCTTTTCTGCCGTAGATTTCTCTCCGCTGGCCGCTTCCGCATGATCAGAAGGCCGCGCAGGCTTTTTATAATCAGTTTCATAGAAGCCCGACCCCCGGAAGATGATTCCCGCTCCACCTGACAGCAGGCGATTGACCCGGCGCTTGCGGCATTGGGGGCACGTCTTGACCGGAGCAGCGGTAATCGACTGAAATTTCTCAAAGTGGTGCCCGCAATAGGCGCACTCGTATTCATAAGTTGGCATGGAACATGACTCCTTCTTTTGAACGAGGGGATGATGCACTTATCCCGTCAAGTGTCGTTGCGGTATAGCACATGGCTTTCTGGGAAAGCAAAGGAAAATATACCTTTCCCGGCACCTTGTCCCTCTCTGGGAACCGGGCTTGCACTGGCCCAAAATAATGCATATCGTTTCGAACATGAAAGCCTTTTTCAGTCTTGCCACTCTTCTATGTCTTGGTGCGGTTCTAACCGGGTGTGTCACGGTTCAAGACCAAACCGCGCCACCGCCGGCTTCCAAGGCCGATGTCCAATTTTTGTCCGAGGAAATCCGTCGCCTGCAAGCCCGGCTGGAGGCCTCCGACCAAGAAATGGGCCGTCTCAGCGCCGAACTCTACGCCAGCCGCAGCCGACAACCCGAAGCGGCTTCTGCAACCCAAGTCCAAGCCCTGCAAGGCCAGATTGAAGATTTGCAGCGTCAGCTGGTGGCGCTCGATGCGGCCCGGGCCAAAGATCGGGACAAACTTTATCAGGACATCTCCCAAAATGTCGCCAAGCTCATGAAAAACTCGGCGCCCGCGCGCGCCGCTTCTCAAACCGGCTATGAGCATACGGTGAAAACCGGCGAAAGCCTGTCGGCGATTGCTGTCGCCTACAACGTCAAAGTTGCCGCCATCGTCCAGGCCAATAACTTGAAGAGTGCCGACCAAATCTATGTGGGGCAAAAGTTGTTTATTCCGCAGTAAGCGCCGTCCCTCCCCGGATGAATTTTCCGCACCCACCGGTTCCATTCCGCCGTCAGCACTGACTGGCTTCAAGGATATCCCCACGCGCGATCTATTTTGTATTTTAAGCTTTTTGTTTTTTGAGCTTGCAAGGCCGGATTATTCCGTTATCTTTCCCGGCAAGCTTTGCATTGAGCCACGGGGCCGTAGCTCAATTGGTTAGAGTACCAGACTGTCGATCTGGGTGTTGCGGGTTCGAGCCCCGTCGGCCCCGCCACTTTGTCCTTGTTTTCGATAAGGCCGATTCTGGCTGCCCCCCCCCCCTCCCCGATCGTATGCGGGCATTTTGGCATTCGCCTGCCATGAAGAGGCGCGGACAAGGTGGGCTTCATTGACAAGACTTCATGCTGTGATACTGTGAGACCCCTTGAATGAACTCACTGCCCCCAGATTATCACACGCACACCTATCTCTGCCGCCATGCCGGCGGTATCCCCTTGGATTACGCGCGAGCGGCCGCCGAACGTGGCATTCCGGAGATTGCCTGTACGGAGCACATTCCTTTCCCCAACGACCCTGATCCGGCCATCCGGATGCCCCATGATGATTTCCAGCTCTATCTGCGCCTGGTTCGTGAAGCCCAGGAGGCCGGCTTGTGCCGGGTGTTGCTGGGTATCGAGGCGGACTATCAGTGGGATCTGGTCCCGGACCATATTCGCTCCATCGTGGATATGGCCGACTTTGATCTGGTGCTGGGCTCCATCCATACCGGCCCATTCTGGGATTTGCGACCGGATCATCCAATGGCCACGGCGGACTACATCGAGCAGATCAACCGAACCTATTATTCGCGCATGATTGAACTGGCCCGCACCGGACTGTATGACGTGTGCGCCCATTTTGACCTGGTCAAACGCACCGGCATTCACGCCCCGGAAACATTGTTGGCAGAAATTGTGCCGCCCGCCCTGGATGCCGTGGCCGCCACCGGAATGGCCATTGAAATTAACACCAGCGGCAACAACCATGGAGCGGCTGAGGCCTATCCGTCAGCCTATATTCTGTCCCTGATGCGCGAACGCGATATTCCCATTACATTTGGATCTGACGCCCATAATCCGGATCAGGTGGGCCAGTATTTTGCACAGGCCATCCAATTGGCCCAAGAGGCCGGCTACACTCACCGTGCGGAATTCCGGCAGCGCAAGCCAGTCTTGGTGTCCATCCAGTAAAAAGCGCCGCGCAACCAAGCACGGCGCTTGAGCTGGAGTCTCCAGCCGGAGCTAAAGAACTACCACGAGGCGATCACGCGAGTGATCAGCGGCTTCCAATTCAACAGAATCGGTGCCACCACCAGGGCGACGACACTCATCAGCTTGATCAGGATGTTGAGCGATGGTCCGGCGGTATCCTTGAACGGGTCACCCACAGTATCACCCACCACGGCCGCCTTGTGAGCCTCGGAGCCCTTGCCGCCATGAGTCCCGCCTTCGATGTGCTTCTTGGCATTGTCCCACGTGCCCCCGGCGTTGCTCATGAACAAAGCCATCAGCACGCCCGAAGCCGTGACACCCGCCAGAAGCCCGCCCAGCATTTCCTTGCCGAAGATGAAGCCGATCAGCACCGGGGTCAACACACCCAGCAATGCGGGGGCGGTCATTTTCTTGATGGCGGCGGTCGTGGAAATATCCACACAACGCGCGTAATCCGCTTTGACCCCCTCCTTGCCCTCAAGCAGTCCGGGGATGCTCTTGAACTGACGGCGGACCTCCTCGACCATGGCAAAAGCGGCTTGACCGACGGCCTTCATGGCCATGGCGGAGAACAGGAAAGGCATCATGGCGCCCACCAGAAGGCCGCCCATCACTTTCGGATTAGCCACGTCAATGGTCGGCAAATTGACGGTTTCGCGGAAAGCGGCAAACAGCGCCAGGGCGGTCAAAGCGGCCGAACCAATCGCAAATCCTTTGCCAATGGCCGCAGTGGTGTTGCCCACCGCATCGAGCTTGTCGGTGCGCTCACGCACCTCGGCCTCAAGGTGAGCCATTTCCGCCAAACCGCCGGCATTGTCAGCAATCGGCCCATAGGCATCCACCGCCAGCTGAATGCCCGTGGTGGCCAGCATGCCTAAGCCGCCGAGCGCGATTCCATAGAGCCCGGCAAAGTAGTAGCAAACGACTGTGGCCACGGCCAACACGATGACCGGCAGAGCTGTCGAAAGCATGCCCACTCCCAAACCGGCAATGATATTCGTGGCAGCGCCAGTCTCGGATGCGGCGGCCACACTGTTGGACGGGGACTTGCCTTCGGCCGTGTAATGCTCGGCGAGCAGCCCGATCAGAACTCCCGAAATCAGCCCGGCAATTGTGGCCCAGAAGATCCCATTATGCGTGTAGGTCATCACCGCTCCACCCACTGCCGAAATTACAGTGAATTCTGCCGGCAGACGCTGGCAAATAAAGTAGGTGGCAACCGCCATGATGATGCAGGCACCGAAGGTGCCTTGGTTCAGGGCCGTTTGGGGGTTGCCCCCCTCTTTGGTCCGCACGAAGAAGGTCCCGACGATGGAGAGCAGAATGCCCGCGCCAGCCAGAACCAGGGGCAACAGGACAAAGTTGATGTTCTTGGCATGGTTGACCGTCAACGTAGCGCCCAGGACCATGGCCGCCACGATGGCCCCCACGTAGGACTCAAAAAGATCGGCGCCCATGCCGGCCACATCACCGACGTTGTCACCGACATTGTCTGCGATGGTGGCGGGATTGCGCGGATCGTCCTCAGGAATGCCGGCTTCCACTTTGCCGACCAGGTCGGCGCCAACGTCGGCGGCCTTGGTATAAATACCGCCGCCCACGCGGGCGAAGAGGGCAATCGAGCTGGCCCCCATCGAGAATCCGGTCACAATGGGCAAAATGGTGACGCGCATGACCTCCATATCCAAGCCGTAACGCTTCAAAAGCACCAGCATCGTCAGTGCCAGACCGGCCAGCCCCAACCCCACCACGCTCATGCCCATGACCGTGCCGCCGGAAAACGCCACCTGCAGGGCTTGGGCCAAGCCGGTTCGCGCCGCGTTGGTCGTGCGCATATTGGCGGCCGTGGCCACCCACATGCCGAACAAGCCGGAAAGCGCCGAACACAGCGCGCCGAACACAAAGGCCAGCGCGACCAAACGCACGGCCCCCTGATTGATCAGGGCCAACAGAATGGCGACCAGAATCACAAATCCGGCCAAAACACTATATTCGCGCTTTAGAAAGGCCATGGCTCCTTCACGGACCGCGGCGCCGATTTCCTGAATACGCTCACTACCGGGATCTTGCCGATTGATCCACTGCGTTTTCCACCAGGCGAAAATCAAGGCCACCAGGCCGGAGCCCAAGGCGATATACAACAGTTTATTTGGTGTCATGTAGCTTCATGCCTCCTCTTTTGATGTCTAACTCAAACTACCTAATGGGATTCCACGATCCGTGTCAAACCCGAAGGAGACGTCAAATCAAATTGGCAATTCGCCCTCCGAACAGGATTTCGAGGCCAAAACGGATGGAAGGACGCGCACGATAATGATCCTCCCGGGGAAACTGCAACTGAGGCGTAATGGTGTAATAGATCCAGCGCCGATAAAACGCGTCGCGCCAGGTCAAGTTCAGCAGGGTGTCGTCCCACGTCCAGTCCGACCGATACCACGTTGGAAAGACACTGGCTTGGGCCACCCACCCCCTCCCCCGCCCCGATCGCAACCAGGCGGATCGAATGGTATATTCCAAGTTGACCCCGTCAATGGCTTCAGATGTCCGCTCGGCCACACGCATTTGCACGCACTGTTTTTCACGGATAAAACGGGTCCATGACAATGCGGCGACCTGTCCCAGGCCATCATCCGTGAGGTACATCACCCGGGGATTCAAATTCAATGTTCCCCCACCAAGTTCCCGGTCCCATCTCCACTGCAAACTGAGATAACCCACGGGCCTGCCGCCGCGCAGGCGCATCCCCGCGCCGGCCACGGTACGGCCGTGCAGCAAATTGTGCCACATGGTTTGCAGCCCCAGTTGCGTGTGTTCGCTGCGGCTCATGATGTCCGCGCCCGGCAGCGAGTCACTATCCACGCTTTCCAAAATCAACCGCAACTTATGTTCCAGCCAAGGCAGAGCCAAGTCCGCCCTGAAGTCTAGTTTGACCTCCGCATCCTTTTGATTGTCCGTGCCGCCCACCCGGGTCAGCGCCCGCACCCGGAAAGTGGAAAGTTCAGGATAATAATCCGTCTCCTGCCCGAACCAGCGCACGTCCACCGTGCGCACCGCGTTATCCATGCGCCGGAACCAGGTCTCATGTGTGCGGTCAAGCCAGCCGGCCAGGGCACTGGATTCACGCAGAACGCCCTCTTCGACACCCTCCCTTTGCTGCTGGAGTTCCTCGTCCTGCATCTCCCGCACCTGAGACGCGTTATGATTCGGCGATCTGTTGCCCGCAGGCTTCCTCTCAGTCTGCTCCGCACAACCGGATACGGTCAGATCCGGGCAGCCTGCCGCCTCCCCTTGGGTTGCCAGCTCTTCTTTTGACGGATGTGCGCGCGTTTCCATGGTGGGAGTGCCACCATGAAGACGCGCATACCCCCACCCCGCCGACAGTAACCCGACCATCAGAAATTGGCCAAACACTCGGCCCATGATTCCCGCTTTGGTCATGGCGGCACGCCGCGCGCCCACAGATCATAGGCCTGCGCTTTTTCTATCACGACCGGCACCACATCGCTGATCCGTGCCGGGGCGGGAATATGGCTCACGATGGTTTCACCGTCCACCTCGGGCGCCTGCCACATGGTCCGGCCGCGCCAACCATCAACCTCTCTCCGCTCGAGCAACACCTCCGTTTGCAAGCCAACCCGCCCCTGCCATCGTTGCCCGGCAACCTCGGCTTGCGCACGCATCAGAGCGTCGCGACGCGATCGAGCCATCCGAACGGGCACCCGGTTCGCCATGCCGGTTGAAGCGGTATCCGGCTCGGGCGACCAAACAAAAACGCCCATATGATCCAAATGTCCTGCCTTCACAAAGTCCAACAACTCTTGAAACTCAACCCGGCCCTCCCCCGGATGTCCCACGATGAAGGTTGTCCGAATGGCCGCGCCGGGCAAAGCGGCGCGAATGCGCGGCAGCAGGTCTTCAACCTGTTGCCGCCCATATCCCCGGCGCATGGTTTTGAGCATCCCGTCATGAATATGCTGCAAAGGCAGATCAACGTAGGGACACACCCGTGGATCCGCGGCCATGGCCCCGAGAATTTCATCCGTCAAGTGACGCGGATGAGCATAGAGAATCCGGAACCACAGCTCATCGGGCAAAGAGCCCAGTTCGCGCAGCAATTTGGGCAACTGAGAGCGGCGCGCCCGATCCATGCCATAGGCGCTGGTATCCTGGGCAATCAGGTTGAGCTCCCGCGCCCCCGATGCGACCAATTGCCGGGCCTCGCCAATAATGTCCCGAATGGACCGGCTGGCCAGCCTTCCGCGAATCAGCGGGATGGAGCAATAGGCGCACCCGTTGGAACAGCCTTCGCCGAGCTTGAGATAGGCCGAGGCCGGGGAACCAATCCGCATTCGAGGCCGGTTCAAAAAGGAAAAATAGCTGGGAGGCAGCGCTTTGCCCTGAAAACCCTCTGCTGCCCGCGACAAATCCTTGTGCTTGTCGAGCAGGGAAAGACAAATGTGCGGCAGACGCGCATAATCGGCAAAGCCGACCCTCGCGTCGGCATGTTTCAGGAATACATCAAGCGCGGGGGTCTTCCCGGCGCGTTCCACCAAACAACCCAACGCCACAAGCAGTGGCCTCCCCCGGCTGTCTTTCATCTCTGCCAGCTCTTCCAGGATGTCCGCGGATTCTTCACGGGCTTCCTCGAGAAAACCGCACGTGTTGACCAAACAAATATCGGCATCACCGGGTTCAGGCACAAAATGAAAACCCGCAAGGGCCAAAGCTCCCAAAACGCCCTCGGAGTCCACCGTGTTTTTGGGGCACCCCAGATTTACCAGACAAAAGCGATATGGCCGGGTTTCAGTCATGACGGTTTCCGGTCATCAGGGCCGATGCCATCGTCCCCGGCAACTGACGCCACGGAAGAATGGCGGCCTGTCACCCAGCAGGCCACCTCGTGATCAGGCCCCACTGTGCTCATCTCCGGAGCCTGTTCGCGGCAAACATCCCGGACCAGGGAACAACGCGGCGCAAAACGGCATCCCGACGGGGGACGGGTCAGAGAAGGCAACTGACCGGGAATGTCGGGCAAACGCCCGGCTGGCTGACTCAAACGCGGCATGGCCGCCAACAAGCCCCGCGTATAGGGATGTGTTGGACGGGCAAACAAAGATTCCCGGGGGCCTTTCTCGGCCAATCGCGCGGCGTACATCACATGCACCCGGTCGCACATTTCCCAGACCACCCCCATGTCGTGGGTGATCAACAGGACCGCTGTATCCCCCCCCCGCACCGAGGTCAACAGTTCAAAAATTTGCGCTTGGATGGTCACATCCAGAGCCGTGGTGGGTTCGTCGGCAATAATCAGCTCCGGTTCGGGCAAAAGCGCCATCGCCAGCATGACGCGCTGGCGCATGCCGCCGGACAACTGATGCGGCCAGTCATTCATGCGCTGCTCCGGATCCGGCAAACCCACGCGCTTGAGCCAATCCAGGCTCAAGCGCCAGGCTTCCGGGCGCGTCATGGCCCGATGGAGCCGGACAGTTTCGATCAACTGGTCGCCAATCCGGTGCAACGGCGATAAAGCCGTCATGGGCTCCTGAAAAATCATGCCAATCTGACCCCCGCGAATCTTGTGCAACTCCTCCACGGGCATGGTCAGCAAATCGCGCCCATGAAAAAGCGCCTGTCCGCCCTCAATCACTGCCGGTGGACGAGGCAGCAAACGCAGCAGCGAGAGAGCCGTGACGGTTTTTCCGCAGCCCGATTCCCCCACCAGCCCCAGCACCTCCCCGCGGCGTATTTCAAAGGACACCCCATCCACCGCGCGCAAGAATCCCGCCGGGGTTTCAAACCCCACCCGCAGATCCTGAATGCGTAAAACCGGTTCCATCGTCAGGTCGCGCCCATCTTCGGCTCTCCCCCGGGGAAATAGCAAGCGTTTTGCCCGTTTTGTCCGTTGGCGCAGCTCATGCGCCGGCCAATCAACCGGATGACGCTGATTCGCTCTCTTCGTCCAAGACCTTTTGCACAACTTCACGATCATCAAAATGGATCATGCGACCGCCGATTTCCTGATAGGTCTCGTGTCCTTTGCCCGCCACCAGCACGGTATCGCCCTCGCGCGCGTCCCGCAACGCCAGACGGATGGCTTTGGCCCGGTCCGGTTCCACCACCCACGAGCGCGCCGAATCCATGCCAGTCAAAATATCTTCAATGATGGCCTGGGGATCCTCTCCACGAGGATTGTCACTGGTGACAAAAGCCCGGTCGCACAGTTCCGCCACCACCCGCCCCATTCGGGGCCGCTTGCCGCGGTCCCGATTGCCACCGCAGCCAAACACGCAAAGCAGGCGTCCCGTCGTCAATTCGCGCAACGTTTCCAGCACGTTGCGCAGGGCATCTTCCGTATGCGCGTAATCCACCAGCAGGCGGCGCCCCCCCCGCGGGTCAGGCACAACTTCCAGACGTCCGGGCACCGGCGACATCCTCTCCAGTGCTTCCACCATGGATTCGAGAGGCAACCCGAGCGCCTCGCCCATTCCGAGCGCGGCCAAAGCATTGTAAATATTGAGGCGTCCAACCAGCGGCAGACGCACAATGCTCTCCCCCCAGGGCGCCACCAGGCGGAAGTTCGAATGGCTCACACCAAAATCCATATCCACCGCGCGAACGGTTGCTTCGGCCGACAAACCGTAACTGACCAACCGGTCTTGCAGCCCTTCTTCCAAACACAGGCGGCGGCCATAGGCATCGTCATAATTTACCACGGCCGGGGCCCCGGGTGCGTCGTCCGTCAGCATGGAAAACAGCCTCTTCTTGGCGTCGAAATAGGCCTCCATCGTTCCATGATAATCCAGATGGTCCATGCTCAGGTTCGTAAAAATCGCGCCGCCAAAGTGGGTGCCCTGCAGACGTTCGGCCATCAAGCCCTGCGATGACACCTCCATGACCATGCCCCGTTCCCCGGCCCGCAAGGCCTCCGCCAGCATCTGTTGAATGTCCGGCGACTCCGGAGTGGTGCGAGCGGCCGTAATCTGCCGGCCGCCAAAACGATATTGGATGGTGCTGATCAGCCCCGCGGGGCGGCCGGCCACACGCAGCATCTCCTGCAACATGAAAGCGGTGCTGGTTTTTCCATTGGTGCCCGTGATGCCGATGACACGCAGTTGGCGCGAGGGATGACCATAATATTTGGCGGCCACATCGCCCATCGCGCGCCGGGCATTCCGCGCCTGAACCAAAGGAAGCGTCCGTTGGCTTGGGAGGGCGCCTTCGCATAATACGGCCGCGGCTCCGCGCCGCACGGCCTCTTCGACGTGCAGCCGTCCATCGGTTTTCTCCCCGGCCAGCGCGAAAAACAACGCCCCGGGACTCACGCGACGCGAATCATAGGCCAGACCACTGATCACCGTGCCGCCCCCCCCAACGACTTCCACCCCCGGAATACCGTCCACCAAACGCGCCAGCTTCCAAGTTGGCGCGGCGGGTTTGGCACTGTCCAGCTTCACAGGTCGCCCCACCCGGCCGGGCCCTGGGAAACCCGTTCGATCTCCGGCGGGCTGGGATCCAGATAACGAATGACCGGCTCGGCGATGTTGGCAAAAACGGGCGCCGCCGTTTGTCCCCCCGTGCGAATGGGCTGGGGATTGTCCAGCACCACCATGATGGCCACCTCGGGACGATCACCAGGGATCAAACCAACAAACGACGAGACATTCTGGTTGCGCACATAACGGCCGGCGGAATCAATTTTTTCGGCCGTGCCGGTTTTCCCGGCCACGTTGAATCCCGCAACCGCTGCCTTGGTGCCGGTGCCGCCTTCGCGGGTCACCTCTATCAGCATGTGCCGCATCAGTTGCGCGGTATGTTCCCGGATCGGTCGTGCCACCGCCTTGGGCTTGGTTTCCTGCAGCACGATGCCGTCCTGATCCACCACCTTGTGCACCAAATAAGGCTGCATCAGAAAACCGTCATTGCCAATGCAACTCATGATGCCCAGAAGCTGCAGCGAATTCACCGCGATGCTGTGACCCATGGCGATTCGCGTGATATCAATTTTAGCCCACCGCTTCAGCGGATTTAAAATGCCGGATTCCTCGCCGGGCACCTCCACTCCGGTCGGCTGCCCCAGGTGAAAGGTTTGCAAGTAGCGATACAGCCGCGCTTCGCCCAGCATCACCGCGATTTTGGCCGCGCCAATGTTGCTGGATTTACGCAGAATCCCCGTCACATCCAACTCGCCATAGGGATGAAAGTCGCGCAGCGGGCGCCCGCTGTAATGCCACATTCCGTTTTCGCAATCAAACAAGTCGTTGGTGGCAATCAAACCTTCATTGAGCGCTGCCGAGATCGGCGCAATCTTGAAGGCCGACCCGGGTTCATAGTTCACCCCCACCACCCGGTTCAGGCGTTCGAAGTCCTTGCTGATATTGAACTCGTTCGGATTGTAGGCCGGCCGCGACGCCATGGCCAGGATGGCGCCGGTTCGAACATCCTGCACGGCGGCCCAGGCCGCCTCGGCGCCGAACTCCTCCATGCCCTGGTCCAGCGCCCGCTCGGTGAAATACTGAATGTTCTGGTCAATCGTCAGATAGATGCTCGCGCCCTCCCGGGGCGCCATCGTCAATCTGCGGCGCGAGGGCACTTCGCGCCGCGTGCCATCCTTTTGCCCCACAAGCATCCCCGGACGTCCCTTCAGGATGTTGTCCCAGCTCTGTTCGATGCCGGCGCTGCCTACGCCTTCAAAATTGACAAAACCCACCACGTGGCAGGCCAGCTCCTGCTGCGGATAATGGCGGGTTCGCACCGGTTCAAACCAGACTCCCGGCAACTTCATCGCCCGGATTTGCTCCACCGTCTTGTCGTGAACCTTGGGCTCAATCACCTCATATTTGCGCTGTTCGCGGCCAACCCGCTGGCGCACCTGGTCGCGGGGCTTGCCCAAGACTTGCGCCAGACTCGCGCTGACGCTCTCCGCGGCATTGGAGCGCGCCACCACGTCCGGTGCCACCACCACGTTGTGAAGTGTCAAATCCAGCGCCAGCAGATGGCCATTGCAATCGAGGATGCGCCCCCGCCCCACCCGCAAATCCTGGCGGTGCGTGCGCAACCGTTCAATTTTCTGCAACAAGGCCGAGTTGTCGCCAAGATGCAACTGCCCCAGGCGCGCGATCAACACGCACCAGAGAACCAGCAGAACCCCGGCGGCTCCCCCCACCCGCCACATGTAACCTCGTTCACTCACCGGGCCTACTTTCTGCGCTGGGCGTACAGCGGCGGTTCGGACGGGGTATCGGCAATATGAATGATACGCGAGCTTTCGGGCCAGGTCATCGCGATGCCGTGCTGCTTCATCAGGGCGTCCATGTTGCGGATCGAGCTGAGGCTTTCCCAGGAGTGCTCCTCGCGCTTGATCAGCTCCTGCAATGCCGTCCGCTCCTGTTCGAGCTTTTTGTTGGTCCGCTCAAGACGTTCGCAGGTATTGTAAAGATGCAGATAGACCATGCCCAATGCCGCTGCCAGCGTGCAGACGGAGATGCTCCAATACAGCGGGCGGTTGCCCGTGCGCCCGTTCTTTCTGTTGCGCCTTGCCATCTCACACCATCCTTTCCAGTACTCTCAATTTTGCCGAGCGCGCCCGGGGGTTGCGCTCAACTTCCTCGGCCGACGCCGTGACCGGTTTCCGCCCGATCCGTTTGCCACGCGGCATCCTGCCGCTCCAGCGCGTGCCGCCCTGGGGCAAAGCCTCCATTCGGCCCTCGTGAGCCACCATGAACTGCTTCACCAAACGATCTTCCAAACTATGAAAACTAATCACGGCCAGCCGCCCTCCCGGCGCGAGCAGTTCCAATGCCGCCGGCAGAGCTGCGGTCAGAGCCTCCAGCTCATCGTTCACCGCGATGCGCAAGGCCTGAAAGGTCTGCGTGGCCGGATGAATCCGCCGCCGCCGCGCGCCCTTGGCCCGCTCCACCAGCGCGGCCAGTTGCGTGGTCGTTTCCAGCGGTTCGCCCCGCGCCAACGCGTCATGCACGGCCCGGGCAATCCGCCGCGCCATGGGTTCTTCCCCGTAGCGCCGCAACACATCCTCGAGTTCCTCGGGACTCGACCGTTTCAGCCAGTCCGCCGCGGTCAACTCCTGCCGTTCATCCATGCGCATGTCCAGCGGAGCTTCCTGCTGGAAACTGAAACCTCGCCGCGGCGTATCCAGTTGCATGCTCGACACGCCCACATCCAGCAGGATGCCCCGGAAGTCCCGCGCGCCATGGCGCGCGGCCACCTCCGCCATGTCCGCAAAGTTGGCCTGCTCCAAAACCACCCGCTCGCCGAAGGGCGCCAGCGCCGCCCGGGCCATGGCCAGCGCCTGCCCGTCGCGATCCAGCGCCAGCAGCCGCGCGTCAAGACCTGCCGCGGCCAGCAACGCGGCCGCGTGTCCCCCCGCTCCCGCCGTTGCGTCCAGAAACCAGCCGCCGGGCTCGGTCACCAACCGGGCAACCACTTCCTCCAGCAGAACCGGAACATGGAGCATCGTTCACCTCATGATCAGGAAACAAACCACACACGTCCGCGCTGTTTGCGCATGGAGCGCCAGGGCAGCTTCATGTTGCCGCGCTCGTCTTCCACCACGCCCGCGGCTCCCTCGAACAACTGGAAACGCGGAAGGAGTGCGCGCCGGGGAACGGAGAACCGGCGCGCATGCTCCTTGCCGCTCGAAATGGATTGACTCATCAACAAGTGCCGGGCCACGTCGCCGCGCGCCTGGATGACTTTTGTGGTGGCGACCGCCTTGACAACGGGCGCCACCCGCCGGGTGGCCACCACCCGGGCCGCCTGCCGGGCGTGCGGCTGCACTGTCACCATCGTACGGCCCGGCTGGGCTTCCGCCTGCACCGCCACTTCCGGTTTGGCGGGCAACTCGAGTTCGGGGGCCGCCTGAAAAGTCACCTGGCCGGACTCGTCGAAAAGTTCGGCCTGTTCCCCCAGAACCATCGGGGTCGAAGACGCCTCCTCGTCATAGTCGCTGTCCCACCAGTTTTCGGCCTCCTTGTCGCGCCGGGCCGCCGGGCCGATGCCCAGCAGAACCGCGCCCAGGAAACTTAGAACCCGATGTATTGCGCTGCTTCCGCGAATTGCGATTGATCCAGCTGAGTACTCTGCTCGTTCCATGACTCCGGACTCCATAATTCGAACCGACTCCCAATACCCACCAACACCATCTGATTGATAATTCCCGCGTAATCCAGCAACTCATCCTTCACTCGGATCCGCCCCTGCGAATCCAGAATCACGCGGTCCGCGCGCGAAAAGAAATCGCGCAAAAATTTTTGCGCCTGTACGTTGGCCACCGAGGCCGAGCGAACCTTCTCAAGACGTTGCGCCATCTCGCGCGCGGTATACACATAGAGACACTTCTCGTTGACCCCCGGCAGAACAAACAGCACCGGTTCAACCGCCGACTCCCGCCAATCGGCGGGAATGGTCACTCGCTTCTTCCCATCCAGCGAGTGCGTGTAGCGTCCGACAAAGGCGCCCGCCGTGAGCAGCTCCCGCATTTCAGTTGTGACACGACGCTCCATTTCGGTGGCCTTCTGCACCACTTTATCCCACTTCGACCCACCATTCGTCAACAAGAAAAAACAGCTTTTTATACATTTTTTTATTTCATTCCGCCTCAATGAGTTAGAGGAGCACTTATTCGCCCTGCCCTTCCCCGTATGCACAAGTTATCCACAACCCCTTGACAACCATCCCGTTTTCTCCCGCCAAACCGGGCCTTCGGGTGCTCTCACATACCGCACAAAATGTCCCGACAAAATCATCCCAATTTTCGAAAGATGTGGTAGGGTGCTCTCTCCAATGCACGAACTGAGCCTCATGAACATCTTGCTGGATGACGCCCTGAACGCGGCGGCCGGCGCGCCCGTTTGCGCTCTGCGCGTGCGGGTCGGCCCGCTCTCCGGGGTCGTCATCGAAGCCCTCCGCTTCGCCTTCGAGGCTCTCATCCCCGGCACCCCCGCCGAAGGCGCCCGGCTCGATATCGAGGAGACCGCCCCCGCCTTCCGCTGCCCCCATTGCCACGCGACCTATCATCCCCCGATCGGCGCGTATGAATGTCCCTCCTGTGGCGCCACCGACGGCGAACTGACCGGAGGCTACGAACTGGAACTCATCTCCATCGAGGTACCCGACCATGTGTGAAAACTGCGGCTGCGGCCACCCCCACAACCACGATCACGACCACGACCATGAACACGAACATGGCCACGGTCACAGCCATGACCATGCGCCGTCGCGCACCATCGAAGTCCAAAAATCGGCCCTGGCCGCCAACCAGCGCTATGCCGACCAAAACCGGGGCTGGTTCCGCGCCAAAAATCTCGACGTCATCAACTTGCTGTCCTCCCCCGGATCAGGCAAAACGGCGCTTCTTGAACGCACCCTGCGCGACCTCCCCCACGCCGCGGCCATTGTCGGTGATCTCCAGACCGACAACGACGCCGCCCGTCTGCGGACCACCGGCGCCCAGGCCATCCAAATAACCACCGGCGCCACCTGCCATCTCGATGCCCACATGGTCATGCATGTCCTCGAACAGCTCGACACCAGCAATCTGCGCCTGCTCTTCATCGAGAACGTCGGCAACCTCGTCTGCCCCGCCTCCTACGACCTCGGCGAAAGGCGCCGCGTCGTCCTCCTCTCCGTCACCGAAGGCGAAGACAAACCCCTCAAATATCCCGTCATGTTCCTCAAAGCCGACCTGGTGCTCGTCACCAAGATGGACCTGGCCGAAGCTGTAGAGTTTGATCGTGAAGCCGCCCTGGCCAATATCCGCCAGGTGGCCCCCCGCGCCGAAATCATCGAACTCTCCGCCAAGACCGGCGAGAGTTTCGCCGATTGGCTGGAGTGGCTCAAAACTCGCGGTTGAGCCCGGTTCGCTGCCGCTCGCTATCGGGTCGAATTCCCATCGAGCTGAATCAGCTCAAGCTCCCGCGCCAGCGCTTTCGCATGAGGCTCCGGTATCTCCGGAATCCAAAACACGGGACGTCCCCCCGCCAGCGTTTTCTGCCGGCGCATTTCACCGGGATCACTGCTGCGGCACACGAGAGCGTCGGCCGGTGCGCACGTAAATGGCGCGAGCGGCCCCGTATCCTCCACCAGCAGGGCGATGCCTCGTTCGCGCAACACGCACGCCAGCGAAAAAATCAACTCGACCTCGGCGTGCCCCACCTCCACCCCGATGCTCGACCGGTCCTCTTCGTTCCAAACGGCCGGATAGTCGCAGAGATAAAGGGAGCGCGAATGATGATCAAGACCCGACACCGAGCCCAGTGCCCGGATCCAGACTGCCGCCGGCTCCGCTCGCAAAATCCGGCTCAGGAGAGTCAGCCCGCGGTTCTGCCCGATCTCCAACGGCGTGCGCAGGTCGGGATCCGGATTGACCAACACCACCGCAGTGTCACCCCCGCGGCGAATAGTAGTTTGACCTTCAGCATTCAAAGCCGCACATAAAAACGCGCTGGCCGCCCAGTCCGCGTCCGGGAACAACCCCGACATTCGCATGAGCAGATAATGCAACGCGTCGCCGTCATCTGGAAACCCGCCCGGATGACTCAACGTGAATGTGGCGGGCTCAAACTGAATCACCTTGCTCCAATTGCCGTTCAGCACATCCTCGGGCAGCGCCGTCTTTGCGCCGAGGACCGCCAAATGCTCCTCCGCCCGGGCCAAGGCCTGATCCATGTCTTTGGCCGGCCAGGCATCTGCTTCGAGTGAAAGCGTGGCGCTGCCCGGAAAATTTCCAGTGGAAGGTGTCAACGCCAAATCAAACTCCAGCCCCATCCATCCATCCTCGTCCGGAATGATCCGATAGCGGCGCGGCTCCGCCAGGTCCATCATCAAACCAACCGCCACTCCCTCGCGCCAAGTCACCAGGGCCGGGGGCAGTTCTTCCTGCAACAGGGGGACGCCCTCGACACCGCTTTCCACCAGCATGCGGAAACGCAAACGTCGCGGCGGTCCCTCCAAAATAATGACCCGGTTCTGGATAATGCGGCGATCCTCGTTGCCGCGCACAATCATCACATGCCATTCCAACTGACCCTCATCCAGCAAACCGGCATAGATCTGGGCATCGCCTTTCTTCTGGGCAAACAGTCCGCCCTCGCGCCCCGACCGTTCGGGATGCAGTTCCCAAAGCTCGCCGCGGTCCACGTCCTCGATCAAGAAACGCACGGGCACCTTCACATCATGGGCCAATTCGAGCGGTCGGAACTCGAGCGGCTGGTCTTCAAGGGGAAAGAGCAGTGTCCAGCCGCGCGCGCGAATCTGCGATTCATAGCGAATGGACAGCGAACGGATCAGGCACGATCCAAACGCATTGCGGGCTGACGGCAAAAACCCTGCCGCCAGAGGCAACTCCCGCTTCTCCACATCGGGGCGGCGCAAAATCTCTGCGTCACCGGTCAACCGGCCAATCCAGAGATTCCCCTCGCGGGCCCAAGCCCCGTCCGTCAAAACTTCATCGGCGCCAAGCCCCTGAACCGCCACCCATCCCCCCTCCCCCTGATACAGGCGAGCGGGAGCATCCGCCGCCTGCGCCCCTCCACCCCAAAGCAAACCCAGCACCGCCGCTGCCCGTCCCCGGCGGAGCCATGCCGGCCTGCTCATCAGCTTCAAGAGGAGCTCTCCCGGCCTCCCGGCGGACGAATGCGCTTTTTGGAGGACGACGGCCGCCCGCCGAGCGCCTGCAGCCCCTTGAGCCGATCCCGCAGAAACGCGGCCTTCTCATAATGTTCAAGCGCCACCGCCTGCGCCAACTCCTCTTCGAGAGTCTCCTGCTCGCTGCGCGGACGCCGCTTGTCCAGTTCTTCCAGCAGTTCCTTCAGCGACGCCAACTCCTGCGAGTTCAGCATCTCGCCATCCTCTTCCGCGGGCGCTTCATAGTTTTCCAGATAAAACTGTTCGAGGTCCGTGATCGCTTCTTTTACGATCCGCTCCGCCTTGTCGAACAGCCCCTGCTTCATGTCCAGCTCGGCTTGCGCCCGGATGTTCATCATCCGCATATACGGATACAACTGGATAAACTGCCAGGCCGTCTCATCGTTTTCAGCGTACTCCGACGCCAGATCAATCAGGTCCAAAATGTGTTCGCTGTCGCGGATCACCCCGCCCAGGTCGCCCAACGCCCGATAGGCCATCATGCGGTAATAATACTGCATGACTTCCTGCTGCAGCTCGGCGCAGTCGCCGTCTTCCAGGTAATAGGGCAAAACCTCGTTGGCCGCTTTCGCCTCTTCTGCGAAATAAAAGTCCCGCAATGATGTATGACCCTTCGGCAGCAGCCCGTCGGGCCGCCCGTCGCAACGCATCTGAAACACGCCCAGATCCAGGCGCAACTGAATCTGCCGCGAGCCGTCGGCAGCCCGGACATAGCGCGCCCGCACTTCGTCGGGATCGTAATCCCAACCCTCCAGAATGGCGCCCAAATCTTTACTCATGATCCTGCTCGCAAACTTCGGGAAAAAAGCCCCCGACCGGCCCCAACCGGTCGGGGTCTTGCCTGCGGAACCGATCGTCGGCTATTCCGTTGCGGCCTCCACCGGCGCTTCGACGGCCTCTTCAACGGCTTCCGCCGCCTTCTTGACCTTCTTCTCTACCTTGGTTTCAGCTTTCTTGGCTTTCTTCCCGGCCTCGGCATCGGCTTTCTTTTCAGCCTGCTTAGCCTTCTTCCCGGCGGTTTCGGCCTTGGCGTCGGCCTTCTTCGCCTTCTTCTCTACCTCGGCATCCGCCTTTTTCCCGGACTGTTTGGCCTTCTTGTCAGCGGTCTCCGCCTTGGCGTCGGCCTTCTTGGCCTTTTTCTCTACCTCGGCGTCGGCTTTCTTGGCCTTTTTCTCGGCGCAATCAGCCTTCTTGGCGCCCTTTCGCGTCTTTTGGGCCGCCTTCTTCTCGGCCTTCTCTACCTTCTTTTCCGCCTTCTTCTCGACAACCTGTTCGGTTTTGGCGGCCGATTCATCCTCGGCAGCGGCTTTGCGCCACCACCAAGCCGACGAATTCATGGTCAGCGCGAAAAGAACGGTGAGTGTCCACAATGCAACTTTCTTCATTTTTTTACCTCCTGTTTGCGGGTGGTTATTCTCTATTGAACAATTGGCCCCAAATATACATCATCTCCGCTTTCAAGCAAGAGAGGATCCTCCCATCGCTCAGCGATAGAAGTTTTCGATCACCTCCACCACCCGCGCCGCCATGTCATCGGTCAGATCCGGATAAATCGGCAGCGCCAGGGTTTCGCTCGCGGCCTTCTCGCTCTCGGGGAAATCGCCGGGCTGGTGGCCCAGATCCTTGAAGCAGGCCTGCAAGTGCAACGGCACCGGATAATAGATCTCGCAACCGACATCGTTTTCGCGCAGATGGGCCATCAGCTCGTCGCGGCGCTCCGCGCGAATGACATACTGGTTGTAGATGTGCCGGTCATCCCCGGCCTCCGGCAGCGAAACCCGCTCCTCGCTCAACAGGCTGGTCGCGCCGAAAAGACGGCCGTAGCGGGCCGCATTCGCCTGCCGCGCCGCGGTCCAGCCGTCCAGATACTTCAACTTGATCTCCACCACCACCGCCTGCAGCACATCCAGACGGAAATTGCCGCCGATCAAATGGTGATAGTACTTCGGATCCGATCCGTGGTTGCGCAAAATCACCGTCTTGCGGGTCTTCTCCGTGTCCTGCAGCGTCATCATGCCGCCGTCCCCAAAGCAACCCAGATTCTTGGACGGGAAAAACGAAAAACAACCGTAATCACCTATGCTGCCCGCCCGCCGCCCCTTCCACTCCGACCCGATGGCCTGGGCCGCATCCTCGATCACAATCAAGTTGTGCTTGCGGGCCACGGCCATCACGCCGTCCATGTCCGCCATCTGCCCGTACAGGTGCACCGGAATGATCGCCTTGGTGCGCGGGGTCACCGCCGCCTCCAGTTGGCTCACATCCAGATTGTAGGTCACCGGATCAATGTCCACAAACACCGGCTTGCTGCCCACCCGGGAAATGGCGCCCACCGTCGCGAAAAATGTGTACGGCGTCGTAATCACTTCATCGCCGGGGCCGATGTCTTCCGCCATCAGCGCCAGCAGCAGGGCATCCGATCCCGAAGTCACCCCCACCCCGAAGGTCGCGCCGCAATAGTCCGCCACCGCCCGTTCGCAGGACTCGACCTTGGGCCCCAAGATAAAAGCTTGCGAGCGGCACACCTCCAGCAGCGCTGGTTCCACCTCGGCCCGAATCTGTTCATACTGCGGCTTCAAATCCAATAGGGGTACTCTCATCGTTTTGCTCCTTGGGGAATAAAAAACACGCGCCACACCATGCCACACCCCCGCCCCGAGATCACGCCCAAACTACAGGCACTTTCCACCTCGCCGGGCATCGCCGAGCCCCGGGCCAATCGGAACAACGCCCCCCCCGGTCAGGATGCCGAAGCCTTGCGCTTGGCCCGCCGCAGATACTTGCGCTTCTTCAGCCACAGCCGCACCGTAATCAACGGCACCGCCCAAACCGAAGTCAGCAGCCCCATCACCGCGATCCGGAACGGCCGCCATTTCCCCGCCCGCAGCAAGGCCGACGACATCCGTTCCATCATCCGCTCCTTGAAGGTCGCGTCATCCGGCGTCCCCCGGTCATACGCCGGAACGCGCCGCCCCGCCTTGCGCCAACGCTCGACCCGCAAAGGCGCCAGCGACCCCTTCCTGCGCGTCTGCAAGCGGTGCGTCAGATAATTTGGGTCTGCCGAGACATCGTGCAGGACAATATCCCCCGCCTCCTGCGCGGCGCGCACCAGCTCCGCGCCGCGCGGCGTGCGCACCAGCAGGCGCGAGTGGGCCTTGAATTTATACTCGCCCTGTTCGTCGCGGGTCCACGCGTCGCTCACCGCCACGTCGCCATACTCGTTCGAACCGTCCAGACAGGTCTGACAGCGCTCCGGCATATACAGCGATGTCAGATAGTTGTAGGCCCCGTCCTTGTAGTTCGAGTAATGCAGCGGACGCACCCGGCCGTCCTTGAGCACCGCCTGCATCTGTCCAGGCCACTTGCCGCCGCGGAATTTGAAATCGCTCACCTCGTCCCGCCGGATTCCCCGTACCGCCAGCATTTCGCGCGCCAGCACCGGCTCAAGCGATCCCCCGCAAAACAGCCCCACCACCGCGGTGACCCTCGAGGCCAGTTCAGGATCCGCCTTTTGCAGCAGCCGGAAGCCATGCGTTTGGCACGGCAGAATGGCCGCCGCGTACTTGCCGGACTGCCCCCGCATTTGGCTCCAGAGCTGGTTCATGGGAATAATCGCGTAGCGCGAGCCCTGGCTGGCCAGCAAATCCTCGAGCGTGGCGGCCAGAAAGGGCTCGGCCTCCCACGGGCGTTCGCCATTCATGCGCGTGGCCATGCAGCCGTCCACCGCGCCGGTCCGCAGCAGATGCCACAGCAGCGCGGTCGCCAGCCCCCCCCCCGCCCCGCCCGAACGCAAACGTTCGTCGGCCGCGTGGCCCACATAGATTTTGCTCACCTGCCCGTCAAAGCCGCTGTCCGCCACGCGGTTGCCGAACACCTGCTCCGACAAATCCGCGTAGCGCACCTCCGCCCCTGAACAGACCACCGCACACAGACCGCAGCGCGTACAACGCTCCGGAATCAACCGGGGGAATTTCCGCTCATCCAGCTCGATCGCGTTCTCGGGACACACCCCGATGCAGCTTCCGCACCGGGTGCACAGCTCGTGCGCGCTGAACCCAATACTCAAAAATGGCGCGTCCAACGGAATTCCGGCAGCCGCCGCGGCGTCATCCGCGGCATGTTCTGTCGCGGCGGAACTCATGCGGAGGGTTCGGCTCCTGTCGCCCCGCGTTCATGCCGCCGGACGGCCGACACCCCCCAGGCCACGCTGCGCTCCGCCAGCGACCGGTTGACCAGCGAATGCGCCCCCACCACGCTCCCCGGGCCCACCGTCACGCCATCCAGCACCGTCGAGTGCGTCCCGATCCACACATCATCGCCGATGCGCACCCCCCCCTTGCTCACGAAACCCTGTTGCATGATCGGCCGCGACACATCGTCATAGCGGTGGTTGCCCCCCGCCGCCACATACACATACGCCGCCAGCAGCACCTCGCGGCCGATCTCCAGCGAGCTGTCGGTCGCCAGCAGGCAGTTCGCGCCGATGTCGCTGCCCTCGCCGATCACGATCCGCCCGTTCCTCGCGCGGATGATCGTATTGCGCGAAACCAGCACATTGTCGCCCAGCACAATTTCTGCGTTGTCCCCGCGCGCATCCAGCACCACATTGTTGTCCAGCGCCACATTGTTGCCCAAACGGATGCGCGCCGCGCCGCGGATCGTCACCTGGCTGCCCGCAATCAGGCCGCGCCCGCAGGCGCCCAGCAAACCCGGATACAGCTTGCGCCGCAGCCAAAGCCCCAACGCCCCCGGGCAATTACCGAAACACCCCGTCACCAGCTCATGGCGCAGCAGAGCGCCCAGCCCCCCACCGCCCACCACCAGGCGGGCATACTGCCGCCAGGCCGGCTCTCCGGCCACATTCAAATTTTTCTGGATTTGCTGTTCCATGGATGTGTCTCACGCACGTTCAACATTTGCGGCTCCCACTATGCGATTTTCCGCCCCCCACCGCAAGCCCCGCCGCGGACTGACACGAGTTTCCCTCTCAATCGGACGGCAAATTTTTCGCAGATTTGGCCGTTGACATCCCCCCATCCCTCGCTACACTGACCGCACATTTTACGAATTGGAAGAGGAGCACACTCATGGCTAACACCAAAGGCGCCGCAAAGCGCATCCGTACATCCGAAAAAGCTCGCGGACGAAACATCCGCCGCAAGCGCGCCGTCAAAGCCAGCCGCAAGACGATGGTGGCCGCGGTCGAATCTGCCGATCAGCCCAAATCTCTCGAGGCCTATCGCGCGTTCTGTTCTACATTGGACAAGGCCGCCAAGGAAGGCACCATCCACAAGAACGCGGCCATCCGCCGCAAAGCGCGCGCCGCCGCCGCCCTGCGCAAAGCCGCCGCGGAATAAGTTTCCCCCCCTCTCTTTGGCGCGCCAGCGCCTTCCCCCTAACCTGGATTATGCACGCGACAAGTCCGGTCCAGATGCGTGCGGGGTGAAGCTGTATGGACATACTGCGAACCCCGCAGAACAAAGCAGACGGGTTGGAATCGTCGCGCCATGGGTCAACATGGATGAAAACCGGTTTTTTCATGATTATTTCCGCATCATACTGTCCTGCAGCAAATAACAATACTTTCATCCATGTTGATGAATAATCCAGACTAAACGGGCTTGGACCTTCCAAGCCCGTCTCCGCTTTTGAGCGTTTGCGGACGGATGGTCAGTCTAATGCGGCCTGCGCCGCCTCCCGCCCCGCCGCGATCGCCTCGCGCGCCTTCTGAAAGTCCAGCGTGCCGATGTCCTCGACGCGCGGCTCGATCAGCAAATCCGGCGGCTCCGCCGCGCGGCGCGTCCGCGCGATCTGCCCTTCCATGATCCGCACCGAACGCACCAGCACCTCGAGCATGTCCGGCCGTGACTCCCGCTCCTGCCAGGTCGTCTTCAGCCGCCGCACTTTCCGTTCGATGTCATCCCAGAAATGGCGCAGCACCTGCACCGCCCCCGACTCCTCCTCCTCGTCGGTCTGCCGCGGCAACCGCAGGGGAACCGCCGGACGCCCGGGTTCATCGCCTTCCTCGCGCGGCTTCTCCGCGACCGGCCATTCCTCCACCGCCATCCCCTGCGACACATCCACCGCGATAACCCTCTCCGCGCCCATCGCCCGCGCCACGTTCACCGGCACCGGATTCACCAGCCCCCCGTCCACCAGAAAACGATCCCCTACCTGCACCGGCGAAAACAACCCCGGAATCGAAATGCTCGCCCGCAACGCCAGCAGCAAATCCCCCTGCGCCAGCACCACCTCGCCGCCATCCTTCAAATCCGTGGCCACCGCGCGGAAAGGAATCTCCAGCTCGCGGAAGTCCGACCGATCGAGCAGTTTGGCCGTCTCCTCGAGCAGACGGCGTCCATCCGTCAGTCCGCTGCGCGACAGCGTCAACTCCCAGAAAAACTGGCGCAGATGACCCCAATCCAAATCCCGGCTCAAATCATGCAAAACCTGCTCGCGCCCGGCGGCAAAAAATGCGCCTATCAGCGCGCCCATGCTGGTTCCCGCCACCACCTGCGCCCGGATGCCCCGCTCGCGCAACACCTCGAGCACGCCCAGGTGGGCCCACCCCCGCGCGCCGCCGCTGCCCAGTGCCAGCCCCACCCGCCGATGCTTCCACTTGCGCCACATGCCGACCGCCTCTATCCCTTCAACACCAGCGATGCCGCGCCAATCACGCCGGCATCATTGCCCAGCTTCGCCGGCAGAATCTCCAGCCGCTCCGCGAAGTGCCGGTTCAGCCGCTCGTCCACATGCCGCCGCAGCGGTTCAAACAGCACCGCGCCCGCCCCCGCCACCCCCCCGCCAATAATGAACGCCTGCGGCTGGAGCAGATAGGCCACCGACGCCATTACCGTGGCGAGGCAATCCGCCACAAAATCAAAAATCTCCAGCGCCAGTTCGTCCCCCTCCGCCGCCGCCTCGCTAATCACCTTCGGGGTCACCGCCTCGGGCCGCCCGCCCGCTCGCTCCAGAATCGAGCTGGCCCGCCCCGTCTCCAGTTCGCGCAGCGTCCGCTCCACAATCTGCCGGTTCCCCACATATTGCTCGACCCCTCCCCGGCCCATCGCCGACACCACCCCGTTCATATCAATGGACATATGCCCGATTTCCCCCCCCATCGAAAACGCGCCGCGATACAACTGCCCGTTCAGCAGCAGCCCGCCGCCCACCCCCGTGCCCAGAGTCAGAAACACCGCGTGCTGAAAAGCCGACCCCGCGCCAAACGCGCACTCGCCCGCCGCCATCACATTCACGTCGTTATCCACCTTCACCGGCATCTTCAGCCGTTCGCCCAGACTTTCCGCCAGCGGCACCGCCGTCCATCCCGTCACATTGGCCAGGTCATGCACAAACCCGTTGGCATAATCCACAAAACCCGGCACCCCCACCCCGATCCCCGCGCACCCGGCGCCGGACGGAGCCTCCGCCAGCAGCCGGCCCGCCTCGCGTTCAACCGCGTCCAGCCAGCCCTCCACGCCAACCACATCCGCCGTCGCGAAGCCCCCACGCGCCGCAATGCCGCCATCCGCCCCCACCCGCGCCAGCTTCACCCCCGTCGCACCAAAATCCACACCCATCGCGAACCGCTCATCCCGTCCACTCATGACCCGTCCTCCAATTGAAAAACCCGCCTCGCGTTCGCCCTCGTCAACGCCGCCAGCTCCTCCACCCTCACCCCCCGCGTTTCCGCCAGCACCTCGGCCACCCGCGCCACATAAGCCGGCTCGTTCACCCGCCCCCGGTACGGCTTCGGCGCCAAATACGGACAATCCGTCTCGATCAGCAGCCGTTCATCCGGAATCCGCCGCGCCACCTCGCGCAGCGGCCCCGCATTGTTGAAACTGACAATCCCGCTAAAACTGATCATCAGCCCCGCCGCCACCAACCGCTCCGCGAACTCCGCTCCCCCCGTAAAGCAGTGCAGAATACCCGGCGGCGACGCCCCCCCCCGCCCCCTCCAGGCATCGGCAAACTCCGACAGCATCGCCAGCGTGTCATCATCCGCTTCCCGGCTGTGCACAATCACCGGCTTGCGCCGCTCCAGCGCGAACTCCAGCATCCGTCCAAACAGCCCGCGCTGCGCCCCCGCCGTCCCGCCCGAGTAATGATAATCCAAACCGATCTCCCCCACCGCCACCATGCCCGCCCCCTCGAGCAATTCCGCCAGCCGCTCCATATCCGGCGACAGCTCCGCCTGATCCCGGTCCAGCCCCGCAGCCCCCACCAGCATCTCCGGCCGGGCCCGCACCAAATCCGCCACCAGCTCATTCGACACCGCCGAGCTGCCCACCACGCAAACCGACTCCACCCCCGCCGCCCTGGCGCGATCCAAAACCGCCTCCACGGTTCCATCCGCCACAAAGCCATCCAAATGCGCGTGAGTATCAAACAGGTTCACCCTCCTACCCTAGCCCTCCACCCGCCCTCCGTTCAATAAAATTTGCCATCCCCGGTCGCCCCCCTGACATCAGCCATCGGCTCCACAAACCCCGAATAACACCCCGGACAAGCCGGAATCGTCGCTCCAACAACAAGTTCATTCTCACATATTATAATAAGTGAGAATGAATTTGCAAAATATAATAGTCATAACATATTGGCAACATGAATGTTATATATTCTCATATTCTCACTTATTATAATATGTGAGAATGGTTTACAACCTGGAGAATTCACGCGACAAGTCTCCCCCGGACTCAATGCGTTCGAGACGAAGCTACTATATTGGCATACTGCGAGCTTCGAAGACGATAGCAATGGGGCGGAATCGTCGCACCAGAGGACAACATGGAAGGAAAATTTTTTTTACTTGCATTTCCACATCCCCTGGATCATTCACGCGACAAGTCCGGCCCGGATGCAAGGCAGGCGGGGTGAAGCTGTATGGACATACTGTGAACCCCGAATAACGCCGCAGACGGGTTGGAATCGTCGCGCCGAAGGGCAACAGGAATGAAAAATATTTTTTTTCATCCAAATATCCGCATCATGCTGCCCCACAGAAAATAACAATACTTTCATCCATGTTGATGAATTATTCAGAATCCTGCTGCTCCCCAGCCAGCATCGTTCTTTCCGTCCATGTTGATGAAAGATTAAGGTTAGCGCTCGTGCGCCGCCAACCACCCCAGCGCCGCCCCCGCCATCAGTCCGGAAAAATGCGCGGCGTTGGCCGTCGGCCCCACCAGCCCAAACATCCCCATCGCCAAAAACACCATCAGCATACCGCCCGCCAACGGCGAAATCATCACCCCAAACCGCGGATCCAGCCGGTTCCGCACCCATAAATAGCCAAAAAGGCCGTACACCACCCCGCTCATGCCGCCAAAATATGGCCCGCCCAGAAAAAACTGCGCCAGATTCGACACCAGCGCCATCAGCAAGATGGCTCCCGCATAGCGCGCGGTGCCAATCCGCGCTTCCAAAACCTGCCCAAGATCCTGCAACCACAGCAGGTTGAACAGCAGATGCCACCAGGTAAAATGCAGAAAAATCGGCGTAAACAGCCGCCAAATCTGACCCTGCGCCACCTCCGGCAGTTTGACGCCCTGAAGCGCCGTCACGAACGGATTCCCGCCGGCAATCAAAAACCAGCCTGTCCAAGCCGAGTTTTCGCCAAAACGGGTCAAAAGTGCCACCAAAATGCTCGCCAACAGCAAAAAAAGGGTGAATCCGCCTCGATTTCCCCGAAAAACCGCAGTTTTTGGCCTCGGCAACCGCTTATTTTGCTCGATTTCGCTCTTTTTCTCGGCTTTTCGCCGCGCTTCAGCCGCGCGGCGCGCTTCGCTGAATTCCTCCGCGTTGGGCATGCTTCGAAAACGCGACAACAGCCCCCGAGCCTCGTCCACCTGCGATTCCTCGATCACCCAGATGATCTGCTCCCCCCCACGATTCGTCTCCACTTGGGCCTCGATATCATGCAGATACAGATAATCAACCAGAGTCTGCGCCTGGTCTTCCGTCGGCAAATGTCCAATGGGTCGCATCAGTTATCCAAACCTATCCATCCGCGTACAAATCGCAAGGCTCGATACTTCACGCCATTTCCGCCCATTCTGCAACCCGGAAATCCATTTTCGACCCCAAAACACCCTTTTTCGCCCCAAAATCGGCCTAAAACACCAAAAACTCGCCCAAAAATCGCAAAAAATGCACCCGATTGACGCATTTTTCAGTTTTCCAAGACTCCCACCCAAATTCAGGATGAACGTGTCCATTTGGGCTCAAAACGCCCGCGCCAGGCATCGGTCGCCGCCAAAGTCAGCGCGAGGTTCACGCCCCAAAAAGCCCCGAGCAACCCCACCACCCGCGATGAAATCCGCCGCCCCGCCGCGTAAGCCAGGCCGCTAAGCCCCAAACCGGCCAAACCTCCCCAAAAAACCACGCTAAACCACGCCACCGGCCCCCCCCCCGCCCAACCATGTCGAAATTCGAGCCATCCGGCCGAAATCAGCGCCAAAACCACCAAAAATGGCGTCAAAAGACGCAAAAACTTGTGCGAAACCCACTGAAACCAGATTTTGTTGCCAAAAATCGAGTAAATCCGGGGTTCCAGCCGCCCGATTTGCCAAATTCCGGCCAAAGTGCGCCGTTTTCGGAGCATTTCGCGCTCAAAATGTGTGGTGGGCCGGTCCGTCACCCGCGCCAACGGCTCAAAAACGCACCGGAATCCCTTCAAGACCGCCCTCATCGGAATCAGCACATCATCCACGAGAGTATGTTCCGGAATCGGCTCGCACAGCTCGCGGCGAATCGCGTACAACGCGCCCGTCGCGCCGGGCACCGCCCACCAGCGGCTCTCGCAACTGCGAATGAACTTCTCATAGCCCCAGTAGGAATCCGCCCCCCGCTCCGCCCCCCCCCGCGCCTGCTCATAGACCAGCTCGCCCGACACCACCCCCACCGTCTCGTCCGCCAAGTTCTCAAGCAGCCGCGTAATCGCGCCCGCCTCGACCCGTTGACGCGCGTCCATCATCACCAAAACCGGCTCGCTTGCCGCCGCCATCAACTCGTTCAGCACCGCCGCCTTGCCGCGGCGCGCCGCAAAATCCACCACGCGCACCGCTGCGCCGGCCTCCGATCCCGCGGAGCCGGTCCCCGCTTCCGCGATACTGGACGAAACCGCGAACCCCATGCCGGCCAGCCGCTGCGCGGTGCCGTCCGTGCATCCATCCAGCCCCACCCAAATCTCACGAATCGCCTCATCACGCGACAACGCCACCAGAGCCCCCAATTTCTCCGGCAGAGCCTCGGCCTCGTTGTGCGCCGCCAGCAGCACCGCCGCCCCGCCGGCATACTCCCCCTTGGCAATCGGACGCCCGCGCAGGCGCGACATCGCCCAGACTACCACCGGGTATCCTATATATATATAGGCCAGCAGCCCAACCACAATGCCCGGCATCCACGACATGCCATCTCTCTACCCCAAACCGTCCCCGCCTTCAATCAAAAGTGAAAACGGCAACCGCCCTCATAATGCCAAGCCCCACCTCTTGCCTCCGTGCCCGGTTTCCCCAGCCGCCCGGCAAAATATATTTGCGCCGGTTCCTTGCGCAGATACCCCCATGGGGTATATTGGGGGGCATGAAGAAAAAAGCCCAGCATCCCCAACATGTTGACGTCCTGCCCCGGTTGCGCCGCATTGCCGGCCAGGTGCAGGGCATCGAACGCATGGTGACCCATCAGGCCTATTGCATTGACATTATGACTCAGATCCAGGCCGTTCGCGGCGCCTTGCGTGCCGTCGAATTGCGCATTCTCGAAAAGCACTTGGCCCACTGCGTCACGGCGGCCTTCAAAGCCAAATCCACCACTGCCGCCGACTGCAAGATGACCGAATTGCTGCGCGTGATGAAAAAACAGTTCTGATGCGCAAGGTCTGACCTGAATTATGCATGCGACAAGTCCAGTTCAAATGCGAGGCGGGCGGGGTGAAGCTGGTTTGGCATACAGCGAACCTCGCAGAACAAAGCAGATGGACTGGAATCGTCGCGCCCTTGGGCAACATGGATGAAAACTGAATTTCTCATGATTACTTCCGCATCATGCTGCTCTGCAGCAAATAACATTGTTTTTATCCATGTTGATGAATAATCCAGGCTGGTTCATTTTGGCATGGGCGGCCTGCGCGGCCATCGCTACCGCGTCGGACCCCTTTGCCGATGTCCAGCCCCATCCCGTCCGGCCCCCGGCCAGCCAGACCGCGCCGAACTGGCGCGAAAACCTTCTTTGGCGCAACGAACTGCAGGCGGTCGCCACAGCCGGCCGCCGGGACGTGCGCCACACTGATAACGTCCACGTACGGCTCTCGGTTGGCTTCGAGGCTCAAAAACGCCTGGCCACCCCCACCAAAACTTATGCCTCGGTGGACTACCAGGGCCGTCTGGTGTACCGCCAGCATCCGCTGAACTCCGCCAACGATCCCATGGCCAAAGACGGGCAGGCCTGGACCTATGAAACCCATAACGCGTATGTGGAGCTGTACAACCTGCTGGGCTCCTCGGGGCGGCTCCACCTGCGTCTCGGCCGCTACGACTTGCCTTTCGGCCTGGATTCCCAAACCGACACCCATGGCACGCTCTGGCAGTTCTCGAACCACCGCCTCTTCGGCGCCGGACACGATTGGCAGGCCACCGCCTTCGGCAAGGCCACGGAACATCTGGACTATCAACTGGGCTACCTGCTCGGCGCCGGCCCCAACGACCGCCTGAACGGGCAGCACGGAATGCTGGCCGGCCGACTCGGCCTGGCCAACACCTTTCTATTCGCCCACGGCCTCGAAGCCGGCCTCAGCGCGGCCTGGGGCCGGCGCCTCGATCCCCACACCGGAACGCGCGACCCCGTCTCCACGTGGCGTCTCGGACTCGACGCCCGCAAGCGGATGGATTCGCCCACCGGCCCCTTCACCATGACGCTGGAAGCCGCCGTCGGCGAAGACGAAGACGACGCCATCTGGTCCAGCCTGGTCCAGGTGGACTGGCTTAATCCCGGCCGACGCTGGGGCGCCCTGGCGCAATATGTCTGGCTGCAACGCGACACGCAACCCTCGCGCGCGACGGATCAGCGCGCCTCGGCCATGCTCACCCGCTATTTCCGCAACGAAGTCGCCAGCTCGACCCTGCACTGGGTGGCCCTGGCCGTAGAACATCAGCTCGACACGCCCCACCGTGGCGAAGACACGCTCGTCACCGCGCAATATTACCGGTTTTGGTGAGGACAATCAGACATGAAAACAACCCGCATTCCAAACAAACCGCCCGCCCCCCGCCGACAGGCATGGAGCGGCCTGCTGCTCGCCGGCCTGCTGCTCGCCATGCCCGCTGCCGCTCACGCGGCCATCGGCTGCACCTTGAGCAATCCCGCCCGCGATCTGAAGGCGCTCTTTCCCAACATGACCTCCTATCGCGAGGACGTGAAGGAAATGCACCGCCTGCCCGGCGGCGCCGCCGCCCATGACATGCTGCGCGCGCGGGTCGGCAACGATCTTGATCCCGTCTATGAAGCCGCCGACACCCCCTACACGCTCTATTCCGTTTTCCACGGTGATCAGCGCATCGGCTATGTCCACGGCGTCAACGTGCCCGGACGCGGCGGCGTGATCCAAATCTTTCTGGCTCTCGACCCCGACCACGCCACCATCAACCGCATGGTCTATCAGCGCCTTGAAGGCCCGGGCGCCATGGCTCTGCGCAACCCGGCTGTCACCGGGCAGTTTGCCGGACTTTCCCTCGCCGATTTCTACAAGCACGACTATTATGCGGCGGCCGAACCCGGCGCAGAAGCCGATCGCGTCGGCCGGCTCTCGCCGCCTCCCGGACTCGCCCCCGAGGCTATCCCGGATTGGACCGCCACCATCCGCGGAGTCCGGAAAAATCTGATTCTAATGGACATTTTCGTCTTCGAGCGCAGGCACGATCCTTTCCACCAACGCGCCGAACAAGCCCGGAGACTTAAGGAGAACCAACCATGAAAACACGCCACTCCATCCTGGCCGCCGCCATCTTGGCGGCCGTTCTGACCCTCGCCGCTGCCGGCTGCGCGCGCAAAACCAGTCACTTCGGGCCGGAGTTTACCGACGCCCCCCAAGTGACCATCGCCCAACTGCTCGAACAGCCCGAAGCCTATCGCCGCCAAACTGTGCGCGTGGCCGGCCAAATCGAGCGCCAGTGCCCCGCCGCCGGCTGCTGGATGTTCCTGCGCGACGAAACCGGCCGCTCCATCCGCGTCGAACTCGGCGACTACTTCGCTCAGTTGCCCCGACACCTCGGCGAACACGCTGAAGTCGAAGGCGAATGGATTCCCAAGGGCGACCGGCATGAATTCATCGGCACCCGCATCCGCTTTGGTGGAGGCCCCTCCCGATGACCTATGCCACCTTTGCCTGGCGCAACCTGACGCGACGGCCCGTGCGCACCACCCTGACCGCTGGCGGTGTCGCCCTGGCCGTGGCTGTGGCGGTCAGTTTGGGCGGCTTCAACCTCGGCTATCGCAACGCCATTTCCGGCAGCATCGAGCAGCTCGGCTTCCAGGTCATGGTCATGGCCAAGGGCTGCCCCTATGAAGCCGCCACGCTCATGCTGAAAGGCGGAACAGGACTGATCTATCTGCCCGAGGACGCCCACGAGCAAATCCGAACCGACCCCGACATCGCCGAAATCACGCCCATCTTTATCGGCATTGCCGAAAAGCAGGGCTTCGCCCTCGATGGCTCCCCCGCGGCATCCTCCTTCGCCATTCTAACCGGAGTGGACACCCCCAGCTTTCTCGCCATGAAGCCCTGGCTCCAGCTCAAAACCGGCCGCGGCTATGACGGCGGCCGCTGGTTCGCTCCCGGCGCCACCAACGAAATCGTCATGGGCTACGAAGTTGCCGAATACGAGCAACGCAAAGTTGGCGACACCTTCTATGCCACCATCGTGCCCCATGGCAGTGTCGAACCCCGGCAGCACGCCTTCACCGTGGTCGGCGTGCTCGAACGTACCGGCTCGCAGGACGATGGCACCGTCTTCCTGCCGTTGCACGTGGCCCAGCAGCTCTTCGCCCGCGATGGCGAGCTGACCATCATCGGCATCAAGCTGCGCGAATTCAATGCCATCCGCATGCGCGAGTTCGAGGGCCGCTGGCTTAAGATTCCGGAGGTCCAGGTCGTCAGCCTCGAGCAGGTCAAAGGCGCCCTCGTCTCCCTCGTCGGCACCGCGCAAACCATGGTCGCCGCCGTCGCGCTCATCGCCATCCTGGTCGCCGTCATCGGCGTCGTCAACTCTATCCTCATGAGCGTCCACGAACGCACCGGCGAAATCGGCGTGCTCAAGGCCGTCGGCGCCAATCGCGCGCAAATCTTCCGCCTCGTCTGGTTCGAAACCCTCCTCATCTGCCTCGCCGGCGCCATCCCCGGCAGCCTGTTCGCCGCTGGAGCCGCGCGCCTGACTGACGCCGCCCTGCGCGCCGTCCTCAACATCGGCGTCTCCCAATCCCTCGTGCGCATCACCCCCGAACTGCTTGGCATCGCCATCCTCGGCGCCGTCATCCTCGGCCTGTTCGCCGGCATCTGGCCCGCTGGCCGTGCCGCTTCCCTCCGTCCGGTCGCCGCCATTCGCTCAGGAGAATAAACATGAACAACCAAACCCTCATCACTGGCCGCAACCTCCACCGCCACTACCAGCGCGGCAGCGAAACCGTCCGCGCCCTCGACGGCGTGGACATTGACGTCCGCGCCGGCGAATCCGTCTGCATCCTCGGCCCATCCGGTTCCGGCAAAACCACCCTCATCAACCTCCTCTCGGCCCTCGACGCCCCCACCTCCGGCGAGCTCATCATCGGCGGCCGCCGGGTGGATGGCCTCGCCGAGCACGAACTGGTCAACATCCGCCGGGGCCTGCTTGGCTACGTCTTCCAGCAATTCCACCTCATCCCCACCCTCACCGTCGCCGAAAACATCGCCCTGCCTCTGCTCTTTCTGGGCCGCAGGGTGGATCCCGCCGACACCCAGCGCGTCCTCGAAGCCGTCGGCCTCGCCGACCGCGCCGGACACCGCCCCAACGAACTCTCCGGAGGTCAAATGCAGCGCGTCGCCATCGGCCGCGCCCTCATGATCAAGCCGCGCGTGCTGATCGCCGACGAGCCCACCGGCAATCTCGACCGCGCCACCGGAGAAGCCATCTTCGACCTCTTCCAAACCACCGTGAGTGAGCAGGGCGTCGCGCTCGTTCTCACCACGCACAACCTTGCACTCGCCGAACGTTGCGACCGCACCCTGACCCTCGCCGATGGCAAAATCGTCGCCCCCTGACATCCGGCCATCCGGCACCCGCCGTAAAATCCCCCCCCTGCGGCAGGCCAAGCTGCCTGCCCCGTCAGCCTGCCGGACGTTTTCTCCAAATGGACTCTTCACAAACATCTCGTGATCAGGTTCAATGCGCCCTTTCACAACTTGGAGGAGACGCCCCATGAGTTCAGAAATCAATTTGATCGGTTCGCGCATTCGCCAGCTTCGCGAGCAGCGCGAGTTTTCCATCGAAGCCCTCGCCAAGCAGAGCGGCTGCAGCCCCGAGATGGTCGCCGGGCTCGAGGCGGGCGAGCTGGTGCCCTCGCTGACGCCCCTGCTGCGCCTGGCCCGGGGGCTCGGCGTGCGCCTCGGCACCCTGCTCGACGACCAGTCGCTCGAGGGCCCCGCCGTCGTCCGCAAGGGCGAACAAGGCCGCGCCATCCATTTCTCCGGCAACGATCCCTCGCGCAAACGCAGCACCCTCGACTTCTATCCCCTCGCGCCGCAAAAAGCCGCGCGCAACATGGAGCCCTTCCTCATCCAGGTGCGCCCCGCCACCGGCGAAATCACCCTCAACAACCACGAGGGCGAAGAGTTCATCTATGTCCTCTCCGGCCGCATCGAAATCCGCTACGGCCAGGAAAGCTATCAGCTCGAAGCCGGCGACAGCATCTATTACGAGTCCGCCGTGCCCCACCATGTCCACGCCCTCGATGGCGACGCCCAAATCCTGGCCGTGGTTTACGCCCCCGCCTGAGCCCCCCCCTCCCCTCCCCCCAACGAGGTGCCCCATGACCCGTGACATCCCCTCCGCCGCGCAAGCCCCCATCGGCGCCACCGCCGACGGCTTCACCGATCTCACTCTCGGCCAGCAGCTCGAATTCTGGGCCCGGGAAGTCCCCAACCACGAATTCCTCGTCTATCCCGACCGCAACTTGCGCTGGACCTATCGCGAGTTCGACGAACGCGTCAACCGCCTCGCCAAGGGCATGCTCGCCATCGGCATTGGCAAGGGCGATCACGTGGGCATCTGGGCCAAAAATGTGCCCGACTGGCTCGTCTTCCAATTCGCCTGCGCCAAAACCGGCGCGGTGCTCGTCACCGTCAACACCGCCTACAAGGCCGAGGAACTCGACTATGTCCTGCGCCAGTCGGACATGAAAATGCTCGGGCTCATTGATGGATTCCGCGATGTGGATTACATCCAGATCATCAGCCAGCTCGTCCCTGAACTCAAAGAGCAGCCCCGCGACTTCCTGAACAGCAAAACCTATCCCCACCTGCGCCATGTCTGCTATGTCGGCCAGGAAAAACACCGCGGCATGTACACCACCGCCGAACTGATGCTCCTCGGCGACCACCAGCCCGACTCGATCCTGGAGGAAGCCCAAAAAGACATCACCTGCCAGGACATCGTCAACATGCAATACACCTCGGGCACGACTGGCTTCCCCAAAGGCGTCATGCTCACCCACCACAACATCCTCAACAACGGCTGGAGCATCGGCCACCGCCAGCATTTCACCGCCAACGACAAACTTTGCCTGCAAGTCCCCCTCTTCCACTGCTTCGGCGTCACCCTCGGCGTCATGGCCATCCTCTCCCACGGCGCCACCATCGTGGCTGTTGAAGTCTTCGACCCCCTCCTCGGCCTGGCCGCCATCCACAAGGAACGCTGCACCGTCCTCTATGGCGTGCCCACCATGTTCATCGCCATGTATTCCCACCCCATGTTCAACCTGTTCGACATGACCAGCCTGCGCACCGGCATCATGGCCGGCAGCGTCTGCCCCATGGAGGTCATGAAACGCGTCATCTCGGACATGCACGTCACCGAAATCACCTCCGTCTATGGCCTCACCGAGGCCTCCCCTGGCATCACCCAATCCTACGGCACCGATCCCGTCGAGCTGCGCGTCTCCACCGTCGGCACCGCCTTCCCCGGCGTCGAAGTCGCCATCCTCCATCCCGAAACCAACGCCCCCCTGCCCCCCAACACCGAGGGCGAAGTCTGTTGCCGCGGCTACAACATCATGAAGGGCTACTACAACATGCCCGAGCAAACCGCCGCCGTCATTGACGAAAACGGCTGGCTGCACACCGGCGATCTCGGCACCTGCGACGAAAACGGCTACTACTGCATCACCGGCCGCATCAAGGACATCATCATCCGCGGCGGCGAAAACATCTCGCCCAAGGAAATCGAAGACCTTCTCCTGGCGCTGCCCGGCGTGCAGGATGTCCAGGTCATTGGCGCCCCCGACGAAAAATACGGCGAAATCCCCGTCGCCTTCATCATCCCGACCAAAGACTCCACCCTGGCCGAGGAAGACGTGCGCGACCACGTCCGCAGTCACCTCGCCAGCTACAAAGTTCCCCGCTACGTGTTCTTCGTCAGCGAATACCCCCTCACCGCCAGCGGAAAAATCCAGAAATTCAAACTCCGCGAACAGTCCGGCCCCCTGGTCGAACAACGCCGCGCCGAAGAATAACCCCCTCTCCCGACACCATTCGCGCGCACCAAAAAAGGCAGGCGCATCCCCATGAAAACGAGAGTGGAGCGGGCAACGGGAATCGAACCCGTATAGCCAGCTTGGAAGGCTGGAGCTTTGCCTTTAAGCTATGCCCGCAAAGCTGATCATCCGCCGGGCAGTTTGTCTTTCCGCGTCGCGAGGGTCAAGCCTTCTCTCGGATTGGTTTTCGCAATCCGCCCGTGGTAGGTTGCTGTAGCAACCCATAACTCATGACGTCCGCTTTGTCCAACCGCCGCCTGTTTCTGATCGGGAGTTTCGCGCTCCTGCTCATCGCGGCGGGCATCTGGCTTGGCACCCTTTTTCGCGCGCCCCCCAAGGCCCCCCCCCCCTCGCCCGGGCCAACCCTCCTCGAAGCCTCCGCCAACTCGCTCGAAACCGCCCGGACACTTCGCCGCCAAGTCACCGCCCCCCCGTCGCCTCCCGCCTCCGCCGCCCCCGCCATCCATCTGCGCGCCGGCCCGGTTCCGCTCGCACCGCCTTCCGACGCCCCCCTCGAGCACCCCCGCCCCTCCGCCCGGGGCTATCCCTGGATGATCCTCTTCGATTCCCCAATCTGCCCCGAGTGGAAAACCGCCATCGAGCAAGCCGGCGGAACCATCCGCGGCTACCTTCCTCAAAACGCGCTTCTTGTCGAAGCCCCCGAGCCGGATCTCGCCCGCCTCCGCCGACTCCCCCAAGTGGCTTGGACGGGCGAATATCGCCCCATCCACAAAATACAACCGCTCCTCGCCGCATGGATCCGTCAGGAACCGGAGCAAACCATCCCCGTCACCCTGCAAACCTTTTCGCCCGATGATCTCGAACTCCTGACCCGCGCTCTCGCCCAAGCCGGAGCGTCCGACATCCGCTCGTCCGCCGGCAAACGCTGGGGCATTGCCCGCGCCGCCCTGCCCGCCCAAAACGCGTTGGAACTGGCCCGCCTGCCCGAAGTCCAATGGCTCGAATACTATCAACCACCCCAACTGCTCAATGATATTGCCCGCTCCGCCGAGCGCCTCAATGTCGAGCCCCTCCACCAGTCGCACAATCTTGATGGAACCGGCCAGATTGTCGCCATCGCCGATACCGGACTCGACACCGGCAACACCAACACTCTGCACCCCGATCTGGCCGGCCGCCTCCTTCATGTCTTCGACATCGGACGGGGCAATGACTGGAGCGACCGCATCTATCACGGAACCCATGTGGCCGGCTCTATCATTGGCACCGGTGCGGCCTCAACCAACCAATATCGCGGCGTCGCGCCCGGAGCGAAACTCATTGTGCAATCCGCGGCCGACGCAGATGATTACCTCATCTTTCCAGAGGACTTGAACGAACTCTACGCCCCCCCCTACGACATGGGCGCGCGAGTCCACTCTGGCAGTTGGGGCGGCGGTTACCATGGCGACTATGACACGGATGCCATAACTTCCGATGAATTCATCTGGGACCACCCCGACATGTTAATTGTATATGCTGCGGGCAACGATGGCGAAGACTACGATGACGATGGCGTCGTGGACCTCATGGGCATCAACTCGCCGGGTACAGCCAAAAACGTGCTCACTGTGGGCGCGTCCGAAATCGGCCGTCCCTCCGGCAGCGGCGGCATGACTGGTAAAACCTGGGGCCAAACTTGGTACTGGTTGGCCGACTGCCGATCGCCGCCCATTTCCGGAGACCTGATCTCCTCCAGTCCCAATGGCCACCCCCAGGGTATGGCGGCGTTCTCTTCCCGCGGCCCTACCTTGGATGGCCGTGTCAAACCCGACGTGGTGGCCCCGGGCACGGATGTCATCTCGATCCGCTCCCGTGGTTCTTGGGACTTGGGCTGGGGCGTGGTGAGCAATAACACCAACTACTGCTTCATGGGCGGCACCAGCATGGCCACGCCCCTCGCCGCCGGCACCGCCGCCCTCGTCCGCCAGTTCTGCATCGAACACCGCCACATCGCTTCCCCTTCCGCTGCTCTCATCAAAGCCATCCTGACCGGCGGCGCGCGCTCGCTCTCTCCCGGACAATACGGCTCCGGTCAGCACCGCGAGATCCCGGAAGGCCCCCGCCCCAATGTGGTCGAAGGCTGGGGACAGGTGGATGCCGGCGGCTCCCTCTTCCCCGCCAATGGCCAGCACATCCTTCTTCTCGAAGGCCCCGCTCTCAGTTCCGATGAAACCCATGCGCTAAATTTCCTGGTCACCAACGCTTCCCCATTAAATGTCACCATGGCCTACAGCGACTACCCCGCCAGTCCAGCCGCCAGTTGGGCCCTGGTCAACGACCTCGATCTGCTGCTCATCGCTCCGGACCAAACCCGGCACCATCCCAACGGCTTGGACGGCCCCGACAACCTCAACAACCTCGAAGGTCTGGACCTCCCTGTTGCCGCCACCGGCCTCTGGAGCGCGGTGGTCATTGCCAGCAATGTCCCCTCCGGCCCCCAGCCCTTCGCGCTTTATGTCCGGGGCGCGGTTCTCGCTCCCGCCGACATCGAACACACCCCCCTCCCCAACACTTTCGCCACCAACCAGGATTATCAAGTGATCGCCCGGGTAACCTCGGCCGGCGAATTCAATCCCGACAGTGTTCTATTGCATTGGCGGCTCTCTGGCCTGACCAACGCCTACACCACCGTTCCAATGTCCACCACCAACGGCATGGATTACCAAGCAGACATCCCCGCGCAGCCCGTTGGCTCCCGCATCAACTACTACCTGACCGCCGGACCGGAAGAACTCATCACTTACGCTCCCGCCACCGCGCCGGATGTTCCTTACTCCTTCGAGGTCACCCCGACCTTCACCCTGACCATTTCCGGAACCCCGGACAATCTTTTCACCGTCGAGCCGGCCTATGGCGCCCATGGTCTGGCCTCCAATCTGCTCGTGGAGGCCTCTGCCCCCACCCCCCCCGACAACGATGACACGCGCGTCGTCTGCGTCGGTTGGACCGGCACCGGCTCGGCACCGCCAACCGGGACAAGCAATAGCTGCTCCTTCCACATCACCGAAGATTCCACCCTGACCTGGCACTGGCAGGAACAGCTGGCTCTGCTTCATTCTTCGTCCCCCCCCGGCGCTCTGATAGGCCTTACCTGGCACCCCCTGAACGGCTCGGCCGCCTCGCTGCCGACCCCCGAAAGCCATTCCTTTGACGGGATTCCCTACTCGTTCTCCGGCTGGACCGTGGACGGCCAACGCTGGCCGCCCCCCCCCGCCCCCTCCCCCCTCCAAATTGAAAATCTGTCCATGCCAACTTCGCGTGTGGCCGTGGCTCATTACACCCCGGTGGATGAGGATCAGGATGCCAACGGACTGCCCGATTGGTTCGAACTGCGCCATTTTGGCCAACTGGGCCAAGACCCCTACGCCGACTCCGACTCCGACGGCTATGAAAACATTTTGGAAGCGGCCGACCACACCGACCCCTTCGACTCAAACTCCATCCCGACCCCGCCCGTCATCACTCACGACCCCCTTCCGGCTGTCGCCAGTTCTCCGGCGCCTTGGCTTGTCGCCGCCACCATCACCGACAACGATCAAGTGGCCGCCGCCACGCTCCACTGGACGCGCAACGGCGGCATCGCGCGAACCCTCGCCATGATCCCAGACCCCGAACCCCCCGACCAGTTTGTGGCTCAACTGCCCGCCCCCGCCCGCGATGGCGACACCATCGTCTATCACCTGTCCGCCGCCGACCGCGCCGGCTTGGTCAGCTCGGCCGGCTCATGGACCGTTGGAGTATCCTATGCCCGCATGGATTGGACCCCCGCCCATATCTCCACCGCTGCGCCCAATAGCACCGTTAGCGTTCCCGTCGCTTTTTCCAATCCGGGCAGTCAGCCGCTCGAGCTCAGCTTTGAAATTGGCCCCGTCGGCTTCCACGACGACATGGAATCCGGCACCAACGGATGGACCCGTCCCGACAACAACACGGACTGGCATCTCAGTACCGCAAACTCTCACTCGCCTTCCCACGCCTGGTACTGTGGAAGCGAACACTCGGGCTACTATCGCAACCTGACCCACGCCTCGCTGGTGTCACCACTCGTTCAACTCGCCAACGACAACCCGCGCCTCCATTTCATGCACCGGGCCCGCTTTGAACTCGACGTGGATGAAATCCGCGATGGCAAACACTACTGGGATGCCGGCGTCATGGAGATTACGGCCAATGCCGGCCTTACCTGGCAACCGCTCCCCCCGGTCGGCGGCTATCCCGGCAATATCACCTCCAACCCGGCTTCACCCTTCCCGCCCGAGACCCCCTGCTTCGTCAATACTGACGACTGGGATCCCGTGGAAGCCGACCTCACCCCCTACGCCGGCAAAGAAATTCAACTCCGCTTCCGCTTCGGCGCCGACATGTATGTCTATGCCGAAGGCTGGCGCATCGATGATCTGGAAATCACCCCGCGAACCCTCGAAACCAACTGGCTCCAACTCGGCGCCAATCACCTGCTGCTCGAACCAGCAGAAATCGCTGAGCTTCTCCTATATTTGGACTCCACTCTCCTCCCCCCTATGGCAACAGGTCACCTCGCGTTGCGCGTCCATCACAATGACCCCGAACACCCCTCGCCCCTGACCCTTCCCATTGCTTTCCAGAACAGCAGTCGCCAAGTTCAGGTGACTGCCATTGGCTCCGGCCAGGCCAATCCCGATGGCACATTCCTCCTCAACCCCGGCGACCCGCTCGAACTGGAACTCACCGCCGTCCCCGGCCATTTCATTGCGGAAGTATTGATCAACCGGACCCCCACCCCCCTCCCCGAACTCGTGAGCACCCAAACTCTCTCCTGGGTCTCTCTGGACGACAATCTGGAAATCCAAGTCACCTTCGCCCCCATTCTCGATATCGTCCCCATCCCCGCCGAATGGCTTGCCCAACACGGACTGACCGCCAGCCACTGGATGGCCGAGGCCAGCCTCGACCCCGACCGCGACGGCCTGCTGACCTGGCAGGAATATGAGCTGGGCAGCAACCCCACCAACCCCGCCGACGCCCCCCTCATTCTCCGCCTTCATCATCCCGAAGCGCCCGCCGGCGCCTGGCATGTCTCCTGGCACGCCTACACCAACCTGAACCGCTCCTATAACCTGTTGGCCTCCTCCAATCTTCAAACAGGCTTCGTCACCCTTACCAATCTCAATCCCGCCCCCCCCGTCATGACCTCCCCCCCCCTCCCCCCCAACCACCGCTTCTTTGGCCTCCAGTTTCTTTCCCCCAACCCTTGACTTCCATACAGTCCAAGCCCAAACTCAATTTGGCATGAAACATTCCATTCGCCAGACGCTGCTTTGTCTGGGGCTGGTCGCCGCCCACGCCTTCGCCGCCCCGGAATACGATATCATTGACCTGGGCACCTTGGGCGGCAGCTGGGCGCAGGCCAATGGACTCAACAACGTCGGCCAAGTTGTCGGCTCTTCCCAGGATGCAGAAGGCCGCGAGCAAGCCTTTGTCTGGCAAAACGGCTGCATCAGCGGCCTCGGCTTCCTTCCCGAAGGCACCTACAGCCGAGCCATGGACATCAACGACCACGGCGACATCACGGGGCAGGCTCAGGTATCCCCCACCAGCCATCAGGCCTTTATCTACTCAAACCGGTCCATGACCCCCATCGGCACCCTCGGCGGAGCCAACAGCATCGGACGCGCTATCAACAACCGAGGCACCATTACCGGCTCCTCAGGCATCAGCAATTCCGTGAATAACCACACCTTCGTATGGAAAAAGGGAAATCACACTCAGATTCCGCCATTTGGTGTCTCTCAATCCTGCGATTCCTACGGCATAAACGAAGATGATCGCATTTGTGGAACCACCTTCGTCTACTCTCCCAATCCCCGCTGGTGGCCTTATGTATGGCACGACGACAACGGCAATGGCGTCCACGACTTCGGCGAGATGAAGCTGCTGGGCAACATGGGCGTCAAAAATAGCGTGGGCGAATTTGCCGGAGCCAACGCCATCAACAACCACGGTTGGGTGGTCGGCTGGACCTCCATCACCAACTATTATAACCCCCAACACGCTTTTTTGGTCGTGCCATCCAATGGCGTCTGGAAACTGCCCAGTTACAGCAACACCGACCCCACCAATTTGCTCATGCGCAGCCTCGGTACCCTGGGGACGCCCACAAATAATTCCTGCGCCAATGCCATCAACGACCACGCCTGGATCGTCGGCCGCTCCGAAACCGAAACCGGCCAAACCAACGCTTTCCTCTGGCGCGATGAAGTCATGCACAATCTCAATGATCTCATCGCCACCAACTCCGGCTGGGAGCTCACCACCGCCACCGGAATCAACAATGCCAACGAAATCATCGGCAATGGCCTGCGCAATGGCCAGCCAAAGGCCTTCATTTTACGCCGACAAGGCCGTATCCACGATTTGCAGCCAACTTACGAAACCAACGCCACCTGGATCACCACAAACGAACTGAACGAGGTCACCACCCAGCACATTCTCCGCGTCATTGCCTACGACATCCAATGGAGCGGGGTCTGGAGCACGAACATAGATGAACGGCACGACTTCACTGTTGAAGCCAGCCCTTCCCCCCAATTGGCCGACTGGCAGCCCTTGGAACCAGCCACCCAATGGCCGACCACCCAAAACCATTGGAGCTTGGCTGTTCCGGCCAACACCCGCACGCGTTTCTATCGCGTCAAAGCCCAGCCCATCGTGGAACCTGAACCCGACCCCTGAGTCCTCCTGCGTCGCCTGCCGGCATCGGCCGGCAAGTCAATCAAAGCTGGAAACGCCGATTTTGTAACCCAGCGTTGCTTCGGCAATATTGCGTCCGTCTCGCAGGCGCGGCGTCATCCGCGGCACCCAGAGCATCCGCCGCTGCGCCCGCACCACCAAGTGATGCGCCGGCAGGAAAAAGAAAATCGCGTCCAAAATCCGGGCCAGCCAGAAAACCGGCGTGAACGCCGTATAAACCGTCAGTGCCCGGCGCAAGCGGTTCTCCGTCAGCGCCGCCGGCTCGCACGACCAGGGAATCACCCCGGCAAACAATTCAACCAGCAAATCGGCAAATTCGCTGAAGAAGCGCCCATACATCACCGTGTCGCGGACGTCAAAACCGTCCTTGAGCGCGTCAAACAACTCCGCCGGGGTAAACCCCGGGTGCAGCAACGGACGCGTCGGATCGGTGAGCCTGGCCAACCTCCGGAAAAAACCAATCACGGTGCGGCGCTTGCGCCGAACATGCAGCACCAGACGGGTCTTGGGCGCCAGCACCCGGTGGACTTCCTCCATCAAGGCCGCCGGATCCTCCACATACTCCAGCATCTCGCTCATCACCACGGCATCAAACGATCCATCCTCAAACGGCAGCACGGGCAGTTCATTGACTTGAACTGCGGCCCCGCCGGTTTCGCTCAACAACTCGACATGCTGCTCCGAAATGGTCGCGCTATGCCACGCCGCCCCCCCGCCGTCGTTGGCATGCCGGAGTCCCGCGCTCATCGCGTCATCCACCACCATTTCCAGCACCTGCTCCCCCTCCACACGATCCAGCAGCCGGACCAGCCGAGTCAACAACTCGCAGCGCAATGGCGAACGAAGAAAAATCTTCATTCGCAACTGAGTCGCCGCCCCCATGCCTGTCATGCCATTCGATTCGCTCATATCAAGCATGGAGCATGCCCCAAACCGGCCCGTTTTGTCCAGTTCTTACCACCGCCCCGCCCCCAATTTTCGTCCGGGGGCATCCGGTAAACATGTTCGGACCAACCTCCCGACCGGTTCCTGAGCTTGAGTTGTGCGCTGTTTTTTCGCATGCTCCTCCCATGCAGTCGAGTGGCGTCCATCCTCAATTTGAACGTGCGGCGCGCCGTCCAAATCCCCCGGGAGGCCGCCCATGATCCTGCGCCATCTCCTCCTGCCGGAAATCCTCGAACTGCTGCACGCCGGCGAGCTCACCGAATTGCGTGAATTCCTCGCCAACCAGCCCGCCCCCGAAATCGCCGAGCTCCTCACCGTCATCACCAACGAGGACCGGGTCCTCCTCTTCCGCGTTCTTCCGCGGCATCTCGCCGACGAGGTGTTCTCCCTGCTCGACCCCATCTTCCAAAACCAGCTCCTCGACGAAATGGCCCACGAGGAAGTCCGCCATGTCCTCGCCGCCCTCCCCCCTGACGACCGCACCGCCCTCTTCGAAGAGCTGCCCGCCCGCGTCATGCGGCGCCTCCTTGGCGTGCTCGACGATACCGACCGTATGCAGGCCCTCACCCTCCTGAGCTACCCCCAGCACAGTGTCGGCCGCCTCATGACCGACCGCTATGTCACCGTCCATCCCGAATGGACCGTGGCCCAGGCCCTTGCCCACCTGCGCAAAGTCGGCACCGACTCCGAAACCATGTCCATGATCTATATCACGGACGAAACCGGCCACCTCAGCGACGACCTCCCCCTGCGCCGCCTCATCCTGGCCGATCCCAACACAACGGTCTTCTCCCTCCTCGATGGCCGCTACGCCAGCCTCCACTCCCAGCAGGACGAAGAAGAAGCCGTCCAGGTCTTCCGCAAATACGACCTCCATGCCCTCCCCGTCGTGGACGAGGACAACATCATGCTCGGCATCGTCACCGTGGACGACATCCTCGACGTCGCCGAAGAAGTCACCACCGAAGACTTCCACAAACTCGCCACCGTCCAACCCCTGCACGTCAGCCTGCGCCATGCCTCGCTCGGCCTGCTGGTGCGCAAGCGCATCGGCTGGCTGCTGGGCCTCGTGGCCGCCGGCGTCATCTCCGGCTCCGGCATGGCCATGTTCGAAGACACCATCGCCGCCGTGGTCGCTCTCGTCTTCTTCCTTCCGCTCCTCATCGACAGCGGTGGCAATGCCGGCTCCCAGACCTCCACGCTCATCGTCCGCGCCATCGCCACCGGCGAAGTCCATTCCCGCGACTGGCGTCAACTCCTCGGCCGCGAGTTCATCCTCAGCGCACTCCTGGGCCTCACCATGGCCCTCGGAGTTTTTGCTCTCGGCCTTTGGCGCGGCGACATCAAAATTGCCGTCACTGTTGCCCTCAGCATGGTGGCTGTTGTCATGACCGGCAGCCTTCTCGGCGCGCTCCTGCCCATCGGCCTCCACAAACTCAATCTCGACCCCGCCACCGCCAGCGCCCCCCTCATCACCTCCATGGCCGACATCCTCGGCATCCTCATCTATTTTTCCATCGCCAACTTCATCCTGGGACTGTGACATGACCGGGCGCGCTATCCATCCCCCCCACCAACCCGCGCGAGGCCGGCCATGATCCTGCGCCACCTCCTGCTCCCCGATATCCTGGACATGCTCGCCGACGGACATTTCAACGAACTGCGTGACTTCTTCCTCGAACAGCCCGCTCCCGAGGTTGCCGAACTTTTTACCGTCGTCACCGACAAAGACCGCGTCCTTCTCTTCCGCGTCCTCCCCCGCCAGCTCGCCGACGAAGTCTTCTCGCTGCTCGATCCCATCTACCAGAACCAGCTCCTCAGCGAAATGGCCAACGAGGAAATCCAGCCCGTCCTCGCCGCCCTCTCGCCCGACGACCGCACCGCCCTCTTCGAGGAACTCCCCGCCCGTGTCACCCAGCGCCTCCTCGCCCTTCTCGACGACTCGGACCGCAAACAGGCCCTCACCCTCCTGAGCTATCCCCAGCACAGCGTCGGCCGCCTCATGACCGACCGCTATGTCACCGTCGATCCCGAATGGACCGTGGCCCAGGCCCTCGAACACCTGCGCAAAACCGGCACCGACTCCGAAACCATGTCCATGATCTACATCACGGACGAAACCGGCCACCTCCGCGACGACCTCCCCCTGCGCCGCCTCATCCTGGCCGACCCCGGCATCACCGTCGCCACTCTTCTCGACGGCCACTATGCCAGCCTTCATTCCCAGCAGGACGAAGAAGAGGCCGTCCAGGTCTTCCGCAAATACGACCTCCACGCCCTGCCCGTCGTGGACGAAGACAACATCCTCCTCGGCATCGTCACCGTGGACGACATCCTCGACGTCGCCGCCGACGCCGCCACCGAAGACTTCCACAAACTGGCCACCGTCCAGCCCCTGCAAATCAGCTTCAAAGAAGCCACCCTCGGCCTCCTCTATCGCAAACGCATTGGCTGGCTCCTCGGCCTCATCCTCGTCAACATCTTCTCCGGCGCCGGCATCAAGTTCTTCGAAGACACCATCTCCTCCGTCGTCGTCCTCGTCTTCTTCCTGCCCCTGCTCATCGGCAGCAGCGGCAACGCCGGCGCCCAGGCCTCCACCCTCGTCGTCCGCGCCATCGCCACCGGCGAAATTGACTCCGCCGACTGGTGGAAACTCCTCCTCCGCGAAATCGGCGTCAGCGCCATCATGGGCCTGGCCATGTCCTTCGCCGCCTTCTTCCTCGGCTGGCTCCACGGCGGCCTCTCGGTTGGCGTTGTCGTCGCCCTCAGCATGTTCACCGTCATTGTCGCCGGCAGCCTCCTCGGCACCGTCCTGCCCCTCATCCTCAACAAACTCGACCTCGACCCCGCCACCGCCAGCGCCCCCCTCATCACCTCCGTCGCCGACATCTTCGGCGTTCTCATCTACTTCTCCATCGCCACCGCCCTTTTACCCATCGCAACCTGAAAGGATCCGCCCCATGACCACCATCCGCCGCATCTCGTTCGTCCTCGCCTTGCTCGTCGCCACTGGCGCCCTCGCCCAGCAGCGCATGGAATTCCCCCGCCAAAAATTCGACCGCTCCCGCTTCGAGCGCGCCACCCCCGCCGCCCCCCCCGAAACCCCGTCCGCGCCCGCCCCCGCCGAACCCACCGCTCCCCCCGTCGCCACCGCCCCCTTCGCCCAACCCTCCGCCCCGGCTCCCGACGCCCCCCCCTCGTCCGCCGCCATCGACCGCCCCGCCGCATTCGCCCCTTTTCCCGGCGCGCACTCCGTCTCCCCCGAATACAAAGCCCTCATAGACAACCCCAAATTCGACGATGTCCCCAAAAAAGTCTTCAAGGACTACCGCGACTACGACACCGTCATGCAGCTTCAAAAAGAAACCGGCGCCTGCGTCCTGCTCTACTTCCAGAATCCCTTCGAAGCCGACGAAAAAGGCCTCTGCGCCTGGTATGAAAAACGCATCGCCACCACCATGCCCTGGCGCAAACTCATGCGCAACTACATCCAGCTCGAAATCACCGTCACCGGCCGCAAGGAAATCAAAGAACTCGTCGAAAAATATCGTGCCAACAAAACCCCCGGCATCTTCATCATCCAGCCCGGCAGCGACCGCGGCATACGCATCTGGCCCTTCTACAAAGACTACGCCAACCAGATGCGCCTCAAAGAACTCGACGATGTCCTCAAAGAGCTGAAAGAAGCCAGCACCCCTGCCTACGCCCAGTGGTTCTAGCCTCATTCCTTCCCCAATGCCCTTCCTGGCCATAGCCCGACTCTCCGCCCTCGAGGCCATCCGCCGCCCCGTCTTCCTCCTCGTCGCCCTCGGCACCATCGTCGCCATCGTCCTGCTCCCCCTCCTTCTCAACTACACCCTCGGCGACTCCGCCCGCATCATCCGCGACAGCGCCCTCGCCCTCCAATTCCTCGGCGGCCTCTTCCTCGGCGTCCATGCCGCCGCCGAAGGCTTCACCCGCGAACTGCGCCGCGGCACCGCCGCCATCATCCTCGCCAAGCCCGTCCCCCGCGCCGGCTTCTACCTCGCCCGCACCCTTGGCATCCTCCAGGCCCTTGCCCTCTACCTCCTCGCCGCCCTCGCCGCCACCCTCCTTGCCGTCCGCGTCGGCGCCAACGATTTCCACCTCGACTGGCCCGCCCTCCTCATCACCCTCGGCGCCCTCCTCGCCGCCCTCGCCCTCGCCGCCCTTTGGAACCACCGCACCCACCGCCCCTTCACCTCCGCCGCCTTCTACCTCCTCCTCATCGGCCTCCTCCTTGCCTTCGCCGCCGCCGCCTTCCTGCCCACCCCCCTCGACCACCAAACCTTCCCCCGCAACTACACCTGGAACATCCTCGGCGTCGGCTTCCTCCTCTACCTTATCCTCGCCATGGCCGTCGCCTTCGCCGCCGCCCTTGCCACCCGCCTACCCCCCGCCCCCACCCTTCTCCTCACCGCCGCCCTCATCCTCCTCGGCATCACCGCCGACACCCTCCTCCCCGCCAACCCCGCCCAAGCCCCCCTCGCCACCGCCGCCTGGGCCCTCATCCCCAACGTCCAAGCCTTCTGGCTCATCGACGCCCTCGACGACGCCGTCCCCATCCCCCCCGCCTACTACCTCCAAGCCACCGCCTACGCCGCCACCTGGGCCGCCGCCATCCTCATCCTCGGCGCCCTCTCCTTCCGCCGACGCGAAATCACCCAATAATCCTCCCCGCCCCCACCCAATCCGGCAGTCGCCGTTTTTTTCGCCCCATTTTTGCCTCATTTTCACCCGTTTTGTCGGGTTTTTCGTCATTTTCGCCCCGTTTTCACCCGTTTTTGCCCCATTTTTGCCCTTTTTCGACGGTTTTCATGTCCATTTTGTCCATCCAGTCCATTCCCGCCCCAAAACCTCGCCCTGGCGTCCGCCATGTTGAATCCGCCATGTTGAATATTGAACCCGAGCCTCCAAATATCCTACACTGCCAATCGGACACAAAACCTTGAACACCGCCATCCAAGCCACCGACCTCGCCAAAACCTTCCGCGACTTCTGGCGTCGCCCCCGCGTCGAAGCCGTCCGCTCCATCAGCTTCACCGTCCCCACCGGCCAAATCTTCGGCCTCCTCGGCCCCAACGGCTCCGGCAAATCCACCACCATCAAAATGATCCTCGGCCTCCTCTTCCCCACCTCCGGCCGGCTCGAAGTCCTCGGCGCCCCCCCCCAATCCACCGCCGCCAAAAGCCGCATCGGCTATCTCCCCGAAGAAACCTACCTCTATCCCCACCTCACCCCCCGCGAAACCCTCGCCTTCTACTCCAGCCTCTTCCGCCTCCCCGCCCCCCTCGCCCGCGACCGCGTCGAACAGCTCCTCCACATGACCGGCCTCGACCGCGTCCGCAACCGCCCCGTCGGCCAATTCTCCAAAGGCATGGCCCGCCGTCTCGGCCTCGCCCAAGCCCTCCTCAACGACCCCGACCTCATCATCCTCGACGAACCCACCGCCGGCCTCGACCCCCAGGCCACCCGCCAGGTCAAAGACCTCATCCTCGCCCTTGCCGCCCGCGGCAAAACCGTCCTGCTCACCTCCCATCTCCTCGCCGACGTCGAAGACGTCTGCCATCAGGTTGCCATCCTCCTCAGCGGACGCATCCTCGCCCAGGGCCCCCTCGACACCCTCCTTACCCGCAAAGAGCAAACCACCCTCACCTTCCCCACCCCCGCCGACCCTGCCAACCTGCGCCAGCTCCTCGACGCCGCTCGCGCCGCCCTCGGCGCCGCCCCCCTCCTCGACCACCCTCGCCAGGCCCTCGAACCCTACTTCCTCGAAATCATCCAAAACGCCGCCCCCGGCCCAACGACTTCATCACCGC
>JAAZFE010000113.1 GCA_012511885.1 Lentisphaerota bacterium | reverse complement strand
TAACCTGGATAATTCACGCGACAAGTCCGGCCCGGATGCAAGGCAGGCGGGGCGAAGCTGTATGGACATACTGCGAGCCCCGAATAACGCCGCAGACGGGTTGGAATCGTCGCGCCGAAGGGCAACAGTGATGAAAAATAATTTTTTATCCAAATATCCGCATCATGCAGGGCAACAATAAGTAAAGATGTTTTCATCCATGTTGATGAATTATTCAGGTCAGACTGCTTTTCCGCTCTAATCCCCAACCCCCAACGCCCATGAAACCCATCCTCCAAAAACTCATCGCCCGCCAAAACCTCACCGAAGACGAATCCTTCACCACCCTCACCGGCATCCTCTCCGGCGCCTATACCGAAGCGCAAATCGCCGGTTTCCTCACCGCCCTCGCCGCCAAAGGCGAGACCATCGCCGAAATCGTCGGCGCCGCCCGCGCCATGCGCAGTGCCGCCATCCGCATCCAAACCCTCACCCCCAACACCCTCGACACCGTGGGCACCGGCGGCGATGGCGGCATCACCTTCAACATCTCCACCACCGTCGCCTTCGTCGCCGCGGGTGCGGGCGCGACCGTCGCCAAGCACGGCAACCGCGCCAGCTCCGGCAAATCCGGCAGCGCCGACTGCCTCGAATGCCTCGGCTTCAATCTCGCCGCCGACCCCGAACTCATGGAAGAAGCGCTCAACGAAATCGGCATCACCTTCATGTTTGCCCCCGCCTTCCACAAAGCCATGAAACACGCCGGCCCCGTCCGCAAACAACTCGGCGTGCGCACGCTATTCAACCTGCTCGGCCCGCTCACCAATCCCGCCGCCGCCCCCTGCCAACTCCTCGGCGTATTCGCCCCCGACCTCACCGAGACCTTCGCCCAAGTCCTCAAAGCCCTCGGCTCGCGGCGCGTCCTCGTGGTCCACGGACACGACGGCATGGACGAAATCACGCTCACCACCACCACGCGCTGCTCGGAGCTGAAAGACGGCGTCATCAAAACCTACGACATTGATCCCGCCCAATTTTTCGGCGACTACTGCTCTGCCGAAGACCTCGAAGGCGGCGAGCCCGCCGACAATGCCGCCATCACCCGCGGCATCCTCGAAGGCGTCATCACCGGCCCCAAACGCGACATCGTGCTGCTCAACGCCGCCGCCTCGCTCCTCTCCGCCAACCGCTGCGCCACCCTCGCCGACGGCATTCAACAAGCCGCCGCCGCCATCGCTTCCGGCGCCGCGCTCAGCAAACTCAACCAGCTCATCGCCTTTTCCAAACAATAGCCGCCATGTCCTTCCTCGATAAAATCCTCATCGCCAAGCGCGCCGAAATTGCCGTCGCGCAATCCGCGCGACCCCTCGATGCAGTCAAATCTCTTGCCGCGCGGCGCACCGACTTCCGCCCCTTCGCCGCCGCCCTCAACGCCCCCGGCATCCGCGTCATCGCCGAAATCAAGCGCGCCTCCCCCTCGCTCGGCGACATCGCCCCCCATCTCGATCCCGCCGCTCTCGCCCGCGCCTATACCGCCGGCGGCGCCGCCGCGCTCTCCGTCCTGACCGAACCCGCCTACTTCAAAGGCTCCGCCGCCGACCTCCAGCAAGCGCGCGCCGCCACCACCATCCCCGTCCTGCGCAAAGATTTCATCATTGATCCCTACCAAGTCTATGAAACCGCGGCCATCGGCGCCGACGCCATGCTCCTCATCGTGCGCATCCTCGACGTCGCCCGACTCCGCGACCTCCTCCAGCTCGCCCATTCCATCGGACTCGACACGCTCGTCGAAATCCACGACGAAGCCGACGCCCGCCGCCTTGACGGCATCAATGCCCCCGTCATCGGCATCAACAACCGCGACCTCGCCCACTTCCATACCGACGTCCACCGCGCCGCGCGCATCGCCGACCTTCTCCCGCCCGACACCGCCGTCGTCGCCGCCAGCGGCATCCGCAACGCCACCGACATCCGGCAATCTCTCGCCAGCGGCATCCGCCGCTTCCTCGTCGGCGAAGCCCTCGTCAAAACCCCCGACCCCGCCGCTCTCCTCCGCGAATGGACCTCACACCCAATGTCACCCTGACCATGCTTCCCTTCCTGAAAATCTGCGGAATCACGCGGCGCGAAGACGCGCTCTTCTGCGCCGAATCCGGCGCGGGCGCGCTGGGCGTCGTGTTCTATCCGCGCAGTCCGCGCAACGTCACACCCGAACAGGCGCGCGACCTCTTCGTTGGTCTGCCGCTCGACATCGCGCGCGTGGGCATCTTTGTCAATCACCCCGTCGCGGCTCTCCTCGACATCGCCCGCACCGCGACCCTCACCACCATCCAGCTTCACGGCGACGAATCCACCGACGACATTCTCACGCTCCAGCGCGCGGGCTACCACGTCATCAAGGTGCTCAAAACCACAGGCGCCGCCCTGCTCGACGCCGCGCGCGCGCTGCCCGCCCAAACGGGCATTCTGGTTGAGTGCGGCACGGGCAACCTGCCCGGCGGGAATGCCGCCGCGTGGAATTGGGCGGGCGCCGCCTTGCTCACGGATGCATTCCCGTTTGCCATCGCGGGCGGAATCAACGCGCACAATCTCGCCGACGCCGCTAGCGTTTCGCAAGCGGGCGGTTTCGATGCCAGCTCGAGCCTGGAAGCCGCGTCTGGCATCAAAGACCCCTCCCGCGTGCGTGCCTATATCCAGGCTGCCGCTCAGTTGCCCGCCGCCCCACACCCGTTTGATTGGAAAGGAACCGCATGACCCCACTGATTGGCCAATATCCCGACGCCACCGGCCACTTCGGGCCTTACGGCGGACGCTTCGTCGGCGAAACCCTCATGTCCGCGCTCCTCGATGTCGAAGCCGCCTGGAACGCCGTCAAGCACGATGACGCCTTCTTCGCCGACTTCCGCGCCATGCTGCGCGACTACGCCGCGCGGCCCACGCCGCTCGACCACGCCCAGCGCCTCAGCGCCCACCTCGGTGGCGCGCAAATCTGGCTCAAGCGCGAAGACTGCACGCATACCGGCGCGCACAAAATCAACAACGTTGTCGGCCAGGGCTTGCTCGCGCGCCGCATGGGCAAAACGCGCGTCATCGCCGAAACCGGCGCGGGCCAACACGGCGTCGCCACCGCCACCATCGCCGCGCGTTTCGGCTTCGAGTGCAAAGTCTTCATGGGCGTCGAAGACATCCGCCGGCAAGCCCCCAACGTCCGCCGCATGGAGCTGCTCGGCGCCGACGTCATCCCCGTCACCTCCGGCACCTCCACGCTCAAAGACGCCATGAACGAAGCCCTCCGCTACTGGTCCGCCCATAGCGCCGACACCTTCTACGTCATCGGCAGCGTCGCCGGCCCCCATCCCTATCCCGAAATGGTGCGCGACTTCCAGCGCGTCATCGGCGACGAAGCCCGCGCGCAATTCTTCGAGAAAACCGGGCGCCATCCCGACCTGCTCACCGCCTGCGTCGGCGGCGGCTCCAACGCCATGGGTCTCTTCTATCCCTATCTCGACGATCCCTGCGACATGATCGGCGCCGAAGCCGCGGGCGAGGGCCTCGACACCCCGCGCCATGCCGCTTCGATCTGCGGCGGCTCGCCCGGCGAACTCCACGGCGCCATGACCTACCTCCTCCAATCCGACGAGGGCCAAATCCACGAAGCCTGGTCCATCTCCGCCGGACTCGACTACCCCGGAGTCGGCCCCGAACACGCTTTGCTCCACGACCTCAAGCGCGTGCGCTACGAGGGGGTCACCGATGACGAAGCGCTCGACGCCTTCCAAGCCCTCTGCCAATACGAGGGCATCATCCCCGCGCTCGAAAGCTCGCACGCCCTTGCCGTCGCCATGCGCGAAGCGCCCAAACGTCCGCCCGGGCAACACATCCTCGTCAACCTTTCCGGTCGCGGCGACAAAGACCTCGACCACGTCCTTCAGTTGCTGAAAGAACGCCGTGCCCCCTAGTCCGCCAACCGTTTTCCACGCCATGGAAAATATTTCCGCGGATTTTCCACGCTATGGAAAAAAGTTTTCCACACCGTGGAAAAGTCACGCCTGTCACCTGCCGCGATCCGGCGAACACAGACGCCGCCGCCGCATCCCGCCAACCACCCACAACCACATCAGCCCATGAACCGAATCACCGCCACCTTCCACCGCCTCGCCGCCGAAAACCGCAAAGCCCTCATCGGCTACATCACCGCTGGCGACCCCGACTACGCCACCAGCCTCGACATCCTCCGCGCCGCTGCCACTTCCGGCCTCGACATCCTCGAACTCGGCGTCCCCTTTTCCGACCCCACCGCCGACGGCGACACCATCCAAGCCGCCTCCCAACGCGCTCTCCGCGCCGGGATGAGCCTCTCGCGCACCCTCGACCTCGCCGCCGCCCTCCGCCGCGACACCGGCATCCCCCTCATGCTCTTCAGCTACTACAACCCCATCTACAAATTCGGCCTCGACCGCCTTGCCACCGCCGCCCAACAAGCCGGCATTGACGGTCTTCTCATTGTTGATCTTCCCCCCGAAGAATCCGCCCCCCTCCGCGCCGCGCTCGAAGGCACCGGCATTCAAATCGTCCTGCTCGCCGCGCCCACCACGCGCCCCGACCGCCTCCAGATGATCGCCTCCAAAACCGAAGGCTTCCTCTACCTCATCACCCGCGCCGGCACCACCGGCGAAGGCGGCCTCGACTACGACGCCATTCGCCGGCACGCTGCCGAAGTCAAAGCCGTCTGCCCCGTCCCCGTCTGCCTCGGCTTCGGCATCCGCGACGGCAACGACGCCCGCCGACTCGCCCCCTTGGCCGACGGCGTCATCGTCGGCTCCGCCCTCGTCAACCTCACCGGCGCCGACCCCACCGCCACCGATCTCCCCGCCCGCTTCGCCGCCAAAATCCGCGACCTCCGCGTAGGCCTCGACAACGCGTAGCCTGAATAATTCATCAACATGGATGACAACATCTTTACTAATTGTTGCACTGCATGATGCGGATATTTGAGGCGGCATAATGAGAATTGCGGGCGGGGGTGAATGCGCCGCGAGCAGGGGAGGGGCATTGCGGGAGTGTATTCTTTTCCGGCTCATTTTTTTTACAGTATGTTTCTTGACTTTTGGCTGAACGGACTCCTACGCTCTTACAGCATACAAAGCGCAGGATTGCCCATGAACGCATACGAGTTGTTCACCGTGGAGGCAGCCAGCTTGGCCGTCTGTGGTGGGCGTGTCTCCGGGCGCTATGTTGAGCGCGAAGGCGCGAGCGGTCAGGGGCGATATTCCGGTCGGGACTGCGTTCACGTTTGGGGGGAGGACGGGGGAGGGGGGACTGTGGGGAACACGCCACGTTCGGCGAATTCAAGCTCTCGTTGCCAACGGCCGGCATCATTCATTTCGGTTCATGCGCCCAACCCGCTTCGCCAACCAACCAGGGGCCTGACATGGTTCCCGGCCGGGCAAGTCGTGAGCCGCCACCCACCCGACGGATGAAGGGTGAACCACTTTTTCAACGCTTTGTGGATAGAACCATAACAAGGAAGTCTGTGTAGAATCAAACGCATGATCAGGAGGTAAATCATGAAAAGGTGCAGTTGGTTGCTGTGGGTTGGGTGTACCGTTTGGGCGTTGAGCGCATCGGCCGTTCCGTTGGCGATTCCTTATCAGGGGGTGTTGAGCGAGGTGGTGGATGGGGTGGTGACGACCATGACCGCCAAAAGCGCGAATCTGGAGGTGCGGTTGTACAGTGTGGCCACAGGCGGCACCGCGCTCTGGGGCCGCGAGGTGGCGGTCACGCTGGACAATGGCGCCTTCAACATGGAGCTGAGTGACTCGGTTGGCTCCCCGTTGGGCGGCGGGACGCTGGAGTCGGTGATCAGCGCAGCCACCGGCACGCTCTACATCGGCTTGAAGGTGAAGGGCGGCGAAGAGATCACCCCGCGCCAGCGGCTGTTGAGCTCGGCCTATGCCATCGCGGCCAAGACGGCGCATGAGTCGGCGGGCAACTTCACAGTGAAAGGCAAGTTGACGGCGGCCAGTAACGCGGTGGTGACCGGCAACCTGACCTTGAACAACACGCTCAATGTGCACAGCAACGCCCATTTTGAAGCCTGGGTATGGTGCAAAAACGGAATATCGGTGGCCGCCGGGGCGCCTGCCACGTTCTACACCGATGCGGTGGTCAAAGCTCCTGCCACCATTTCCGGCTACGGCACGATTCCGATTGGCGGCATCATCATGTGGTCAGGCACCGAGAACCAGATTCCCGACGGTTGGGCGCTCTGTAATGGCAGCACGGTGAACGGAAAGCAGACCCCCGATTTGCGCGGTCGTTTCGTGGTCGGCGCCGGCACCGGCAGCGGCTACAATGTCAACAATACGGGTGGCGCCAACCAGGTGACATTGACGGTGGCGCAGATGCCGAAACACTCCCACACGACGCGCACGAGTAAAGAGCACGCGTTCCTTGGACTTGCAAATTCATATTGGGCGGTGTGGTACGACGAACAGACCGTACAGACGGGTGAAGCCGGCGGCGACCAGCCCCACGAGAACCGTCCGCCTTACTACGCTCTCTGCTACATCATGCGCGTGAAGTAAGACCATGAAAACACAAAGCGACAATCGCGGCCTGCCGTGCCGAAGGTTGTATCGGTGGCTGTGCGCCGGTGTCATCGGGGCCTTGGCGACGACGGCCAGGGCCCAAACGAGTTACACCGTGAGCGAGTTTCCCGGCTATTTGCGGCTGTACACGACCAGCGCCTACAATCTGCTGACGGCCGACCAGAAAGCCTGGGTGACCAACAATATCAACCCGGAGGTCAACGGCGGGGCGCTGGAACCGCGCCTGCAAGGGGGGCAGATCGTCTATCCCCGCTCACCGGTCTCTCCCGGCAAACCGATGCATCAGCTTGAGGCCTGTCTCTATGGTTATCCCTTTGAGCGCCTCCGACCGGACTATTATCTGGGACAGGCGGTGGACACGCCCGCCAATGTGAATTGGGCGGCCACCCATGAGCGGTTCCTGGCCGATTGCGCCGCCAACTCCAACCTGGCCACGCAGGTCTTCTTCGACTTGAGCACGCCAGCTCTCTACTTTGCCGCGGGCGGTGGTTTGGCCATCACGTGGATTCTGAATGACGGCACCCAGCAGGTGCAGGGCTATAATGTGGCACCCGTCGCGGCATCGCGGCCCTACCGTCTCTTTTGGACCTCCTACCCTTACAACGCCAATCCGGTGGACCTGTCCGGCAAGTTTGTGAAGCTCTACGGGAGTCCCGCCCTGCTGCAAGTTCAGCAGGGGGCCGTGACCAACTACTCGGCGCAGAGCGGGATGACGGTCACCACCGGGATTGTCTCCGGGGTCTATCTGGATACCACGCTGGGCCAGAACCTGCACCTGCACGCGGCCGGCACGCTGCGCGGGCAATTCCTGCTGGCCTATTACGACTCCGGCACCTATGAGCGGCTGCTGGATGTGGTGGTGGTGGAGGTTTGCGCCCCGGCGGTGAAGGAACAGAGCGTGCACATGGGCGACCGCCTCTTCCCGTCGGGCGACGGCTACGATATCGAGGGGTTGCACGTCTATCAACTGAACATGAGCGAGCCGGCCGATGGTCTCGGGCCCTATCTCTATCAACATAGCGGACAATACTCCTACAGCCCCAAGAATGGCGCGGTCTTTTCCATTCGCCCGACCACGCCATCAACGATTGCCCTGGCGGAGGTGTACTGGGCTGAGACCGATTCGCAAAATGTGAGTTGGCCGTTTGAGTGCGACCATTACTTGAGCGCCTGGGCGCCGGATGTTCCCTGGTTTGTGCGCGGGAATCTGGCGGAATTGGGCGGCGCGCCCATCTATGTGCCGGAGCCATACATCGCGTCGCTGATGGCCTACCAGGAGCCGGACCACGCGCGCATCAACGAGGAGGACAAATCGGTCTATGCGACCCGGGCAGGCCATGCGCTGCTGAAGTTGCAGACCGACGACAACATCTGGTTCCAGCCACTGCGGTCGGTCATGAATACCAGCTATCCACGCACGACGAACGTGGTGGCCGTGGGGACCGAATTGCGACCGCCGGGCGCGATCGCGCAAACCGTTGCCGGTGACATTCCCGCGTATCTGTATGCGGAAGGCTCAAGCGAAAACTATAATCCCAATATCTACATCGCGCCCTCGGCCGACCCCGACCCGGACTGGCCGGTTTCCGCGCTGTATTTTGTGAACACCAACCGCAATGCCAGCACGCCCGTTCTCGAGGCCTGGTGGTACCTGAGCATACAGCAGGAGGATATGCCGACGCCGCTGGCGATCCCGTCGCAGCCGGCGTGGTATCAGGCCGTCTGGCCGGATGAGTTCGCGGCGCCGCAGATCGTGCTGGCCAGCCAGCTCGGCGGCCTGGGCGATTCGTTCCTGTGGGATGACGAAACGAGCGCGGTGCAGATCGTGCCCAACGAGGTGATTGTGGCCGATGAGACCCCGATCATCTACACGCAGAACGACTCGACGCAAATTGGTTACAACCCGAATGAGGAACACGCCATCATTCGCAGCGGTGGCGGGGGCTATGTCCCGTGGGCGGTCCGTTGCGATTTGAACACGGCGGATGCCTCGCGCCCGGCGGTATTGACGCAGTACGTGCTGGACAACCGCTACCAGATGGCCCTGCACCATGTCCTGCTGACCAATGCGCTCTATCCGACGTTGGGCGCGGCCATGTCCGTCGGCACGGTGCTGCCGGGGCCTCATCCGTTGGACTTTTTTGCCAATCCGTGGCTTGGCCAGACCTACTGGGATGATCCCGGCGCGGAGAATCCGGCTTTTCGCGATCGCAAGGGTGTGGTGTGGGCGCGCCGCGACGGAACCATCGGCATCCGCATGTTCTATCCCATGCAAAGCGGATTCTGGTTCCCGGATCGCAGCGCTTCCGCTCAGCCCGCGATGGATACGCCCATCCCCTGGCTGGCGCGGATTGAGAATCCCAGCGCAAATGTGCTGACGGGTGAGCCGATCCGTTGGACATGGCAAGTCGAGTGGCCGGATGCGGTGCCGGAAATGCGCATTGGTCAGACGCTGACCAAGCCCCTGACCGGCCTGCCCGAGGTCTGGGCGGCCAAGAGCATCGGCGTGGTTTTCCCCAACCCTGACGCCGTCCAGGAGACCGCGCTGCTCTACGATCCAACGGTCATCCAAACCGCCGGATTCGCTCCTGGCGTGGAGCCGGTGGCGGATTTCGGCTTTGAGCTGGGCGACCACGGCAACGCCATGATCCGCCAGGGCAAGTACTACTTCCGCGACCTGCCCCCAACCATCAGCGACCGCTTTTTCTACAACCCCAGTGCGGATATCGGCCAGTGCCTGGCTTTGATGGGCAAACTGGAGGAGAGTGCCGCCGGGGCGGACATCCTCTATGTGAACGTGCTGAGCCCTGCGGAACGCGCGGCACTCCAGGAGATCGTTGACGCGGATTCGCCCAACAAGAGCCTGTGGAATCAGGCCATTGAACGCCTGGCCACCGAGCCGGTGGAACCCAGTGTCGCTGGCTTCCAGAGCAATGGCGAATTGAATATCCAGTATGATCCCGCCGACCACTATGCGCTGACCGCCATGGGCGCCGCCGATTATGTGGTGCTGATCGAGAACGATGCGACCAACGAACTCACCGGGGTGAAGGTCGGCGATGTGATTTCGATGCGCGTCCTGAAGGTGCTGCCGGAACTGTACGCCGGCCGGGTCGTAACGCGGCAGGACCCGAACAATCTGCTCTCGCAGCAGTTGGACATCCTCTACACCGAAATGCTGGCCGGGCGGCCGGATGATTTCATCTTTGAATGGAAGAAGGCGCCCCCCAATGCCAGCGGCACCATCCCCATGGACTTCGAGCATGTCTATGTTGCGTATGGCGAGCCCGAACAGGGGCGGACGCGTTTCACCCTGGGCACGCAGGGCAGCACGTTGGCCGACTTGGTGAACACCTACTACGCCATGCGCTACCAGGCCAGGCCCGGCACGCCGGCCTATGCAACCGTCGGCGATGCCTGGAGCGACTGGTGCGGCCCCGCGCTGGCGGAAGGTTGGGTGCAACGGGTGCTGAACGCCATCACGCCCTTCGCCCAGCGCATGCGCGACCTCTACGAAAACGAAGCGGAAACGGCCGTCTCGATGCTCGAACAGATCGGCGGGCCCTACGAAGGCGATGTGGCGCTGAACCAGGACAACCTGACGGAGGTCGGCCTCATTCAGCTCTATCAGACCGTGCTGAACAAGGCGGAATCGTTGAGCCTCACCCTGGGGATCAATAGCGGCGAGGCCAACAAGCAGCTCCTGCTGGCCGTCGAACGCCTCGCGGACCTCTATATGCTGCTGGGCAACGAGGCCTACAGCGATGCCGTCAACCCGACCATCGGCATCGGCAGCGACTTTGTGCAGGGGGGCGTGGACTACGGTTTGTTGGCTTCCTCGATGTATTGCTTCGAGAACCAGGTGGATTCGCTGCTGGACGAGGAGCTGGCGCTGTTGCGCGGCCGTTCGCTGGCGAATGCCCCCGCCAACCGGATCGGGCCGTTCTTCCATCGCCTGCTCTGGAACTTCACCAAAGGCATCACCGCGGGCGAAGTGGCCTATGTGGTGAATTACGGGATCGCGGAAAAGACCGGCGATGCCGTTCTGGACGAGAACGACGCGGCCATCATGTATCCCCAGGGGCATGGCGACGCCTGGGGGCATTATCTCAATGCGCTGAAGGGCCTATTATCGCCTGCTGCGCAATCCGCACTTCTCCTGGGGCGAAGTCAGCATGGGCGAAATGAATCTGGCGGACCTTCCCGTCAATGTGGACTACGACGATGAATCGCGCTTTGCCCAGGCGGCGGCGGCCCTGACGAAGGCGGGGGTGGATATCGTGGACCGCACCGCGCGCAAGGTGTGGGCCGAGGGTGGCGCGGGCGGCGCGGGTTATCTGGATGAGGACGCCAACCGGGCTTTCGGCTACGGCGAGTGGGGCACGCGCGCCGGCCTGGGCGCCTTCTACAACTGGGCCGTCGCCAACAGCATCCTGCCACCGGCGACCGCGAGCGCCAACGGCATCGAGGGCGAGTGGGCCGACGCCGGCCTGCTGAACATCCATCGCGGCAGCGTCCACGAGTTGGCCGCGCTGGCGGCGCACCACCGCGTGTTGCAGCAGAAGGTGGACCGCCTCGACCAGGGCTTGAACCCGCTGGGCTTCTCGGAGCGCGCCATTCCTTTCGACATCTCGGCCCAAGGCATCGAAGAGGGTTCCTCGAGCCACTTCGAGCAAATCTATGAGCGCGCGGCGACCGCGCTCCGCAATGCCGGGCGCATCCTCGAACGGGCGCAAACCTATGGCCATGCCTTGCGCCAGTTGCAGGACATCGAAGAAAGCTACGAGGACTCGCTGGCCAGCCAGGAACGCGGCTACAACGATCAGCTCATCGCCATCTTCGGCTACCCTTACGAAGGGGATATCGGCGTTTCCGGAACCTATGCCCAGGGCTACGACGGACCCGATCTCTTCCATTATATGTGGATGGATTTGCAACAGTTCGGGCTGCCGGAGGCGATGACAGAAGCGGTGTACAGTAACACGCTCTATATCGCGGAGGAAAAACCATACGGGGATGAAATTTTTGACCCCGGAACCATTCATGCCGTGACCAATTCACAGGCAATCTACAAACTGACCTACTGGCGGAGCGCCAACGGCATGGTGGTCAAACCCGATACGGTCACCGGCACCCGCCGCGCCGCCGGACGGATCCAGATGGCTTACATTGACCTCATCCAGGCGCAGGTGGAGGTCAACAACCGGCAGGAGTGGCTGGAGCGTACAGATGCCGCAGTACAGGAAGCGATCGCTGCTTTTGGTTCTACGGCGCCAAGAGAAACCTATGATCGCCTGATGAGAAAACTTACTGTGCTGCGCCGTCTGGAAGCTGCCAATTTCTCCTTCAAACTGCTTGGCACAATTGGCGATGGAGGCGCTGAATTCATGGATGGACTCGCCTCGGTCTGGGATGCCGGTTTGTTTGCCGGGGCGAAGGCCGGCTTCGTGGGGCTGGAAGCAATATTCCTGGGCGTCAAATTCGGCGCCCAATTAATCAGCGAAACCCTGGAATTCAAGAAGACCCTGATCGAGATGAAAGCGGAAATGGAGGCGGCCAAAGAAGCTTATGGCGAGACGGTCGAAACAATGTGCAACGAGGCCATCGCCGCCATGGATCGTCATGCCCAGGCGTTCTATGACATGAACAACGCGTGGGCCGCCATGCTCGAGGCCGCCGAAAACATTGAGACCATCGTGGCCGAAGGCCAACGTCTGCTGGAAGCGCGCGAACAGACCCGCTTGCAGGCTGTCGGCCAACTGACCCAGGCCCGCTACAACGATATGTTCTTCCGCCTGAACCGCAATGAATCCTTGACGCGCTATTCCACGGCGTTTGACTTGGCTCAACAATATACGTGGCTGGCGGCCAGAGCCTATGACTATGAAACCGGACGGCTGACCGCCGACGCCGAAGCCGGCCCGGACTTCCTCGGCCAGATTGTGGCCGCGCGCACCATCGGGCCTCTGGATGCCGACGGCCAACCCGGCCTGGCCGGAGAGAGTGGCGACCCTGGACTGGCTGACATTCTGGCCCGCATGGCGGCCAACTGGCAGGTGCTCAAGCCGCGGCTGGGGATCAACAACCCCCAACCCTACACCACCTGGTTCTCGCTACGCCATGGCTTGTTCCGCATCGTGCCGGGCGGGCAGGGCGATGCTGCCTGGAGCACCGAGCTCTCCAAACACTGGGTCGCCAACATCCTGGACCTCCCCGAATTCAAGCGCTATTGCCTCGAGTTCAACCCCGCCCAGACGCAGGAGCCGGGGTTGGTCATCCCCTTCGCGACCACCATCGAGGCCGGGAAAAACCTGTTCGGTCGCGATCTGGCCGGTGGCGATTCGGCATATGACTCGACCTACTTCGCCACCAAGATTGCGGCGGCGGGTGTGCGTTTTATTGATTACAACGCCTTGGCGGAGGGGGCCACCATCCCGCCACAGCTCTCGCAGACACCCGTGGTCTATCTGATGCCGCTGGGGACCGACCGCATGCGCGATCCGGGCCGCCTCGCCACCGTGCTCGATTACCCCGTTCTCGATCAGGTCATGCAACCGCCGTTTGTCATCGGCAGCCAAAGCCTGGAGAGTGCGGACTGGTCAACCATCTATAACAACCTGGTCGGCGCCAGCGACGGGACCATCACCCTGCGCCGCTATCCCTCTTTCCGCGCGTCCATCTTCGAGTCGGACGGCCCCGATATCCGCGAGGCCAGCAAGCGGCTGGTGGGCCGCTCGGTCTGGAACACCCGCTGGGTGCTGGTGATTCCCGCGGCCGCGCTCGGCGCGGACCGCGAAGCCGCCTTGACCACCTTCATTCGCGGGCGCGATGCGAACCGCGATGGCCACCTGGATCAGTTGCCCGTCCGCGACATTCAGATCGGTCTGCGCACCTATTCCAATTCAGGCAATTAGCGAAGGGGCCGGGAATGAAAACAAACACCATGAACCATGTTGGCCGGCTGCTGATGCTGGCGTTGCTGCTCGGCGCTCTGCCGTCCGCGGCGGAAACCATCTATATGCCGCCGTTCACCTATGCGGGACGCCTGATGAATTACATGCGCATCGCCTACACGGACGGTGTCCGGGTGTATGCCCGCAACACCAACGGCGTTCTGCTGGCGCAAACCCAGGTCTTCAAGCCCGACAGCTCCGCGCTGAATTACGCTCTGGCCGTGCCGTTGGCCAATGCCCCGACCGAGAAAACGGCCATGCCCGGCGACCAGCTTTTCTTCGAGGTGGATGACGGCGTCATGCTGTGGAGCAATCAGCAGATCATGCCGCAAGCGCAGGTCGGCAATCCCGGCGGTGTCTGTCTGGCGGATATCATCCTCGAACACGATGCCAACGGCAACGGGATTGCCGATGCCTATGAGGCGATGATCGAAACCCTCCGCTTCGCGCTCTTGGGCCTCTACGAACCCTACGATCCGGATGCCGACTACGACGGCGACGGCATGAGCAATCGCGATGAATATTGGGCGGGCACCGACCCGTTGAATGCGGCGGATCAATTCGCCATCGCGGCCGTCCGGGCGCTCCGGCCCACCATCGAAATTGAGCAGGAACGAATCACCATCCGCTTCTACGCCATGCGCGGGCGCACCTATTCGCTGGCCGCCAGCGCCAGTCTCATTGTCCCGGCTTGGGAATATCTGCCCTTCTCCCTCGCCGACACGCCCGATGCGCCCAGCATGACCACCTATCTCTCGCCGGGCGCCATCGAGGAAGAGGGCATGGTGACCTTCTATGCCGTAATCAACGATCCCAAGGTGTACTACCGCTTGCGTGTCGAGTGATCAGAGAGGAAAGCCGTGAAAAAACACATCATCTTGGCGGGTTGCCTGCTCGTGGCTGCGGCCGCCTCCGCGCAGGTTGTGCCCCAAACCATCGCGCTGGCCAACGGCTGGAATGCCTTCTATCTGCGCGTGGACCCTGGCGTGGGCGCGGATGAGTTCTTTGCCGCCTGGCCCGTGGACCATGTCAGTCTCCTGGATAGCGGCTCCTTTCTGCGCACGGCACAGTTTTCCACCGATGCCGCCACCGAGCCGGTTCTGGAAGCCGCCTATCGCGTCTGGCACCGGGGACGGCCCGGCATCTCCACGCTCAAGAATGTTGTCGGCGACCGAATCTATGTCTGTAATGCCTCCGCGCCTTGGAACATCACGGTCTATGGCAAGCCCTGCGTCCAGCGCATGGCGTGGCATCCGGCCTCGGCCGGCGGCGGCCAGACCTCGCTGAACTTCTTTGGCGTGACCCTCGAGGCCGGCGCCACGGTCAACCCATCCCAGTATTTGCAGGGCCTGCCGACCGGGCACACCTTGAAACAGGTTGTCGCCGGCGGCAATCCGGCGGTCATGGGCCTGCTGTCGGCCACCACCATCCAGGATGGCGCCGTGCTGGTCATGGATGCCGCCAAAGTCAGCGACTGGTCCGGGCCGCTCTTCCTGACGCCTTCCGGCGGCCTCGATTTTGGCGACCGGCAGTCCCTCGCGGTGTGCAGCGTGCGCAACGATTCCCCCACACTGCGCACGGTCTCCATTACCTATACCCGCTCCCAGGGGCCCGTCATGGACCTCGAACCGCCCCTGCTGGAGATGTTGATGAAAACCCCTGTCAACACATGGGAAACCGTGCCATTGACCATGACCAACGTCCTTGAGCCCAACCAGACCTGGACCTTGGTGTTGGCGATTGACCGCGCGCAGTTCCATGGCATGGTGGGCGTCAAACGCGCCGGCATTATCACCGTCAGGGATGTGGATGGCGGTTCGCTCTATTGTTCCCGCATGCCGGTTGTGGCCGTCGGCGGCGCAGGGGGCGCCATCGCCACCGCCGAGTGGCCCGCCGGGCTCTGGCTGGCCGAGATCAAGATGAACCGGGTCACCCAGTTCCTCTCCGACACCGCGCGCGAGGATGGCGTGCCGGCTGGCGGAACCATGCCCCTGCGGGCCATCCTGCATGTGGATTTGGACGGCAACCTGAAACTGCTGCAACGCGTGCTGATTGCCACCCGCGAAGACGAGGACCGCGCCACCGTGTCGCTGCATCTTTCCGATGCCTCCATTCCGACCGACGCTTCCGTTTCCCGACTCAGCACCGTGGATATGGGCGTGGACAACCAGATCGTCGCCGCCGAAGCCGCATCCGAGTTCCGTCAGTCGGCCGAGTTCCACTTCCTGGTGGATGCCTCGGATCGCTCCAATCCTTTCCGGCACGCCTATCATCCCGATCACGACGGCCTGCAATGGGACTTCACCACACCGGCGCCATCCGGGGATGACATCGCCAACTATGTCGGCGCGATCAAACCCGAAACCTTCTCGGTCAGCAATGTCGTGTCCTTCACCTGGTCGGAAAAGGCGGGAGAAATCGCGGTCTGGGACCCCCAGGAAACGTTGGCAGGGGAGTGCCGCTGGGAGCTTCACGGCCTGCGCCGGCAGGGCCCCATCCATGTGGAAGGCCCCTTCACCATGCGCCGAATCAGCACGGTGGGAGCCCTGACCCCGTGATGGACCGTCTGGCGATCGCGGCGACGCTCTGGCTGTGTGCCGGCATCGCCCAAGCGGACATCTACACCAATCTCGCCGGCGAGGTTCTTTCCGGACAACTCGTTTCCGTAACCAACGGGCTGGTGTCCATCCGCACCGAACATGGCATGGTGCAGAGTGTGTCGTTAAAAGATTTCCCATCCGCCGAGCGCGAGCGCCTCCTGTTGGCGGCAGGCCAGACCTTGCCCCTGCCAGCCGATTTACAGTCGCTTTTCGAGCACCTGCGGGACATGGCCATCCGCGCCGAACGCCAGGAACAGGCCGGATTGCACCCCGCGGAAACAACCGCGCAGCGACACCACGAACTGTGCGCCACATGGCGGCAAATCCTCGATACCGCCCTCGCCGAAAGCCGCATCTCCGCCGCCCTCCACGCGCAATGGCTCAACGCCCTCGCCGCAGCCCCGGAAAAAGAAAGCCTCCATTAGAGCATTTGAAGAAATAATGTGGCCGGGAGGTCGTAGCGAATTGGGCTGGGCCAAGGAAGGCGAAACAGGAATAGCATCGCTATTTCGATACAGCCTGACGACGGCCAAGCCCAATGCAGTAGACAAAACGGCTACAGAATTGATGAAGATGCTCTAGCCCGGATTATTCCGTTACCTCCTGAGCCGGATTTGGGCAAAACAGGCTAAAAAACGGCGGTTTTTGGGACGATATTGCCAATTCGGGAGGGTAGGGGGCCTCGCCGTGGCGTCCGATGCTTTTTTGCCGAGCTGGGGCTCAGCGTTCCCAGGGGGGGCGCTGACGCGCCAGGCGCCGCTGACGCGCGGGAAAACAGGCCAAAACAGGCCAAGAAATGAGTAAAAATAGCCCAAAACGCGTATTTATTGGTATTTTGGCGCGATATTGCAGGTTGGAAAGGTAGGAACGCATCGCCGAGGCGTCCGCGATACGCCGCGGCGCAGCGTAGGAAAAATTGCTCGGGAAGTTTTTGTGTGAGGTCATGCCTTTCGGCAACGCGCACCCCCTCGAAACCATTTTTTTCTCTGCTTTTGCCGAGCTGGGGCTCGGCGTTCCCAGGGGGCGCTGACGCGCCAGAGCCGCTGACGCGGCCGCCGTGCGGCAAACAGGCGGAAAGGGCTGAAAATGAGTAAAAACGGGCGAGAATTGGGCAAAACAGGTCGAAAAATTGGCGAAAATGGGTGTTTTTTGGTATTTTGGCGCGGAATTGGCGGGTTGAAAAGGTAGGAAAAATTGCTTGGGAGATTTGTGCGAGAGGCGACGCCTTTCGGCAACGCGTACCCCCTTCAAAGCCCTTCTTTTCTATGTCCTGTCCCGCAGGCCGGGACAGTCCACGGACGCCTCGGCGATGCGTCCCTACTTTTGCCGCTGCCGCGCCAGGGTCAATGAGGTCAATCTCTTTTCCAGGATGGGTAAACACCGTTGCAGAGGTCATTTTATTGGTTGACAGAAACTCTAAATATAGTATGGTTTCCGTCAATATATGAGTGATGCGGTACAACTTCAAAAGTGGACGCCCGAATTGGCCGGTGTTTTCACGCTGGGCGATTTGCGTGTGCTTTTTGGCGACGTGACCACGGCGGGCGTCTATAAAAAGGTGGAGCGTCTGGTGCAGCGTGGCGAGTTGGTCAAGGTCATGCGCGGACTGTATGCGTTGCCCACGGCATCGTTGCTGGACATTAGCCATCGCATTGAGCCCAGCGCCTATATTTCAACCGGCACCGCGTTGAGTCGCGCGCTGAAAATTGGCAGTATTCCCGCGCGGCGGGTGCAAGCGGTGAAGGTGGGCGTGCCGCGGGTATATTCTTGCTCGCTGGGGACCATCGAACATTTGAGCATTGCGCCGCATTTGTTTTTTGGCTTCACCGAGAAAAATGGGATTCGCATGGCGACTCCCGAAAAGGCGTGGCTCGACACCTGCTATTACGCCTATAAGGGCCGCCGCTTTTCGTTTGATCTGGATACCGACGTGAACCGGAAGGGCCTGAATCAAAAGCGGATCACCCGCTATCTCGCCGCGTATGATGCCCGTTTTCGTCAGGCATATCAGCGCCTATGGAGGGCAACGTGAGAGACGAACAACAGCAATTATTGGCGGAAGTGTTGGACTTGTTTGCCCAACGATTTGACAAACGCGCGGTGTTGCGTGGCGGCATGGTGTTGCGGCTGCTGGGATGCGAGCGACTGACCAACGACTTGGATTATGTGTTCGTGCCCTATCGCTCAAAAAAAGACATCGTAGGGGAGGTGTTGGCGGTTCTGCGAGAAATGCCCAACGTGAGCATCCGCCATCGTCTGCATTCCACATGCCTGCGTGTGGATATTGCGCGAGGCGCGGTGGCCATTCAAGTCGAAGCAAAAACCGCGCAACAAATCAGCACGCAAATCCTCTCCACAGGCAACATCGGGCGGCCCTTCAACCTGCCGCCGCGCCTCATTCGAGTGGTGGATTATTCCGTGGCTCTCGCGGATAAAATGGCGGCTTGGAATGAGCGGCGTTTGTTGCGCGATCTGTACGACATTTGGTTTTATCTGCGCTTGGGAGTCCGCCCCGACGAGACCACTTTGCAGCGACGGCTGAAAAAACCGACCTATTCTCGCCTGGTCAAAGCGTCTGAGCATTTTCAGGGAACAACCATCGAAGATTTCCGCGAATTTCTGCTTGCCCATGCCCAAAAGCTGACGGATAAGCAGTTGGCGTCAGAATTACGAGATTATCTAACCGCTACCGAATTGGCCGGCTTGAGTATAAAAATTCGAGCCGAAATTGCAAAATGGTGACATGTTGGCCTGTTGGATCGCGAATGGACACGAATGTTGCCGAAAACGGCTGAAAACGAGGAAAAAACAGCTGAAAACGCGTATTTTTAGGCGTTTTTGGGGCGGAATTGTGAGGGCGGGAAGGTAGGGACGCCTCGCCGAGGCGTCCGCGCCACGTCCCGCGAATGCGGGGCGTGGCGTAGGAAAAATTGCTCGGGAAGTTTTGACGGAAGGTCATGCCTTTCGGCAACGCGCACCCCCTCAAAACCATTTTTTCTATGTCCTGTCCCGCAGGCCGGGACAGTCCACGGACGCCTCGGCGATGCGTCCCTACCCTTGGCGCTGACGCGCCATGTGCCGCTGGGGCGGCAGGCGGGCGGGCTCACCGAACCCGCCTACAGCGCGCGGCGGCCGCCGCGCGGAAAACAGGCGAAAATCGGTCTAAAACGACCCGAAATTGACGAAAACCGGCGTTTTTTGGTGATTTTGGGGTGGAATTGGCAGTTTGGAAAGGTTGGAGCCTGTCCGCCTCGGGCGGAACGCATCGCCGAGGCGTCCGCGATACGCCGCGGCGCAGCGTAGGAAAAAATGCTCGGGAAGTTTTGGCGGGAGGCCATGCCTTTCGGCAACGCGTCCCCCCCTTAAAGCCCTTCTTTTCTATGTCCTGTCCCGCAGGCCGGGACAGTCCACGGACACCTCGGCGATGCGTCCCTACCTTTGGCGCTGCCGCGGAAAAAGGGGCGGAATTGGCGAGGAGGTTGCTGTTTTCCCGCGCTGGTGTGCGGGTGAACTGATTGGGCCATATTGACAAGGTTGACTTGTAGGGTTTCGGCGCGGTCGGCGCGGTGTTTTACGCGCGTCAATCGGGGAGGGGAATTGTGAGGGTGGGACGTTCCCGTTGGTTTTCCATGGAAAATATTTTTCCATGACGTGGAAAAGAGACTGTAGGGTTCACTATCATGTTGCTGGCGGAGCAGAACGTTAGGGATTTGGAGTAGAGGTCTGCTTAGAGTGCGAGTTACTCTTAGCCCGCTGATTGTATAAAATTATTTGAGGCCTATTCTTGTACGCATGATGTTCCTGCATGACTCTCGCAACAGTCTTTTCATCAATGCCAAGTTCCGTGAGGAGAATGTACTGAATAAGAAGTTGCAGGCTTACGGCAGCGTCAAATATCCCTTTGTCATCGAGTACATTGTCCTTCAGGGATTCATCTCTGTGGGTCAGGTAGTTGCGGGTGGCAACAACCTGGAATATAAATTGTTCGTTCCCTTGCACAAAAATATTTCGTAATGCTTCGGGTACTTTGTTGAGCGTTAGCTCCAGTCTTTTTCTTAACGAGTACTCATTCCCGTACTTGATTCTTGATTTCAGAGCATCCCGCAAGTCTGCTGGGGTTGACTTGGGAATGGCATTCGTAAGCGCCGTCCTGATTTCCTCGTAGCCCTCCTTGGACAAGTATTTATCACCTCCAGATTCGCGATGATATGATTCAAGTGCTTGGATGAGAGCCAAGAATTGAAACTCCCTTGGTATACTACGGTTTATCGTCGTGCCGAAGAATAGGCTGTATAGTGTAGAGAGCTGTTCGGTTTTGGAGAACCAAGTGTTGAGTATTGCTGGCATGGATGCGGCAATTCGCGGATAAGTGAAGGGTATCTCGGGTGGCAACAGATCTTTACCTTTCGCCTTGCCTGCCTGTTTCACGCATAAATCCACGTATAGTGGATAACAACCCTCGTTGTGTTCGGAAATTTGTTGCATGCCTGTACAAAGTTTGAATGCCGTGGCAACAACGGGACGACCAACGAGGAGGCTCAACAGAACCCGCATCTTGTAGACCACTCTCTTATACCACTCGCCATCCTGCGGCTCGATCGGCTTGATTTGTACGGAATCGAAGTGTTTCAGCGCGCGTTGCTGATACTCCATATTAGTGTTCATTGATGGGGTGAAGGATACCTCTGCTGTAAGTGCAGACACCAAGATTTTAACCTCAGATGGCATGGTATGGGATACAGTTTGTTTATAGACTTCTGTCCGAGATGCTTCATACGTGAAGGGGTCTCTGTGCATCCAGCCACAAAAGTCGCTGAACTCCAAAAGTGCTGACTCGTATTTCGTCGTCAATGGGTCAATGTGGCTTTGGCCGATAATCAACTGACTGAAGGAGGATTTGCTTGTTGTCATGCCCGGAGAGTGTGTCTGGCGGAAATTTTCGGAAACATCCAAAAGCGTGCATAATTTCCCGTCGGTAGTAGCACCGAAGACTAAAGGTGCATAGAAGTGATCGCCAGACCCAATGGGCATCTTCTCGCGCAAAGACCCGTCGAGTTCTAGCTGAAGTTCGCCATCCGGGTCAAAGCTCACTTGCCCGGGTATCTTCCGGTTAGGATAGCTAGGAAGCCACCACAGTCCGCGACGGTTGAACTTCTCCGATAATGTTGTTGCCTTGCCTCCCATAATTTATTCCTCGCTCAAGTCAAGGTGAAGTCTTAGTTCTGGCGTAATCCACCGTAAGGAGGCGTTACGGCTCCTCCTTATGTTAACCATTGTTATTTCTTCCAAATTAGCGGTTGCCTTTGGCGCGGTTGTGGGTTTTGCAGAGCATCTGGCAGTTTTCGGCTGAGCTGTCGCCGCCTTTGCTCCATGCGGTGACGTGGTCGGCGTCCATTTCGTCGAGCCTGTAGATTCGGCTCTTGTTGGCGTCGTGCCCAACCGCGCACAGCGGGCAGTTGGATTTTTCCTCGCGTTGGGCGGCCTGCGTCTGCTGTTCATATACGGCTCGCTTGACGGGCTTGTCGAAGACCCGGATCACCAGCAATTGTTTATCGAGCGCGCCACCCAAAAGGTATTCGAAGATGCCTCTTTTGTTGCTCACGTAATCATCGGCGGCGAGTTTTCTCACGTCGTCCGACATTTTATTCGGGTCGTAGGAATTGTCGTGGTAGGTTTCGTATAGTCGGCCCCATTCCAAGCCGCGCATTTCATCGAGGACATCCTTGAACACGCCCGACACCCAATCAATCACGGTATTGAAGTAGGTCTTCAGCTCGTTGATGTCTTTGTCGTTGCGGTGGGCGCTCATATAGCCGCCGATGTCGCCCTTGCTGACCCAGTCCAGCGCTCGTTCCAAATACCCCTGGCGATTCACACTGGCCTTGATGTATGCGCTCCATTTCTGGATATGCGCGTTCTGGCTGTTACTGAACTCGGCCTTGGCCAGCGTGACGAATGGTCCGGAGTAGATCGCGTTGAGCAATTCCTGGTCGTTGAGGGGAATGCCGGCGATATTGATGGTCTCGAACCACTTTTTGATGTCGGTTTCCGTGCCCTCGCACTCATAAATCAGAAGTTTTGAGTTCAGAATCTTGTCTTGCTGGTTGGCCGCCAGACTGTCAAAAATCATGGGGTTCCCATCCACCATGAGCGCAAACTTGTTCGTGACAAACCGCCCGAAACTGGTGATTCGTTGCTGGCCGTCGAGAACCTCAAACTTGTCTTTTGCGACCGTGTTAAAATAGATCAGACCCAGCGGATAGCCCTGGAGCAGAGAATGGATAACCGCTTGCTCTTTCTTGCCGCCGCTATCCGCATAGATGTAGTTGCGCTGGTATTCCGGCTGGATGGTGAGTTTTCCGCTCAACCCGTAAAGCCCTTTGCCTTCCAACTGGTTGAACACAAATCCATCGCAAATGTCGGCGACGGTGATGTCGGTTCTTAGCGTGGTTTTCATTTGGTCGTTCCCTTTAGCGGCTTGTTACGGTGACGGATGAGGATGCGCTTAAAAACTTTGACGCCGTTCACAACTCCAGAAGCATTGAGGTCGTAAACGCCCGGCTTGCCGAAAAGCCTCATATATGCCTCCCGGCACTCTTGAGACGTATACACCCGCGTCCTCAAAGCATTGGCCGGATCGTTGGATTCGGTAGTGCCTAGAATCTCGAACTGGTCGGGATTGTATTTGTCGAGAAAGGTGATTGGGACGCCCATGGCACCGTCATAATCGCTGGGGATGGCAGTAACAAATGGGACTTCTATTGCGTCGTAATTATCGTAGCGGTCATAGGCGGTTTTGCCTTTGAGCGTCTTGTGTTTGCTGAACTTTAGATTGTCGGCCATGGTCATGAGTGGCAACCACTCGTGACGACGCCCGTGGTCCAGGTTGGTGAACCAACCTACATTACGAAACTTTACCAGTCCCGTATTTTCATCGTAAACGCCGTCTGCAAACTCTCGACTGGCGTGGGAAGGAATACTGAAGTAGGCGTTGCCGTCCGCAAACCCTAACCCAAGCCAAAGCTTTGTGTCCTTGATGAGTGGGAAGATCTCCTTATAGGTGACGGCATTCTTCGGTCCAATGATGACGAACTTCTTGTCGTATTCCACGAGTTGGGCGACGTATTCCCGAAACAGAGAAAATGGAGGATTCGTCACCACAATATCCGCCTGCTTGAGCAACTCGACGCACTCGGCGCTGCGGAAATCGCCGCCGCCGTATGTTTCGTCTCCATGCAACGCCCTCCGCGCCGCTTTGTTACGCTTGAGGAAGAATTCGACGTCGGACACGTTGACCGCGCCGTCTCCGTCCTCGTCTTTCACATGGTTGATGGTGACGGCGACCGCCTTGGGCTTTTTGCGTTTGCCATTGCCCTCGTTATATTCCGGGAACAAGGTGAGTTGGCCGGCGATTGGGGAGCCGTCGTAGCTGGTGGTAATGAGTTTCTTGAGTCCGAGTTTGTTGAAATTGGCGGCGAAGTACTTGAAGAAATTGCTCTCGAATGGGTCGTCGCAGTTGCAATAAACCACCTTGTCGCGGAATGTGTCGGGGTCGAGCTCGAGGTAGGCCGCGATCTCTTTCTGAATATCGCCATGCTGCGTGTAAAATTCATCCTTCTTGGCCGTCTTGGCAGCGTGCAAGCTAATGTTCAGTGGCTTATTCGTCATTTTCCGCGGGAGTCAAAGCGTTGGGGTTATGTTTTGCCATGAAGTATCTGGCTTTCATTTTTATGAGGTTTTTGAACGACAATATTGTTGCCCTTCTCTCTTTTTCATCATCCTTTCACGCGGTTGCAAAGTCAATGTTTTATCCGCGTAGCGGGAGCTTGTTTGCGCTGGGGCAGCGGGCGGGCTCACCGAACCCGCCTACAGCGCGCGGCGGTTGCCGCGCGGAAAACAGGCGGGAAGGGCCGGAAATGAGTAAAAATGGGCGAGAAATGAGCAAAATGGCCCGAAAATCGGCAAAAATAGACGTTTTTTGGCGTTTTGGGGTGGAATTGGCGGGTTGAAAAGGTTGGAGCCTGTCCGCCTCGGGCGGAACGCCTCGCCGAGGCGTCCGCGATGCGCCGCGGCGCAGCGTAGGAAAAATTGCTTGGGAGGTTTTGGCGGGAGGTCATGCCTTTCGGCAACGCGCGTACCCCCTCAAAACCATTTTTTTCTATGTCCTGTCCCACAGGCCGGGACAGGCCACGGACGCCTCGGCGATGCGTCCCTACCTTTGGCGCTGACGCGGCAGTGCCGCTGAGGAGGCGGGCGGGCGGGCTCACCGAACCCGCCTACAGCGCGCGGCGGCCGCCGCGCGGAAAACGGGCGAGAATTGAGCAAAACAGGTCGAAAATTGGCAAAAATAGACGTTTTTTGGCGTTTTGGGGTGGAATTGGCAGGTTGAAAAGGTAGGGACGCCTCGCCGAGGCGTCCGCGATGTGTCCCGCCCATGCGGGACACAGCGTAGGAAAAATTGCTCGGGAAGTTTTGGCGGGAGGTCATGCCTTGCGGCAACGCGCGTAC